>NZ_JBLKNX010000004.1:0-363708 GCF_051414055.1 Halosimplex halobium
TGTCGGTCCCCGACCGCGAGGCCGGCGCCCTCCTCGGCGCGGCGGCGGTCGGCGCCGCGGCGCTCGCCGCGGTCCCGCTCGTGCCGGCCGCGCTCACCTACGGGATCGGAGCCGACCACCTCTCGGCGGCGCTCGCGAACGCCCCGGCGAACCTGGCCGACCGAACGCTGGTCTTCGTCGCGGTGTTCGCCGCCGGGATGGCGCTGCTGTACCAGGGCCTCGTTCAGGGCGCGTTCGGGCGGGTGCTCGGCCCCGAGCGCGCGGCCGCCGCGACCGCGCTGACGAGCGCGTACTTCGCGACGCCGCGGTTCGTCTCCGCGCCCGCCGCCATCCGGTCGGGGCCGTGGCTGTACGTCACGCCCGAGCGCGCGGCCGTCGCGGCGCTGTTCGTCCTCGGTCTGGGCGTCGCCGTCTACGCCGACCGGCGGGTCGACGACCGGCGGGCCCGCGCCGCGGCGCTCCTGCCGGTCGCGCTGGCCGTCGCGCTCGCCGCCTTCTCGGTCGGGCGCGGGATCGACGGGCCGCTCGAACTCCTGACGCCGGCCACGCACGTCGCCCTCGTCGGGGTGGCGGCGTACGCGTACGTCGGGACGCGCTCGCTGCTGGCGCCCGCGCTGGCGTACCTGTCGTACGCGCTCGCGAGCGTCGTCGTCAACTCGGCGACGCTCTACGCGCTCGTCGGGGCCTGACCGCTCAGTCGCCGGTCGCACGCCAGCGCTCGGCCAGCTCGACGACGAACTCGGCGTACTCCGTCTTCGCCCGCTCCCACTCCTCCCCGCCCGACTCGCAGGCCGATTCCAGCCGACCCAGGCGGTCGGCGTCGTAGCGCGACGCCAGACACATCGCCTGGAAGACGGGCGAAGTCGCGGGGTCGCCGCCCTCGTCGCCCGCGATCCGCTCGCGGATCTCCTCGGAGTCCATCGCGAGCGAGACGCCCGACCCGGGGATCGACTTGGCCATCTTCGGCGTCCCGTCGAAACCCGGGAGCATCCGGGTGTACAGCCCCGCCACGTCGCCGTCGACGGGTGCGGCGTCGCGGAACCGCCGCGCCATTCCGGTGAGGTGGTGCTCGTCGATCCCGAACTGGAGGACCAGCCGCTCGTACTCGCCCGCGTACAGCGGGTGGAGGAAGTCGACGCCGTGGAGGACGGCGCTGTGGGCGTCGGCCGCCTCCGAGGTCGCACCCGACCGCGCGACGGCGGCGGTCCCCGGCCCGCGGTCGCCCTCGGCGGCCCCGTAGGCCTCGCGCACCGCCCGCTCCCACTCGGTCGGCGGCGGATCGCCGTCCGGCGAGTCGCCGTCGGCGTCGTCCTCTCCGCCCCACGCATCGGGGTCGTAGTAGGGCGCCAGCAACTGCCCGGTGTGCATCACGTCGCGGGCCTCGCTCTGAGTGCGGAGCCGGCCGCGGTCCGGGTCGAATCCCAGGTCGAGCGCGAACGCGCGGTAGCGCTCGGCGAGCGACCGCACGCGGTCGAGCGGGGCGCCGCCGTGGTAGGGCTCCAGGTCGGCGAGGACGAACTGCACGTCCAGGCCCGCCTCCTGGAGCGCGACGGCGGTCAGGAACTGGCCGACGGTCCCCAGGTGGGGCGGACCGGTCATCCCGACGCCCGTCGCGACGAGCGTCCCGCTCCGGTCGGCCCTGTCGGTCCCGTCGGCCCCGTCGGTCCCACCGAAGACGGCCTCGTCGTCGACGGCGACGAACCGCCGGCGTTCGCCGGCCGGCACCGGCCCGACGGCCCCGTCGACCGGTTCGAAGTCGTTGCGTTCCCGGACGGTCTCGTAGTGGTCGGTCAGTGCGTCCACGGCCGGAACACGTACGCGAAGCGTAAAGTGATAATCTGTGACTAGGTACCGTACAACATAGACGGCCGCCACGGGGCGGCTGGCCGGCCCGATCCGGCGAGAGTCCGGGAGGGTACGGCGGCGATAACCCGCGCCTACCGGGAGTTGCGGGGCTATAACGAAATACGGGTGTCCCCCTACCCGGGAGCGTGCTATGTCCGACCGACAACTGCGGAACACGAGACGGACCTTCCTCGCGTCGAGCGCGCTGGGGGCGCTGTCGGCGGTCGCAACGGGCGGGACGGCGGCTGCAACGGACGGGACGGTCGCGCCGACGGCGGCGGTCGAGTGCTCGACCGTCAGCGTCGACGACTGGGGGAGCGCCCGCAGCGCGCGGGCGGTCTTCGCCGACGGGAGCTTCGTGGACATCGGCGAGGGACGGCCCGAGACCTTCGGTGCGCCCGGGCGCGTGGTCGAGTCGGTGACGTTCGCCGACTTCGACGGCAACGAGTGGACGCGGACGAACGACGCGGCCGACTGCGACCCCGGGGGGAAGTCGGTCACGTTCACCGACTCGCGGGCGACCGTCCGGCCGGGGCAGTTCCTGGAGACCGACACCTACCCCGGCCGGCTGGTCTCGCAGGTCGACCTGCACTTCGTCGACGGGACGAGCCAGGAGAAGGTCCACCTCGACGGCCCCGAATCGCCCGACGGGATCACCGGCGTCTACCGGGGAACGGGCGAGCACGCGGGCAAGGTCGTCGAGGCGGTCGAGATCTTCCACGACCTGGGGTACGTGACCCACTACGTCCGCAACCCCGCCGCCGAGCAGTACCTGCTCGGGAAGGCGACTCACCAGGAGCGGCTCGTCGAGGTGATGGGCGCGACCGAGGGCGCCGTCGACTACGAGTTCACCGTCGACGGGCCGGTCCGCGCCGTGACGCTCTCGGACCGCCGGGGCGCCTCGCCCGGCGGCAACGACGCCATCGCGACCGGCGACGGCGGGACGACCGTCTCGGGTACGACCGGGAACCCGGGCTACAGCGACGTGTACGCCGTCGGCGGCCCGATCACCGAGTTCTCCCAGACCGGCGGCGACGGCGACTACGTCCTCCGCGAGGCCGAGTGGCGGGCCGTCGAGACCACCGCGCCAGCGACCGACCTGCTCGCGGTCGTCGCCACCGAACAGGGGGAGGTCGACTACGAGTTCACCGTCGAGGGGACCGTCCGGAAGGTGACCAACGCCGGCCCGAAGCGCTCGGCCGGGGACAACGACGAGGTCGTCGAGAACGGCGACGGTACCGTCACCGTCAGCGGCTTCACCGGCAACACCGGCTACGGCGACACCTACGCGGTCACCGGCGACGTGACGGACTTCGCGCGGACCGGCGGCGAGGCGGCTTTCCGCATCGACTACAACGGCCGCGAACTGACGCCCGAGGCACTACTCGCGCGGGACTGAGGGCGGTACCCGGACCGTTCGACCAGCTATTTCCCCGCCGACCGCGTACTCGCGGCCGTGATCGACCTGCGTAGCGACACCGTCACGAAACCCGACGAGGCGATGCGCGCGGCAGCCCGCGACGCCGAGGTCGGCGACGACGTGTACGGCGAGGACCCGACCGTCAACGAGCTCGAAGCCCGCGTCGCGGACGTGCTGGGCTTCGGCGACGCCCTGCTGGTCCCCTCGGGGACGATGGGCAACCAGGTCGCCGTCCGCACCCACACCGAGCGCGGCCAGGAGGCGATCGTCGAACGCGAGAGCCACGTCTACAAGTGGGAGCTCGGCGGCGTCGCACAGCACTCGGGCGTCCAGCCACGACCCGTCGAGGGCGACGACCGCGGCGTGGTCGCCCCCGAACAGGTCCGCGAGGCGTACGTCGAAGCGGACGGCCACCGCGCCGGGACCGGCCTGCTCGCCCTGGAGAACACTCATAATAGCAAGGGCGGCACCGCCATCGCGCCCGAGGCCATCGACGCCGCGGCCGCGGTCGCCCGCGAGCGCGACGTGTCCGTCCACCTCGACGGCGCGCGACTGTTCAACGCCGCCGCGGCCCTCGATACCCCGGCCGAGCGGGTCACCCGCGAGGTCGACTCGGCGATGGTCTGTCTCTCGAAGGGGCTGGGCGCGCCCGTGGGGTCGGTGCTCGCAGGATCCGAGGAATTCGTCGAGCGCGCCCGCCGCAACCGCAAGCTCATGGGCGGCGGGATGCGCCAGGCCGGTATTCTCGCCGCGCCCGGGCTCAGAGCGCTGGAGAACCGCGACCGCCTCGCCGCGGACCACGAGCGGGCCCGCCGGCTGGCCGCCGGGCTGGACGACCTCCCGGGGATCGACGCGCCCGAGCCCGAGACGAACATCGTCGTCGTCCGGACCGACGATCCGGCCGACGAGGTGGTCGCGGCCTGCGAGCGCGAGGGTGTCGGCTGCGTCGCCTTCGGCGACTACCGCGTGCGCTTTTGCACGCACTGGGATGTCGACGACGAGGATATCGACGCGGCGCTGTCGGGCGTCGAGCGGGCGATAGACTGAACGCCAGCGGGCGGCCGCTACTGGCGGCCCTGGTTCATCCCCTCTTTGAACCCCTGTGCGGTCCGGCGGAGGAACAGGTAGAGGAGGAACACGAACGTCAGAAGGACGGCGACGATGGCGACGAGGACGGGGTCCTCGAAGAACCACGAGACCAGGTCACCGATCTGCATACGCCGGCCTACCGCGCCCCCGGGCAAAGAGGTTTCGGCACGGCGACACGCGCGGGAGCGGCCGGCCGGACCCGTCGACCGCGCCGGCACGGAGGGAGGCGGTGCCGGCAGGGTGGCGGCGATTGCGCCGGCACGGGGGAGGCGGTGCCGGCGATGGGTGACGCCCGCGCCGCGACCCGTGTCGGGCCGTCACGGGCGGGACCTGTCACGTCTGTCAGGTGGTAAGACTGATACTGCAGGGGTGCAAAGCGCGACGTGAGATGTCGCTGCTGCCCTCCAAACCCGACACCGCGGCGGCCGACGACGCGGAGCCGCGGGTAGTCGGCGTCGAGAGCGACGACGCCGACGATCTGCTCTCTGCGCTCTCCTCGGAGACTGCCCGTCGCCTCCTCGGTGAGCTCCACGAGGCCCCCGCGCCGCCGGCCGAGCTGGCCGAACGCGTCGACACCTCGCTGCAGAACGCACAGTACCACCTTGAGAACCTCGAGGACGCCGGCGCCGTCGAGGTCGTCGACACGGCCTACTCCCAGAAGGGCCGCGAGATGGACGTGTACGCGCCCGCCGACCAGCCGCTGGTCATCTTCGCCGGCGACCAGGAGAAGTCCACGAGCATCAGGACCGCCCTCTCGCGGCTGCTGGGCGCGGTCGGCCTGCTCGCGGTCGTCAGCCTCGTCGTCTCGGCGCTGGCCGGCCGCGGCGTCCCGGTGCTCGGCGGCGAGTCCGCCGGGGCCGGCACCGACGGCGCCGCGGCCGCCGCCCACACGCCGACCCCCACCGGCCCCCCCGTCGCCTCCACGGGCGTCGTCGAGGGGCTGGGACCGGGCGCCTTCTTCTTCCTCGGGGGCGCCGCCGTGCTCGTCGGCGCCTTCGCCGTCTGGTACGTCCGCGGGTAACCACCGGCGGGCCGATCCCCCGGACATCCGGCCGACCGGCCCACCGCGGCGGTCGGTCCGACAGTGAAACGGCCGTTTGAGTTTCCGCCGGCTACTTTTCCCTCCCCGCCGAAGTAGCGGGTGCACGCCGCCCCGCCCTGCCCCGCTTCGACCCCGGCCCGCCGTCACTCCCGCCCGGTGGCGGCGAGGTCGAACTCGTCGAAGACCTCCCCGTCGGGTGCCACCAGCCGACCGGTCGGGCCCTCCCCGGTCGGTTCCAGTTCCGCGTGGCCCGGACGGTGCCACCGCGGGTCGGCGTGACTCCCGGGGTTCAGGACCGTGACCGCCCCTACCCGTCGCCACCCTGGCTCGTGGGAGTGCCCGACCACGACGACGTCCGCCCGCTCCTGGCGCCCCAGCAGCGACAGCGACGTGTCGTCGTGTTCGTGGCCGTGGACGACGGCGACCCGGAGGCCGTCGCGCTCGACGGTCCGCTCCGCCGTCAGCCGCTCCCGGACCCCCGGGTCGTCGTTGTTCCCGTACACCGCGGCGAACGCCGCGTTCGTTCCGCTCTCCCCATCCCCGCGTTCGCCGCTGTTCTCGGCCCCGGCTCCGGCCCCGACCTCCGACTCGAACGCGTCCAGCACCGCCTCCGTCGTGAAGTCGCCGGCGTGAACGACGAGGTCGGCCTCCCGGACCGCTTCGAGGGTCCGGCCTTCGAGTCGGTGCCCGTCGGTGCCGTGGGTGTCCGAGACGACCGTGATCACGGTGGCGGGTTCGACGGCCCACCACCTAACGCCTCGGATCCGCCGCGGTCGGGTGCCAAAGCCTTTGGCGAACCCGTGCGACCGGACCACAATGGCAGAGAGCAAGTCGGTCGTGATGGCGGCGCTGATCGCGAACGGGGCCATCGCGATCATGAAGTTCGCCGGCTTCCTGTTGACCGGGAGCGCCGCGATGCTCTCGGAGACCTACCACTCGATCTCCGACACCGGCAACCAGGTCTTTCTCCTCATCGGCCTCCGCTACGGCGGCCGCGAGGCCGACCGGCGCCACCCCTTCGGCTACGGCAAGGCGCAGTTCTTCTACGCCTTCCTCGTCTCCGTCTTCCTGTTCGGCATCGCCGGCTGGGAGTCCGCGAAACACGGCATCAACGCGCTGATGGGCTCGGGCGGCCACGGCGGCGGGGGCGAAGCCGTCGAGTTTCTCTGGCTATCCTTCCAGCCGCCGGGCGGGTTCGACCCGATCCTCGTCAACTACACCGTCCTCCTGCTGGGCATCGCCTTCGAGAGCTGGGCGTTCAGCAAGGCCTACGCGGGCATGAAGACCCAGATCGAGGAGAACGACTGGTCGGGCATGCGCGAGGCGTTCCGCAAGACCAGCGACGTGACCACCCTCACCGCGCTGACCGAGGACACCATCGCCCTCGTCGGCCTGGTGCTCGCGCTGGCCGGGATCTTCCTCGAACAGCAGACCGGCAACGCCGTCTACGACGCCCTCGCCGCGCTGCTCATCGGGATCATGCTGATGGGCTTCGCCGTCGCGCTCGCCTGGGAGAACAAGCGGCTCATCCTCGGCGAGAGCCTCCCCAGAGACGAGGAGGAGAAACTGCGCGCGATCGTGGAGGACCGCGAGGAGGTCGACCGCATCGTCGACTTCCGGACGGTCTACTTCGGCCCCGAGCGGATCGTCGTCTCCGCGGACGTTGAGTTCCACCCCGGGTCCGACGGCACCGACCTCGACGCGACGATCACGGAGATCGAGGAGGCGATGAAGGCGGCGAACGCGAGCGTCCGCACCGTCTACCTCGAACCCGAGGTGTGAGCGGACACTCCGGACCCGGCGGTTCGTGCGACACGTCGAGGACGCGCGAAGCGCGGTCGAGAACGGCGTCGGTCGTCGGTCGGTGCGCTGGGTCGTCAGTCGGCGGAGGCGGCGGCCTCGCAGTCGCCGTCGCAGTCGGGCTTGTCGATCTCGTAGAGGTTCTGGCGGGCGTCGGCGAAGTAGACGTCCTCCTCGACGACGCCGACCTCCTCGAGGCGTTCGAGGGCGTAGCGGACGGTCCGCGCGGAGAGCATCGACTCCTCGACGATCCCTTTCTGGGTGAGCGGACCGTCGTACTCCAGCACTTTGAAGACGAGTTTCGCGCTCGGCGGCAGGTCGCTGAGGTCGTCCCCGTCTGTCTCGGGCATCGATAGATGGGTGGGGCGCGCGTACAATAAAGATTCACACTGGCGACAGCCAAGACCCGCAGTATCGCCGCCACGGGAGCGCAGACGGTGACGCCGGTGGGGCGCCGCCGGGGGACGGCAAGGGGCTGAGGGTGACGGCGGGACCGGTGGGGGCCAGTGGTGGCCAGCGGGGACCAGTGGGAGTCAGTGAGGGCGCGGCGCGTTCCGGCCCGACGGTGGGGGCGGGAACGAACGGCTTTTGGGGCCGCGCGGCCGAGACGGACGTATGGCTACCGAAACCGCCGAGGGGTGGGACGACCACCTGCGGGGGCTGACGGTGACGACGCTCGCCTCCGTGCTGGGGATCGGCGCCGGCGTGGCCGCCCAGGCGCTGGCGACCGGCCCCAACGACCGGCTGGGCCTGTACCTGCTCGGCGCGGCGGTGCTCGTCCAGCTTCCGGTCTACATGGCGATCGGCATCGACGTCGACGACTTCGGCCCCAAGGAGTACCTCTACATCGCGTTCATCACCTTCTCGCTGTGGTTCGTCTCCTGGGGGATCCTGCTGACCGCGGGGACCTCCCTGTAACGATGGCGGACGACTCCATCGCGGTCGTCGACCTCGACAGGTGTCAGCCCGACCGCTGTAACTACGAGTGTGCGAACTTCTGCCCGCCGAACCGCTCGGGCAAGGAGTGTATCGTCACCCGCGAGGAGCGCTTCGAGGAGGGCGAACCCTTCGAGGGCGACCCCGACCAGATCCACATCTCCGAGGAGATCTGCCTCGGCGAGTCCTGCGGTATCTGCGTCAACAAGTGCCCGTTCGACGCGATCGAGATCATCAACCTCCCGCAGGAGCTCGACGACGACCCCGTCCACCGCTACGGCGAGAACGCCTTCGCCCTCTACGGGCTGCCCGCGCCCCAGGAGGGGCAGGTCACCGGCATCCTCGGCCCGAACGGCATCGGGAAGACCACCGCGGTCCGCATCCTCGCCGACGAGATGGCGCCGAACCTCGGCCAGGTGTCGGGCGACCCGCCCGGCTGGGAGACCGTCATGGACGAGTACCGCGGGACCGAGCTGCAGACCTACCTCGAGGAGCTGCGGGCGGGCGACGTGACCGTCGCGCGCAAACCGCAGTACGTCGACCAGATCCCCGACCAGTTCGACGGGACGACTCGCGAGCTGCTGGAGCGGACCGACGAGCGGGGCGCGCTCGACGAGCTGATCGACCGCGTCGGGATCCGCCCGGTCGTCGACCAGGACATCGACACCCTCTCCGGCGGCGAACTCCAGCGGGTCGCCCTCGTCGCCTGTCTCGCCCGCGACGCCGACTTCTACTTCCTCGACGAGCTGACCCCCTACCTCGACATCGGCCAGCGGATGACCGCCGCGCGGCTCGTCCGGGAACTCGCCGACGAGGGCGGCCGGTCGATGCTCGTCGTCGAGCACGACCTGGCCATCCTGGATCTTTTGGCCGACACCATCCACGTCGCCTACGGCTCGTCGGGCGCGTTCGGCGTCATCACGAGCCCCAAGTCGACGAAGAACGGCATCAACGAGTACCTCGGCGGCTACCTGGAGAACGAGAACATGCGGGTCCGCCAGGAGTCCATCCAGTTCGAGGAACACGCCCCGCGGACGACCGCCCAGGGCGACGTGGTCGTCGAGTACCCCGACCTCACCAAGTCCTACGGCGACGGCGAGTTCTCGCTCGACGTGGAGGGCGGGGAGATCCAGGAGAACGAGGTGCTGGGCGTCGTCGGCCCCAACGGCATCGGGAAGTCGACGTTCGCCCAGCTGCTCGCCGGCCGGCTGGAGCCCGACGAGGGGGAGGTCGACGCGCGGCTGGAGATCGCCTACAAGCCCCAGTACGTCGAGATCGACCAGCCGATGCGCGTCGACGCCTTCCTCTCCTCTATCACCGACGACTTCGGCACCTCCTACTGGAACACGGAGATCGCCGACCCGCTGCAGCTCGACCGCGTGATGGAACAGAACCTCACCGACCTCTCGGGCGGTGAGCGCCAGCGCGTCGCCATCGCGGCCTGCCTCTCCGAGGACGCCGACCTGTACCTGCTGGACGAGCCATCGGCGCACCTCGACGTGGAACAGCGGGTGCGGGCCACCTCGGCCATCCGCCGCTACGCCGAGAACCACGACGCCACCGCGCTGGTCATCGACCACGACATCTACATGATCGACCTGCTGGCCGACCGGATGCTGGTCTTCGACGGCGAACCGGCCGAACACGGCCACGCCTCGCCGCCGGTGAGCATGCGCGACGGCATGAACGAGTTCCTCGCGAACCTCGACATCACCTTCCGCCGCGACGAGCGCACCGGCCGCCCGCGGATCAACAAGCCGGGGTCGCAACTCGACCGCGAGCAGAAGAACGCCGGCGAGTACTACTACTCGGACTGACCTGTCAGCGAGGTCCGTTTCGGACACGTCCGAACCCTTTTCAGACATTCCGCCGTACCGATCCGTATGAGCACCGGGCGCGAGATCCGCCTCATCGAGGAAGACGACGGCTGGTGGTCGGCCGTCGACGAGGAGACGGGGGTCGCGAGCCAGGGTCCGAGCAGGACGGAGGCGCTGGCGAACCTCGACGAGGCCGTCGAGGCGACGCAGGCAGCTGAGGAGGTCGACGGAGAGGCTCCGGAACCGGACGCGCCGTGGTTCGACGAGTAGCGGATGGTTTCTCGCGACTTTTCCGGCGAGGAGATAGTCAACGTCCTCCGCAAATTCGGGTATCGCCACGACCGGACACGCGGTGACCACGCGATTCTCAAGTACACGCATCCCGAGACGGGCGAGAAACGGACCGTCACCGTCCCGCTGCACGACCGCGTCCGGACCGGGACGCTACAGCAGATCGCGGACCAGTGCGGGGCGGACGATTTCCACTCGTGGTGTGAGTGGATCGACGAACACCGCTGAGCCACGACTCGCAGTCAGTCGGTGTGCGTGACGAACGGGTTCTCGGGGGCCTCGAAGTCACCGCTCTACCTGAGCGGCCGCCAGCGCCCCGTAGAGACCGATATCGTCGCCCAGCGGCGTGAGCCGAACGGTCGGGCGGTCGACGAACAGGTACCGGTCGAGGTGCGCCTCGATGCCGGAGAGGATCCGGTCCGGGTTGTTGAGCGCGACGCCGCCGCCGAGCGTGACCAGCCCGGGGTTGACCGCGTTACAGACCGCCGCGACCCCGGCGGCGTTGTACCGGTCGACCTCGTCGAGGCAGTCCCGGGCCCAGGCCTCGCCCGCGTCGGCCGCGGCGAACACCGCTTCAGCCGTGTGGCCGCCGCCGTCGAGCCCGACCGCTCCGGAGCGCCCGTCTCCCCGCTCCGCGTCCGAGGCGGCGGCGTCGTCGGCGAACTCGGCGGCGAACCGAGGGATGCCGCGGCCGGAGCAGACCGCCTCCCAGGCGCCGGCGACGCCCGTGCTCTCGAACTCGCGGGGCGCGACCGGGAGCAGGCCGAACTCGCTGGCCTGGCCGCTCTCCCCGCGGTGGAGCCGGCCGTCCTCGACGACGCCGCCGCCGATCCCGGTCCCGAACGTGAGGTGGGCGAGACAGCGCTCGTCGCGGCGCGCGCCGTAGTACCATTCCCCGAGCGCGGCCGCGTTGCAGTCGTTGGCCAGCGTGACGGGGAGCCCGTGGGCGCGGTCGACCGCTCCGCCCACGTCGATCCGTTCGACCGTCTCCCCGTCGGGCGTGTCGAACTCGCGGATCACACCCGCCGAATCGTCGACGAGCCCGGCGGTCGAGACGGCCACGGCGTCGATGGGGTGGTCGGTCGACCGCCGCAGGTCGCCGACCGCCGTCGCGAGCTGGTCGGCGAGGTCCCGGGGGCGCGTCGGCTCGGCGGCGACGTCGGTTAGGAACTCCCCGCTCGTCGTGGCGACGGCGGCTCGAAAGTTCGTGCTCCCGATACCGAACGCGGCGACGCGATCCATGGGTCCGACGATCCGACGGGATCGGCATGAGTATTCGGTTGTTACTTCGCGGGCGCGAGCGCCGAACCGCGACCGGGTCGGTGCTGCAGGCGGTCCGAGGGCAGTCCCGGCCGGGACGGTGACCGCCTCGGCGCGGAGGTCTCGGAGTCGACGCGCGAACTCGTGAGCGCGCTCTCGCCGCTGATGGCCTACGGCGAGCCGGTCGAACCGATCTCCGCGCAGGGCGCCGAGAACTACGAACGGTTCGCGCACATGGGCGGCGGCGCCGACGCCGTCTACGAGCGGACCTGGTTCCACGTCGCCGTCCTGCTGGCCTGGTCGCTCGGCTCGCTGGCACTCGGATACCTCCGGTTCAGCCGCCCCGAACTCGGCTGACTCGCCGAGCAGGTTCGCCTCGGCCCGGCCTCCGAAACGCCGTTGCTACTGGAGTCCGTACCACGGCCATGGGAACTATCAGCGCGGACTTCTCGGGCGAGACAGTGATCGTGACGGGCGCGAGTTCCGGCATCGGTCGCGCGGTCGCCGTCGGCTTCGGCGAGGCCGGCGCGACCGTGATCAACGCCGACGTGCGCGCCGACCCGAAAGACCGGGACGGCGATGCGGCCGCCGGCGACGCCGAGACGCCGACCCACGAACTGGTCGACGCCGAGACCGGCGGCCGGGGGGTCTTCGTCGAGACCGACGTCGCCGACTACGACGCCCTCGCCGCCGTCGTCGAGGGCGCCCGCGACTTGGGCGGCGTCGACGTGATGGTCAACAACGCGGGGATCCACGAGAGCCGCGAGTTCCTCGACGTCGAGCCCGCCGGGTACGACCGCCTCCACGCGGTCAACGCCCGCGGCGCGTTCTTCGGGACGCAGCTCGCGGCGCGGGACATGATCGACCGCGACGACCCGGGCGTCGTCGTCAACACCGCGTCGACGACCAGCGAGCGCGCCGAGTGGGACCACTCCCACTACGCGACGACCAAGGGGGCGGTCCAGATGCTCACGCGCAGCGCAGCGCTCGAACTCGCCGACCACGGCGTGCGCGTCAACGCCGTCGCGCCGGGCCCCGTCGCCACCGAGATCACCGATGGCTGGTCCGAGCGCGCCGCGGACGCCGTCGGCGGCGGTCGCGAACCCCCGACGCGCGCCGGCCGGCCGGCGGACCTGAAAGACGCCTACCGCTACCTCGCCAGCGAGGGCGCCGACTACGTCACCGGCGAGGTGCTCTGGGTGGACGGCGGCGATAGCCTCTGACCGGGCCGCCGACCCACCAGACCGGGAACAAAAACGGGATTCAGCGAGCGCTTTTGGTGGGGTCGGCCGTGGGTCCGGACATGCTCCTCGCCGGCAGCGACGACGGCGTGTACCGGTTCTCCGACCTCGACGGCCCTGCCGACCGGACGGCCGAGCGAACGCTCGCCAGCGGCCGCGTGATGCGACTGCGGACGTTCGACGGCCTCGACGGCGGTTTCGCGAGGGAACGGAGCGAAACCTCGTCGGACTCGTCCGACGGCGCCTTCGCGGCGACGACGACCGGCCTCTTCCACTCGCCGGACGGCGAGACGTGGGTCGACCTGGGAGTCCCGACCGAAGCGGTCTACAGCGTCGGCGCGCTCCCCGGCGGGCGGCTCTACGCCGGGACCCGTCCGGCCCGCGTCTACGCCGGCGAGTTCGAGGGCGTCGACGCGGGCGAGTCCGACGACGGCGGCCCGGCCGTCGAGTGGCGCGAGTGCGAGGGGTTCCAGCGGCTCCCCTCGCGCGAGGAGTGGCGGCTCCCCCGCCACGACGATCTCGCGCAGGTGCGCGACCTCCACCACGACCCGGCCGACCCCGACCGGCTGGTCGCCGGCGTGGAGGTCGGCGGCGTCCACGGCAGCGACGACGGCGGCGAGACGTGGGCCGAACTGCGGGGGGACGACGCCGCGGGCGATGTCGTCGACGACGACATCCACGAACTCCACGTCGCCGGGCCGGGCGAGTACGTCGCCGCGACCGGCTTCGGGCTCTTCCGCACGACCGACGCGGGGGCGTCGTGGACACGGCTGGACGGGGGAGTCGACCAGCGGTACTTCCGGACGGCGTTCTCGCTGGACGGGACCGTCTACGCCGGCGGCGCGCTGGCGAACTCCGCGACCTGGGACGACCCCGACGCCGACCCCGAACTGTTCGCCGTCCGCGACGGCGCGGTCGAGGCCGTCGAGTTCCCCCCGGCCGACGAGACGGTCACCGGGATGACGGCGGCCGGCGGCGACCTGGTCGTCGCGACCCACCGCGGGTCCGTCCTCGTCCGCCACGGCGGCGAGTGGACGGCCGTCGGCGAGCTGCCGGTGCCCGGCGACCTGACCGGGCGGTACACGCCCGTGACCCGGCTGGCGTGACAGTTGCCCGGCGACCTGACCGGGCGGTACACGCCCGTGACCCGGCTGGCCTGACCGTCACCCGCCGACCGCCCGCTGGTCGGGCCGCAGCGCGGCCGCGTCGTCGGCGTCGGCCCGCGGCAGCGTGACGACGACGGTCGCGCCGTCGTCGCCCCCGCGGCCGTCGTCGGCGATCCGGAGGTCGCCGCCGTACCGGTCGACGAGCGTCGCCGCGATGCGGAGCCCGCCGCCGTCCGTCTCCGCGCCCGGCCGGTAGACGGTCGGCCGCTCGTCGGGCGCGAACCCGGGGCCGTTGTCGCTGACCGTCAGGGTGACCGCGTCGTCGCCGTCCTCGACGGTCAGCGCGACGTGGGGGTCGGCGCTGTCGTTGTGCTCGACCGCGTTCTCGACGAGGTTGTCGACGACCGACCGGAGGCCGGCGTTGGCGACGACCGGCGCCCGCTCGGGGAGGTCGGTCCGCACGGTCGCGGCGGTGGCGGCCTCGACGCTCGCGGCCGCGTCGCCGGCGACGGCGGCCAGATCGACCGGCTCGTACTCGGCCTCGCCGGCGACGGTCTTCGCCAGCGAGCCCGCCGTCTCGATGCGCTCGAATGCCTCCTCGGTCTTCTCGCGGACGACCGCCGCGTGGTCGGCCACCTCGTCGTCCTCCGCGTCGGCGTCCTCGATCTCGCCCGCGTAGGCGCGGATCACCTGCATGTCGTTGCGCAGGTCGTGCCTGACGAGCCCGTTGACGAACGCGAGCGCGTCGCCCGCCCGCTGGGCGCGGGTGGCGTCGGCGACCGCCCGCGCCCGGTAGTAGCCGGCGACGACACCGGCCAGCCCGCCGAACGAGGCGGCGACCAGCAGCGTGAACGCCGGTTCGGAGACGACCCTGTCCTCCAGCAGCCGGACGCCGATGGTCAGCCCGACCGCGCCCGTGAAGACCACGACCCCGCCGAGCGACCAGACGGCCACAAGCCACTGGTACTCGGCGTCGAGGTCGGTGTGCTCGAGGCGGTAGCCCGCGTATACCAGGCCGACCGCCGGGGCCCCGTCGACCAGCAACGCGATCGCCGGACCCCGGAGCGAATCGAGCGTCGCGGCCTCCGCCGCGTGGTGGACGAGCGCGGTCGCCGCGAGCACGGCGCCCACGCTCGCGACGGCCAGCGGGCCCACCCCCCACCGGCGGTGCGTATCCATGATCCTGCTTTGGGACTTCGCCTTTTTTAATTGGATGCCTAATGCGCCGGGAGACGGGGCCGGCGGCGTCGGCCATTGACACGCCACGTGGCCGCGCGTGTCGTTTTGCTGGTGGCCGACAGGGTCGACGTTGAGAACTGGCCGACGCGTCGGCGGGGCGCCAGCGAGGGGCGCGGAACGGCGTGCTCACCGTCGTTCGGCGTCGACCGCTTCGATCGCCTCACAGACGATGTCGAGCCCCGTTTCGGCCTGCTCGCGAGTCAGCACCAGCGGTGGGATCAGCCGCAGGACGTTGTCGTCGCGGCCGCCGCCCCAGGCGAGCACGCCCCGTTCCATACAGCGCTGGCGCACCGCCGCGACGGCGTCGGGAGCCGGGCGCCCCTCGCCGTCGACGAACTCCGCGCCGACGAACAGCCCCAGCCCGCGAACCTGGCCGACCAGCGGGCTGTCGACCCGGGCGAGCCGCTTCCGGAGGTAGGTCCCCAGCTCGGTCGCGTGGTCGAGCAGGTCGCGGGCCTCGATGTACTCGATGGCGCGCAGCGCCGCCCGCATCGCGACGTTGTACCCCCGGAAGGTGCCGGTGTGGCCGCCCGGCCCCCAGGTGTCCAGCTCCTCGCGGTAGACCGTCGCCGAGAGCGGGTGGCCGTTGCCGATGGCCTTCCCGACGGTCATCGCGTCGGGGGTCACGTCGAAGTGGTCGCTGGCCCACCACTCCCCGGTGCGGCCCATCCCCGTCTGTATCTCGTCGACGATCAGGGGCACGTCGTGGTCGTCACAGAGGTCGCGCAGCCCGGACATGAATCCTGCCGGGGGGACGACGATGCCGCCCTCGCCCTGGACCGGCTCGACCCACACGCCCGCGGGGTTGGGCATCGCCCCGTAGCGGTCGCCCAGCAGCGTCTTCACGTCTTCGAGGGCGCGCTCGACGGTCTCCTGCGGTGTCCCGTCCTGACGGAACGGGTAAGGGTACTGGGCGTGTTCGACCTCGGCGAGCAGCGGTGTGTAGTCGCGCTTGTACTTGCCGTCCGCGCTGAGGCTGAACGCGCCCGAGGTCTCGCCGTGGAAGGCACCGTAGAAGGCCACCATCCCGCGGTTACCGGTATACTGCTTGGCGAGTTTGATCGACCCCTCGACGGCGTCGCTCCCGGTCGGTCCGCCGAAGACGACGCGGCTCGCCCCCGCCATCTCGCCCGGGGCTATCTCGCGGAGTTTCTCCACGAGGTCCAGCCGGGGTTCGGTCGGGAAGTCCAGCGAGTGGGGGAGCCGCCGGGTCTGCTCGGTCGCCGCCTCGGTGACGTAGGGGTTGGCGTGGCCGACGTTGAGGACGCTGATCCCGCCGAAGAAGTCCAGATAGCGGTTCCCGTCGACGTCCTCGAGGGTAGCGCCGCGGCCCTCGCGGAAGGCGATGGGCATCTCCGTCGGGTACAGCACCGCGGAGCTCTCGGCGGCGCGCTGGCGGTCGCGGAGCTGTCGGGACTTCGGGCCCGGCACCGCCTCGACCGCGGGCGCGTCGTCGAAGTGGAGTTCGTCGATGGGGGGCGGCGCGGTCATGGGTTCGCTTCGGAATTGGGGCGTTTCCCCCTTGGCTTCCCCCACTGATTTTCCGCTTCCGGGCGGGGTCGCGGCCCGCTCGGTGCGGCCCCGTCCCCACGGGCCCGCCCGCGGCGACGGGGTCGCGGCCCCGAAAGCTCCTTCGCTGTGCCGGATCCATACCGGGGCGTGTACGACTACCACGTCCACTCCAACTACTCGGACGGCGAGTTCATGGGCTCCATGCTCCGAGCGGCCGCCGACGCGGGGCTGGACGGCGTCGGCTTCGCCGACCACTGCAACGTCTCCGAACGGGAGGGGCCCCGCCGCGCCAAGAAGCGGCTCGGCTTCAACCTCGACGCGACCTACGAGCGTCGCCGCGACGCCATCGCCGACCTCCGCGCCGACTACGACATCCGCGTGTTCGACGCCGTCGAGATGGACTACCATCCGGCCGACGAGGCCGAGATCCGGGCGTTCCTCGCGGAGGCGGACTTCGGCTACGCCGTCGGGAGCGTCCACGAGCTCCGCGGCGTGAACGTCCACCGGGACTACTTCGCGGACCTCCCGGAGTCCGAGCGGGCGGCCGCCGTCGACGAGTACTTCGACCGGGTGGTCGCGCTCGTCGAGTCCGAACTGTTCGACGTCGCCGCCCACCTCGACATCGTCGAGCGCAACCCGGCGCTGCGGGGCCACGCGACGGCCGACCACTACGAGGCGGTGGCGGCGGCGCTGGCCGACTCGTCGACGGTCCCGGAGCTCAACGCCGGCCGGGTCGACCGCGAGTACGGCGAGTTCCACCCGAACGCCGAGTTCCTGTCGGTGCTGGCCGACCACGACGTGGCGGTGACCGTCGGCTCCGACGCCCACACACCGAATTCGCTGCGAGAACGGATACCGCTACTGCGCGACCGCCTGGCCGCCGCCGGCGTCGACACGGCGACGCTCTAGCTCGACGCGCCGTCCAGGTCCGCGTCGATGGCGCCGTCGAGGCCGTCGTCGTCCGGTGCGTACTCGTCGTCCTCCGAGTCCGAGACCTTCTCGCCGTCCGCTTCCTGGGACTCCGTCACGGTGTCGTCGCCGGTGACCGAGACGAACAGTTCGCCGAGTTCACGCGTCCGCTCGCGGTTCTGGGATTCGCTCATCACTCCCGCTTGGCGGCCGCCGGGAATAGCGCTGATGCCTAACCACGTTGGTATCCCGCGGTTCGGTCGAGAAAAGCCGTGAGCGCCGTCGTGTGGCCGGTACTGCCGGCCGTTGTCACATGACCTCGCGCTGGCAGGTCCCGCAGAGCGCCTCGTCTTTGATGTCGACCTCGCGGACGGTGGGCGAGAAGCTCATGACGCAGCGCTTGTTGTCGCAGTGTTCCAGGCCCATGGTGTGGCCGATCTCGTGGATGACCTCCTTGCGGACGCGGTCGGAGAACACGTCCTCGTCGGACCGGCGGGAGATGCCGCCGTCGGAGGAGGTGTTGAGGCGGTAGGTGGAGATGACCGACCCCTTGCCGTCGAGGTAGGCGAGCCCGAAGACGTAGTTGCGGCGGTGGTAGAACAGGTCCTTGGGGGTGATGGCGATGTTCTTGTCGCCGTCGCCGACGCGGGTGGCGAGCTTGATGAACGATTCCGCGCTGTACTGGTCGCGACTGCGGTCGTACGCGCCGGAGGGGATCGACTGCGTGTCGTGCATCGTCACGTCGCTCTCGTAGACGGCCCGGAGGCTCGCCGAGGCCTCGCGTTTGACCTCGGCGCGGACGTCGCCCACCGGCACGATGTCGACGTGCATACGGGACGTTTATGCGTGCCGCCGTGATAAACTCCCCGCTGTGATCCCCGAGACGCTGGAGGCATTGGTCGCCCGCTTCGCCGAATTCGATACCGCCGTCGAAGTGGGGATCGGCCGCCGCACGGTCGTCGCCGACGCGCTCGCCGAGGCGGACACAGACGTGACCGCCACCGACCGCCGGGTCCGGTCGGTCTCCGACCCCGTCCGGTTCGTCGTCGACGACGTGACCGACCCCGACCCGTCGGTCTACGCCGACGCCGACCTCGTGTACGCGCTGAACCTCCCGCCGGAGCTCCACCGGCCGACGCTGGCCGCCGCCCGGGGGGCCGACGCCGCGTTCATGTTCACCACGCTGGGCACCGACCAGCCGCTCGTCCCAGTCGATCGGGAGACGCTGCCCGGCGAGACGCTGTTCGTCGCGCGGGGCTGATATCGCGATGGGGCTGTGACCGTCCTCGACAGCGCGGGCCGACCGCACCGTATGGCACAGCCGCCCCACCGAACCGCCGCCGCTCCCGCCGAAGTTTCTCCCGAGTCGGAACGGACTTTTGCCAGGAGCGCATCGCCGGAAACACCGATGAACGCGGACGCGGTCGTGCTCGACGTCGACGGCGTGCTCGTCGACGTGGCCGACTCCTACCGCCGGGCGATCGTCGAATCGGTGTCGCGGGTCTACGGCGACACCATCCCGAAGGAAGCCATCCAGCAGTTCAAGGACGCTGGGGGATTCAACAACGACTGGGAGCTCACGTACGCCGCCGCGCTGTACGTCCTCGCCGACGGGGCGGGGCTGGGGCTGTCGCTCCCCTCCTTTACCGACCGGGTGGCGGCCACCGGTGGCGGCGTCTCCGCGGCGGAGACGGTCGTCCTCGACGCGCTAGGCCCCGCCGAGCGCGAGCGCGTCATGAACGAGTGGGACCCCGACCGGCTCCGGGACGTGTTCCAGCAGCTGTACCTGGGCAGCGACCTCTACCGGGAGCTGGAGGGCGGCGAGCCCGAGATGGACACCCCGGGGTACATCCACGACGAACCGGTCATCCTCGACGGCGAGACGGTCGACGCGCTCGAGGCCCGCTACGACGTGGGCGTCCTGACGGGCCGGCCCGCCGCGGAGGCCGACATCGCGCTGGACCGCGTCGGGCTGGACGTGCCCGACGAGCACCGGTTCACGATGGACGACTGGGCGGAGGGCAAGCCCCACCCCCGCGCGCTCGTGACGCTGGCCGAGCGCTTCGGCGCCGACTCGGTCGTCTTCGTCGGCGACACGCTCGACGACATCGAGACGGCCGTCAACGCCACCGACGAGGACGCCGACCGGGAGTACCGTGGCGTGGGCGTCCTCACCGGCGGGCTGACCGGCGAGGAGGGGCGCCGGAAGTACGAACGCGCCGGCGCGACCGCGGTGGTCGACTCCGTCAACGACCTGCCCGCGTTGCTCGACGGCGAGGACTGAACGGCGAGCGACAACGGGAACTGACTCCCGACGAGCGCCGCGGTCGCGACCGCGGCGACAGCCGACGGGTTCCCGCCCCGTTCGCCGAATCGCCAACGCTTATCCTGATCTCGGCCTACGGCCCCGACATGGACATCGCACTGCTTGGCGGGACCGGCGACATCGGCGAGGGACTGGCGCTGCGGTGGGCCTACCACACCTCCCACACCGTCGTCGTCGGCTCCCGGGACGCCGAGCGCGCCGAGAACAAGGCCGAGGAGTACGCGACCGAACTCGACAGCCGCGGGGTCGACTCCGACATCGCGGGCGCCGAGAACGCGGCGGCCGCGGCCCGCGCCGACGTGGTCGTCGCCGCGGTCCCCGCGTACCACCTCACCGACACCGTCGAGGCGGTCGCCGACGAACTCGACGCGGGCGACGTGCTGGTCTCGCCCGCCGTCGGGATGAAACGCGACGAGGAGGGGATGCACTACAACAAGCCCGGCGCCGGGAGCGTCACCGCGCTGGCCGCCGGCGCGGCACCGGACGAGGTGGCCGTCGTCGGCGCGTTCCACAACCTCGCCGCCGACCGCCTCGCGAACCTCGACGCCGACCTCGACGTGGACACGCTCGTCGTCGGCGACGACGAGGACGCCGTCGACACCGTCTCGGCGCTGGCCGAGGGGATCGAGGGCCTGCGGGCCGTCTCCGCCGGCCCCATTGCGAACGCCGCCGAGGTCGAGGCGCTGACCCCCCTGCTCATCAACATCGCGACGAACAACGAGAAGATGCACGACGTGGGCGTCAAGTTCCACTAGCTCGGCCGCATTACGACGCCGACCGCAGCCGGCGAAGTCTTTCGTCCGCGACCAGTTACATCCGATATGTCCGACCCGGAAGCGGATCTACGGGAACTCGCGGCTCGTGTTCGCGAGCGGTTCGACGAAGAGGGAACCACCGAAGCGGACGTGGAAGACACGATCGCGGCGGTCCGCTCCGAAGACTGACGTGGGCACTGCTGACGAAGTGAGTACGGGGACGGGCGAGAACGGAGATCAGGAAGGGCGCGCTACGCGGAGGCCTGCTGGAGGGCGTCCTCGATGTCGTCGGCCTGGGTGACGCCGACGAACCGCTCGACGATGCCGTCGTCGTTCTCGACGATGAGGGTGGGCAGCGAGCGGACGTGGTACTCGTTGGCCACGTCCTGCTGTTCGTCGACGTTGATCTTCTCGAACTCGACGTCTCCCCACTCCTCTTCGAGGTCCTCCAGAATGGGGTCCTGGGTCTTGCAGGGGCCACACCAGTCGGCGTAGAAGTCCTTGAGCGTGACTGTCATGGGTCATCGGACGTTGCGAATCCGCGGGGATAAGGGTTTCCACTACCGCCGTTCGGCGGGTCCGACGGTCGCCCGAGTGACAGCTTCGGCGGAGGAGCGAACGCCGCCGCGACGGGGGTCGCGGGTCGGGGGCAGGACGAAAGGCTTACGCGGGCGGGAGTGGGAGAGACAGATATGAGCAGCAACGACGGCGGCGGACTGATGTCCAGCGCGGGGCTGGTCCGGTACTTCGACGCCGAGGACCGCAACGCCATCCGCATCGACCCGAAGACGGTCATCGCCTTCGGCGCGATGTTCGGCTTCCTCGTGCTCGTCCTCCGCGCGACGATCTGACCGGCCGACCACCGCGACTACCGCGACCACCGCACCGACAGCACCGACCGGCGGCTCGCCCCGCCCGCGAGCGGCGAACCACCGCCGCGGGGCGTGACCGCGACGTTTTCAAGCCCCGCCCGCGAACCCGCGGGTATGCACTTCGACCAGCGGACGCAGGCGGCGCTCCGGGAGGCCGGCCTCTCCGACGAGGAGATCCGGGCGGCCTCCGAGCGCGTCGTCGCGGCGACCCGCGAGGCCGCCGACGACCTCGAAGCGTTCTTCGCCGACCGCGACGCCGTCTACTCCGACATGGACCAGGCTCACTCCGCCGAGGAGTTCCCCGAACACGCCGTCGACTATCTCGACCTGTTCACCCACGCCGACGACATCCGCGGGTACCTCCGGTTCGACTCCTGGGGCGTCCCCGTCACCGGCGGGCGCGTCCTCTCCGACGAGGTCGTCGAACTCTCGCTGGGGCCGACGGTGAACGACCGGGTCCGCTTCGCCGCCGACCGCGACGCGCTGTGACATCCTCACCCGCCGCGAACGGCGGGGCTTCCTACAAGGGAAGTCTCGCTACGCGAGGAGGTTTCGGAACTGTACGCCGAGAGGGTCGTCTGTCGGGGTTCCCGACTCGCCTCTCGGTGTCCCGTGGTGCTGTCACAGGCACTCCCGTCCCGTGGCGAGTCATCGTCTGCCGGTTTCAGCGGCAGGCTCTCTCCCCACGGGTCAAGGCGGCCAGCGATGTTGGCCGCCGCGTTCAGATCGGCGTGGTACTCCGTGACCCAACAGCCCTCGTTGGTACACCGGAACTCGTCGCCGTCACGGTGGCCGACGTGCCCGCAAGCGTGGCACGTCTGCGACGTGTAGGCCGCGTTGACGTACTCGACTGGAATCCCGGCGTCAAGGGCTTTGTCCTCAATGCGGCCCTGCAAGCGGGCGAACGCCCATGCGTGGAGACGGCGGTTCATCCACTTGCCGTAGTCCAGCGACTCACGGATGTAGGTCAAGTCTTCGAGGACGATCACCGGGCCCTCGAACTGTCGGGCGTACTCAACGGCTTCTCGGCTGGCCTTCTCGACAATATCCGTGAGTGCGTTCTGGTAGTGGGTGGACCGTTCGTCAATCCGCCACTCGGCGGCCCCGCGTTCTTGCAGGCGTTTCAGCGTCGTATGCATCTCTTTGCGGAGGTGTCGCGCTCGCCCGCCGTCAACGAACAGCGGGTCCACCGGAGCGCCCTGCTCGACGGCACAGCCGACGAGCAACGACGACTCGCCCACGTCGAAGCCGACCGGCGTGGGGTCGTCCGGCGTCTCCGGTTGCTCGATCTCGTACTCGACGGTGACGTGCAACGTCCACGAGGAGCGGTGCTGGCGCAGGCGAAACTCGCCCACGGACACGTCGCCGTCGTACAGCCGGTCCCACAGGTCCCGCTGGTCGGGGTTGATTCGCAACGGAATCCAGAAGGAGGTGCCGCGCCCGGCCTGTGGCACCCGCCAGCAGAACTCGTGGGCGCGGTCGGGCGAGTGGTCGAGGTGCCACCCTCGGTTCGTGAACCGAGCGGGATGGTCCTCGGCCAGTTCCTCGGCGTCGTAGGTCCGTCGGAGCTGCGGGACGTACTGTTTGAGCGTGTCTTTCGCATACGAGGACAGGTCATAGCCGGTCACAACGTCGTTGACCGCCGTCTGCGTGTCGGCCCCGGACGCGAAGGCGTCACGGAGCGCACGGCGGTAGGTCGCCTCGGTGCGCTGAAGCCGTCGCTCTTTGTGCGCCGTGGGTGGCGCGAGCGTGGCTTCGAGCGTCTTGGTGGCGGTCGTCGTGGCCGACATTCGACAGTCAAACAAACACACCCGACACACATAAAAATCATGCTAACTACACACAAACATGGGCAAAGAGATTCGGTTCATAGTCGAGGAGGACCAGTTCGAGCGACTGAAAGCGGTGAAAGAACGGCGCGGCTACACTTGGAAGGGCCTCATGTTGGAAGGGGTAGACGCGCTCGACACCGACGACAGAGACGGGTAGGACAGACGGTCAGCAACAGTCGTGGACGGACAGGGCGGCAAACGCGATTCCTCCGCGCCGTTCACGGCGCGGTTTCCTCGCTACTTCAAAGATGAGCGGCGACGACGGAGCGGCGGACGCGAGCGCGGATGCGGCCAGCGACGAGGACGCCGGAAGCGATGCCAGCGAGGAAGCCACCGGAAGCGATGCCGGCGACGCACCGACCGTCCGGGTCCGGGGCATCTACACGACGGCGCTGACCCGGCTGTTCGAGGACGCGGGGCTGTCGGTCGTCCAGGCGTCGCCGCCGATCCGCGACCGCTTCGACGACGCGTTCGCGGTCGCGCCCGCGGGCGCCGAGGTCGCGACGACCGACGACCGGCAGGGCGTGGGGGTCGTCGGCGACTCCGCGGCGGTCGCGGCGGCGCTCGACGCGGCCCGCGGGGTCGGCACCGACGCGCTGGCGTGGCGCGACCCGACGCCGCGGGGCGCCGTCTACGCCGGCGAGGTGACCGAGACGCTCGGGAGCGGCGCCGTCGTCGCCCTCGGGAGCGGAGCTACCGAGAACGACGCCGAAACCGACTCGCTGCCCCCGGTCGCCGGCACCGACCCGGAGGGATTCCTGCCCTACTCGAAGACGGCCGCACACGTCGAGGAAGGGGACCGGCTGCGCGTCCAGGTCGAGGAACCCGCGGCGCCGTGGAGCGACGGCCGGCCGGTCCTCGACACGACGGTCCGCGTGCAGGCCGGCCTCGCGACGCTCGTCCGCGGCACGTCGCCGGACAGCAACGGGCCGGAACTGGCCGACCTGCTGCCCGTCGACCCGCCCGAGGGCTGGGGGACCGACTGGGACCGGGCGGCCGACGACGCGGACCTGGACGCGCTCGGTGACGCGCTCGACGGAGTCGCCCACCGGGCGGCGGCGCTCGATTCGGCGTTCGACGACGCGCCCGCGCCGGAGGAGGCCGCCCCGTACTGCTACTGGCCCGGCGAGGCGACCGTCTGGGTCTGGTTCGGCCGCGAGTCGCGGTTCGGCCTCGACGAGCACCGGCGGGACGTGACGGCGACGATGCCCGGCCACCACCGCACGAAGGCCGCGACGAACGCCGCCAGCGCGGCCGTCGACTTCGTCGAGGCGGTCTGTCCCGACGCCGGGACCGGCGGCGAGGCGGACTTCCCGTTCGACGCCGTGACGCGGCAGTTCGGCCCGATGGAGGGCGACAGCGTCCGCATCGACCACGGCAAGCCCGACGGCCGGATGTTCTCGCTGGGCAGCGGCGAGGTGACCCGCCGGGACGCCGACGGCACCGTCGTCGTCGAACGCGAGATGTCCGGCCGCGGCACCTACGACGCGCTCGGCGTCGAGCAACAGGCCGGCGACGTGGCTGTCACCAAACTCACCGAGGGCAAGTGGTGGTACCCCACCGTCTACCGCGGCGACGACGGCGAGAAACGGGGCACGTACGTCAACGTCTGCACCCCGGTCGAGGTGTTCCCGTCGGCGGTCCGCTACGTCGACCTGCACGTCGACGTGGTCAAACACGCCGACGGCCGCGTCGAGCGGGTCGACGACGACGAACTCGACGCCGCCGTCGACGCCGGCCACGTCCCCGAGGCGCTCGCAGAGAAGGCCCGTAGCGTCGCCGGCGCCGTCGAGAACGCCCTCTGAGGGCTACTCCTCGTCTCCCGGCTCGTCGCTCCCGTCGAGCAACCGCCACGCGCCGATCCCGATGCCGGCCAGCGCCGCCGCGGGGCCGAACCCCGGGCCGTCGCCCGCGGTCGCGCCCTCCGTTTCGACTGCGTCGGTCCCCCCGTCGGAACCGGCCCCGTCATCGCCCGCGTTTTCGCCGTCGCCGCTCCCGTCCGTCGCGGGACGGCCGCCCGACCCGGTCGGGGCCGTCGTCGCGCCGGCGCGCCCGGGCGTCGGTGTCGGCGTCGCCCGGTCCACGTCGGGGAACGTGTAGACCCGCGCCGGCGCGTCGGGATCGGAGGGGTCGTAGTAGCTGGTGGCGACGACCGCGCCGCCGGGCGCCGCCAGCTGTGCGGTCCAGAAGCTCGTCTCGGAGGAGCGCCGGAAGTACCGCACCCGCTCGGGGTCGGCCGGGTCCGACAGGTCGTGGACGGCCACCCCGCCGCGGTACCACGACGAGTAGCAGTGGCCGGCGGCCAGTTCGAAGTTGTGGGCCGTCGTCCGGACGCCGTTGATGTTCGGGTCAGCGGTCGGCGGCGGATCGATAGTCGAGAGGTGCTCCGGCGAGCGCGGGTCGGCGATGTCGTAGATGGCGACCCCGCTCGGGCCGCCGGGGTCGTCGGGACCCGGCGTGGTGCCCTCCTTCCCGAAGTTGGAGTTCCACGACTCCTTGCCGACCGCGAGCAGCGAACTGTCGGGATCGGTCGCGGCGTAGTGGTCGTTGCCCGGCGGCTCCGAGTACTCGCGGGCGACCGCCAGCCCGTCGAGTTCGGCCAGCGTCTCGGGGTCGCGCTCGCGAACGTCCGCGACGTACCCCGGATCCGTGGGGTCGCTCACGTCGAGGATCCACGTCCCGGCGTCCCAGTAGGCCAGGTAGGCGAAGCCGTCGCGGACGAACACGTCGTGGAGCGTCCGCAGCTGCTGGGGGACCGACTCCCAGACCGGGTCGTGGTCCAGCACCGACCAGCGGGCGACCTCCCGTGGCTGGTCGCGGCCCACGTCCACGACGAGCAGCGGGTTGGCGTCGCGGTCGCTCCGGGTGAGGTAGGCGTACTCGCCCGCGAGGTCGCAGTTGTGGACCGGGTAGGCCGTCTCGTAGGCCCGCAGGAACGCGGGGTCGGTCGGGTCGCTCACGTCGAACAGCGCGACGCCGTAGAAGCTGTCGGGGTCGTAGCCCGCGGGGCCGCCGACGAGCAGGCGGCCGTCGTCGTACTTCACGTCCCGAACCCCGCCCATCGTCTGGTTCGTGCCCGGCGGCGAGATGTCGCGCTCGCTCGCGACGACCGTCGGGGCCGCGGGATCGGTCAGGTCGAGGACGGCGAAGCCGTCGCCGACCGCGACGAACGCCGTGTCGCCGTCGGGCGTCAGGACCGTCTCCGTCGCGCCCTCGACGGCGACGCTCCCGATCGGTTCGTATCCCGAGGTGGGCGTCGCGACCGCGTCCGTCGGTGTCGGCGTGGGCGTCCCGGAGGGGGTCGCCGTCGCGGCCGCGTCGTCGCTCGTCGTGGTCGCGTTCGCAACTGCGCTCGCCCCCGGCTCGGCCCGGCGGGCGTCGCCGTCGCGGGCCGCCAGGGCGGCGGTCGGGAGGGCGGCGGTCCCGGCGACCGCCCGGAGGAACTGGCGTCGATGCACGTCCCCGGCATGGCGGTCGACGGGTATCAGTTTCCCGGTGGGGTCGACGGGACTGGCGGACCGGCGGGCCGGCGAGGCCGGCGGACCGGCCGGACTGGCGGACTAGCGGGCCGGCGCGCTCGGCGCGGTCACTCGTCGTCGCCGCGGCCGAGCCGCCAGGCGCCGATGCCCAGCGCCGCGAGCCCCGACAGGACGCCCAGCCCGGGGCCGTTCCCGCTGGTCGTCGCGTCCGCGTTGCCGGTCGCCGTGTCCCCCTCGCCGGCCATCCCGCTCGTCGCGGTCGCGGTCTCGCCGGCCATCCCGCTCGTCGCGGTCGCGGTCTCGCCGGCCATCCCGCTCGTCGCGGTCCCGCCCGTCGCGGTCGGGGTGTCGGTCGGCGTGGCCGTCGGCGTCGGCGAGGCCGACGGCGTGGCCGTGGCGGTCGGCGACTCGGTCGGCGTCCCGGCCGAGGTCCCCGTGTCGGTCGCCGCCGCGTCGGTCGGCTCAGGCGTGTCCGTCGGCAGGTCGACCTCGGCGCCGGAGGGCGTCACCGTCGCCGGGTTGTCCGAGGGGTCCGGGAAGGTGTAGAACGCCCCGGGCCCGTCCCGGTCGGTCGGGTGGACGTAGCTCGTCGCGATGAAGAACTCGCCGGGGACACCGACCTGCGCGGTCCAGAAGCTCGCGCGGTCGCCGTTCTCGTAGTGGGCCAGCTGTTCGGGGTTCGCCGGGTCGGAGATGTCGTGGACCTTCACCCCGCCGCGGTACCACGACGAGTAGAGGTAGTCGCCGGCGATCTCGAAGTTGTGCGAGGTGGTGTAGTAGCCGCCCTGTCGCCGGGCGGTCTCGCCCTCCGGCGGCTGGGGCGGTTCGATCTCCGTCAGCCGCTCGGGACTGGTGGCGTCGCTGATGTCGTAGAGGATGATCCCGCTCGGCCCGCCCAGGTCCTCCTCGTCGGACTCGTCGTCGTCGACGCCGCCCTCGAGGTTCCAGCTCTCCCCGCCGACCGCGAGCAGGTCGCCGTCGTCGTCGGGCTGGACGTAGTGGGCGTTGCCCTCCGGCTCCATCGCGTACTCGTAGAGGTCGGTCCCGCTCACGTCCTGCAGCTCCGACAGGGAGTACTCGGCGGCGTGGCCGACGTACTCGGGACTCGCCGGGTCGGACACGTCGAGGATCCACGCCCCGCCGTCCCAGTAGGCCAGGTACGCCCGCTCGTCCTGGACGTACATGTCGTGGAGATTGACGAGGTTGCCGGACAGCTCCCCGTACTCCGCGTCGTACTCGGCGGGCGACCACTGTGCCACCGACTCCGGCTGGTCGGGGGCGACGTGGACGACGTCGAGCTCCCGCCCGGTCGTCAGGTACGCGTACTCCCCGTGGAGGTCGGAGTTGTGGATGGTGTAGGTCGTCTCGTAGGTCTTCATCGGCCGCGGGTTCAGCGGGTCCGACACGTCGTAGATGGCGATCCCGCGGAACCCCTCGGCCGCCCGGGAGGTCGCCAGCATCAGCCGGCCCTGGTTGTACTTGATGTCGTAGAAGCCCGTGATGGACCGGCCGCCCGACGCGGTGATCCCGGTGTAGGTGCCGACGACCTCGGGGTTCTCCGGGTCCTGACAGTCGACGACGTAGAAGCCGTCGATCCGGGAGGCGAACGCGTACCGGCCGGACGGTTCCATCACCGCCTCGGTGGTCTGGAACCCGCCCTGGTCGTTCGACACGTCGAAGCTTGCCAGCGGGCCGTAGCCGTCGCCGGCGTCGGTGCCGGTGGGGGTCGCGGTTCCGGTTTCTGTCGGCCCGGCGGTGGCGGTCGGCGTCGCGGTCGTTCGGGAGGAGGGCGATGCGTCGTCGTCGCTGCCGGCGGCGGTCAGGGCGCTCCCTGCGATCCCCGCGAGACCGGCAGCGCCGACTGCGGAACGGAGGTATTCACGGCGGCGCATGCACCCCATCCTCCGGGCGGCTGTCGTTTAGTTTTGCTGATCGGAACGGTCGGCGACCCCCTCCGCGACCGCCCCTGCGGCGCCGGGCGCGAACCCGCTCCTTTTCCACCCGCCCGGTGTAGGACCCCCCATGTTCGAGTCACGCCCGGACCGGGACGCCGAGGTCGTCCTCGTCGGCCGGTCCAACGTCGGCAAGTCGACGCTCATGCGCGAGCTCACCGGCCACACCTTCGACACCGGCCAGCGCCCGGGCGTCACCCGCTCGCCCAACCACTTCGACTGGGCCGGCCCGGACTTCGTACTCACCGACCTGCCCGGCTTCGGCTTCATGGAGGGCGTCCCCGAGGACGTGCGCGAGCAGACCAAGACCGACATCGTCCGCTACATCGAATCGAACGCCGACAAGATCCTGGCCGCCGTCCTCGTCGTCGACGGCAAGGCCGCCGTCGACATCATCGACCGCCACTCCGGCCCCGACGAGGTGCCCTACGACGTGGAGATGTTCCACTTCCTCCGCGACGTGGACATCCCCGTCGTCGTCGCCGTCAACAAGATGGACAAGGTCGACGACCGCGACGAGCGGCTGAACGAGCTCTGCGACCGCCTCGGCCTCTACCCCCCCTGGAAGCAGTGGCAGAACACCATCGCCCCCATCTCCGCGAAACGCGGCTCCATCGAACCCATGACCGAGGCCGTCCGCCACCACCTCCACGAACAGGAACGCGACGACCTGTTCCAATTTTTCTGAACCCACTTTTTGCGGCGGAGAGTTCCTCGCGCGCCGGAGGCGCGCTGCGGGAATCCTCCGCCGCAAAAACTTGGGGAAAAAGGCCGGACGACTCGGTCGCTTCGCTCCCTCGCGTCCGGTGAACCGGCGCTCCGCGCCGGATGCTGCCTGCAGGCCAGGGCTGTTGCAGTGAGCGGTTGCGGTGCGGTCGGCGCGTGCTGTCGTCTCGGAATCGCTTGCGATTCCGATGGGCCGTCAGAGCTTGCTCTGACGTTGGCGGCCTCCGTGCCGCGACGGAATCGCGCGAGGTCTTCGTGAACGTGTGAACGAAGGCTCGTCAGCGCTTGCTCTGACGGTGGATTCGCGACTCGCGTGTCGCGAATCGGCTGGGGAGGCTCGTGGCCGTCTGCGGTGCTGTGGGGGGCGGGTGCGGTCGCAGTGTCGTGCTGTGCAGTTGCGGTCCCTGGCGGACTGAAAGGGCGAGGCGCGCTCGCGCTTGCCTGGTCGCCTGAGCGACCCCTACCCGAGCGCAGCGAGGGTATGTCGCTCAGCGACCGCGAGCGCGCCGAGGGCTTTCACCGCCTGCTGTTTCTTGCGGTACTGACTCCAGCTAGCGAGCGCGTCGAGGGCTTTCACCGCCTGCTGTTTCTTGCGGTCGAGTCGAGTGCGGTCGCTGCCTCGCGACAGTCTTTCAAACTGGTTCGACCAGAGACACCCGACCAACTCCCACCGCTATCCGACGATTCCATCGAGCAACACCCACGCTTAGGTGCGGGCACGCCCACAGGCGATCCATGCAGGTCGAAGCACACTCGGCGAACGAGACGGTCGAAGTCACCGACGGCGTCCACCTCACACAGCTCGCGGTCGGCGAGCGGATGAGCATGCAACACGTCCACATCGAGCCGGGGGCAGTCGTCCCGGAACACAGCCACGAACACGAGCAGGTTGGGTACATCACGAGCGGGTCGGGCGTGTTCGTCGTCGACGGCGAGGAGTTCCCGGTCAGCTCCGGCGACTCCTACCACCTCGCGAGCGAGGAACCCCACAGCGTCGAGGCGACCGGCGACGAGCCGCTGGACGGCATCGACGTGTTCGCGCCGCCGCGGGCGAACCCCGACTGGATGGACTGAGGCGGGACGGACCGCGGCCGCACCCGACGATCGGCCCCGCGGCGAACCCGTGAGTCCAAAGGTCTAAGCCCCGTCGTCGCCAACGTCGAGGTACTATGAGCACAGAGACCGAGGACGGCGACGACCTGCGCGAGCGCATCTCGAACTTCCTGCGGCGGAACTTCCCGCAGATCCAGATGCACGGCGGGTCGGCGGCCATCGAGGAGATCGACCGCGAGAACGGCTCCGTCACCATCCAGCTGGGCGGCGCCTGCTCGGGGTGTGGCATCTCCCCGATGACGATCCAGGCGATCAAGACGCGCATGACCAAGGAGATCCCCGAGATCGAGACGGTCAACGCCCGCACCGGCGGCGGCATGGGCGGCGAGGAAGGCATGATGGGCGCCGACACCGGCCCCTCGATGCCCGGCGACTCCCGCGGCGGCGACATCGGCGGCGACGACGACGAAGGCCCCGAAGCGCCGTTCTGAGGTCGTCCCCTCGGTTCACCTTCTCGGGTTTTTTCACCGCCCGGAGTCGCGACGCTGCCGGTCGCACACGGCAGAAATCGAGCGCCTACAGCCCCAGCGCGGCCGTGACCGGGACGCCGGCGGCGACGGCGCCGACGAGATAGCCGCCCAGCACGCCGGCGTTCAGCGGCGGGAGGCCGGCGTGGGCGCCCTCGACGCGGTGGACGAGATAGAGGAGCCCGCCCATCCCGACCAGGCCGCCGACCAGCGCCCCGAGGGCGGGCGCGTTGGCGTTGAGCGCCGGGACGACGGTGGGAGCGTCGAGAAAGCGGCCCGCGCTCACGGCGAGCATCCCCGGGATGATCGCGTCGCCCAGTCCCAGCAGGGCGACCTCCGAGCGAGCCGGTGACGCGGCACCTTCGGGCGGCTGGTCGCCGTCGGCCGTGTCGGGCCCGCCGTCCGCTGAACTCTCGTCGCCCATCAGGTCGAACTCGGGGTCGCGCATCGAGAACGAGCGGGAGTGGGGGACGACGAAGACGATGGGGGCCTTCAGGTCGCCGAGGCCGGCGGCGAGTTCCTGCATGTGGCCGGAGACGTAGACGGCGTAGGCGTCGTAGCCGGCCCACGCGACCAGCAGGACGACGACCGGGAGCGGCCCGAAGCCGAGGCCGAGCATCGGGATGGCCGCGGCGCCGAACACGACGGCCGCGATGTCGTTGACGTACCACTCGGGATAGGTCCAGAGGACCGCGAACGTGACCGCGGCGACCGCGATCGAGGCGGGACTGGTCGGCAGTCCCATCGCGAGGCTCCCGCTCGCGGCGATCTCGCCGACGCCGGTCAGCGCGACGAACGCGACGGCGGTGAGCGTGCTCGCCGACCCCAGCAGGAAGGCGCGGACGAGCGCCTCGCCGTAGCCGTAGCGGAAGGCGGCGACCATCCCCGCGGTGGCGACCAGCAGTATCGCCGCGAAGACGCCCACGTTCCCCACGTTCCCGGGGTCCTCGAACATGGCCAGCCCCATCGCGGCGACCTCGTCGGTCAGCGCGAGCCCGAGGACGATCGTGGCCGCGTACAGCGCCACGATCCCGACGTAGGCGCAGGTGCCCGACGGGATCCCCGTGGTCTCCTCGGTCGCTCCGGTGGGCCGTTCGCTCATCGGTCGGCCCCCCGGCGGACCGCCGTCGTCGGCTCCCCGCGCGCCGCCAGCCGTTGCATGGTCGGCGACGAGGGCCACCGCCGGCAAATACTTCCCGGAGTCGGCGCCGGACCGGCGGCCCGCGGCCGGCCGACCAGCGGGCGACCGGCGGACCACGGAGTTTAATTCCGTGCGTCGCGCTCACCCACCCATGAGCGAGACAGACGGTCCGGGGAACGTCCTGTTCGTCGTCATGGACACGGTCCGGCAGAGCCACCTCTCGGTGTACGGCTACGACCGGCCGACGACGCCGAACCTGGAGGACTTCGCCGACGACGCCGTCGTCTTCGAGGAGGCCGTCGCCCCGGCGCCCTGGACCCTGCCCGTCCACGCCTCGCTGTTCACCGGGCTCTACCCCACCCAGCACGGCGCCACCCAGGAGAACCCCTACCTGGAGGGCGCCACCACGCTCGCCGAGTCGCTGTCGGCGGCGGGCTACGCCACCGCCTGCTACTCCTCGAACGCCTGGATCACCCCCTACACCAACCTCGCCGACGGCTTCGACGACCAGGACAACTTCTTCCAGGTCATGCCCGGCGACCTGCTGTCGGGCCCGCTCTCGAAGATCTGGAAGACGATGAACGACAACGACACCCTGCGGAGCGTCGCCGACCGGCTCGTCGAACTCGGCAACACCGCCCACGAGTACTTCGCCGAGAGCGGCGGCGGCGACACCAAGACCCCCGAGATCGTCGACCGCGTCCAGACCTTCGTCGAGGAGAGCGAGGAGTCCGGCGACGAGTGGTTCTCCTTTATCAACCTGATGGACGCCCACCTCCCCTACCACCCGCCCGAGGCGTTCGCCGAGGAGTTCGCCCCCGGCGTCGACTCGACCGAGGTCTGCCAGAACTCCAAGGAGTACAACTCCGGTGCGCGGGACATCGACGACGACGAGTGGGCGGATATCAAGGGCCTCTACGACGCCGAGATCGCCCACATCGACCACCACCTCGGCCGGCTGTTCGACTGGCTGAAAGAGACCGACCGCTGGGAGGACACCCTCGTCGTGGTCTGTGCCGACCACGGCGAACTGTTCGGCGAGCACGGCCTCTACGGCCACGAGTTCGGCATCTACGACCCGCTGGTCAACGTCCCGCTGCTGGTCAAACACCCCGAACTCGACGCCGAGCGCGACACCGAGACCCAGGTCGAGTTGCAGGACCTCTATCACACCGTGCTGGACCACGCGGGGGTCGACGCCGACACGGGTGGCGAGCCGTTCGACCGCGCCCGGTCGCTGCTCGACGCCGACTACCGCGAGTTCGCCAGCGTCGACGCGCCCCGCGGGGCCGACTCGCGCTTTTCCGCCCACGACGCGGGCGAGCTGGACGGCTACGCGTTCGTCGACTACCACCGGCCGGTCGTCGAGCTGAACCAGCTGGAGAGCAAGGCCAGCGCGGCCGGGATCGAACTCGATACCGATTCCCGGTTCTACTCGCGGATGCGCGCGGCCCGCCGGCCCGACGGGAAGTACATCCGCAACGAGCGCATCCCCGACGAGGCCTACCGGCTGGACACCGACCCCGACGAACTGGACGACGTGGCCGACACCGACGACGAGGTCATCGCCGCAACCGAGGAGGCGCTCGTGACGTTCGAGTCGGAGATGGACGGCGAGTGGGCTGACGTGACCGACGAGGACGTGCTCGACGACATGGGCGAAGAGGCCAAAGACCGACTGTCGGACCTGGGATACATCGAGTAACCGTGAGCGAGTCCAGCCGTGACCTGTTCGACTTCGTCGACCGGCAGACGGCTATCAAGATCGTCGGCGGGTTCGTCATCGCCTTCGTCGCGCTCGGGCTGATCGCCTACGGGATCGGGATCGAGAAGATCCAGCGGGAACTCTCCCGGGCCGACCCGGCGTGGCTGGCCGCGGGCTGTCTCTCGACGGCGGTCGGGCTCGTCGCCTGGGCGAAGGCCTGGCAGGTCGTCCTCCGGGTGGTCGGCTACCGCGTCCCCTTTCGAAAACTCGTGGTCACCTACTACGCGGCGACGTTCGCCAACTACGTCACGCCGCTGGGCCAGGCCGGCGGCGAACCCTTTATCGCCTACGTGCTCTCCAGGGACACCGAGGCGTCCTACGAGGACTCGCTGGCCTCGGTCGTGACCGCCGACCTCCTGAACCTCCTGCCCTTTTTCACCTTCGCCGCGATCGGGACCGTGGTCCTCGTCGTGCGGACGACCCTGTCGGACCAGATCCGCGGCGTCGCGGGCATCCTCGTCGTCTTCGCGGTCGGCGTCCCCGTCGCCGCCGTCGTCGGGTGGCGCTCGCGGCGCCGGCTCGGGAACCTCCTCCTGCGCGCCGTCGCGCCGGTCGCCCGGCGGACCCGCTTTGTCAGCGTCGAGGGGCTTCGCGAGCGGCTGCGCGAACTGAACACCGCCTTCGAGCGCATCGCCGCCGACCGACCGGCGCTGGCCCACGCGCTCGTCTACTCGTTCGTCGGCTGGCTCTTTTTCGCCCTGCCGCTGTACGCCGCCGTCCGCGCGCTCGGGGAGTCGATCTCCATCTTCCTCGTGTTCTTCATCGTCCCCGCGAGCACGCTCGCCGGGCTGACCCCCTCGCCCGGCGGCCTCGCCGGCGTCGAGGCGGCGCTGGCCGGCCTGCTCGGGACGCTCGGGGGCTTCTCCTTCGCGACCGGTCTCTCCATCGGCATCGTCTACCGGCTGGCCAGCTACGTGTTCGCGGTCCTGGCCGGCGGCGTCGCCGCGCTGTACGTCGTCTCGCGGAACTGAGCGACGGGTGTCGGCGCGGTCACGCCCCGCCCTCGACCCACGCGTCCAGGGCGTCGTCGACGGTCCCGCCGACCGCTCGCCCGCGGTAGCCGAAGATGTCGTCGTACCCCGACTGGGACAGCAGGACCGGGACGAACGACTCCTCGGCGGTCAGGAGCCCCTCGGCCGACTTCGCGTAGGCCTCGCCCGGCGCGACCGGCTCGAAGTTTCGCGCCAGCAGTTCGTAGGACTCGTCGCCGGGCGGCTTCTCGACCCTGTCGTATATCTCGAAGTACTCGGCGTCGGGTTCGTGCATCGGCGGCGCCGCCGGCAGCGCCCCCTCCGCGTGGAGGAACGTCCGGATCAGCATCTCGGCCTTCGCGACGGCGTTCGGCTGTTCGACCCGTCCCGCCTCGACGGAGACGACCCCGCCGGTCGACGCGAACGCCGAGTCGGTGACGGGCGTCTCGTTGACGACCGGCCCGACCGGCAGTTCCGCGGCGATCTCGACCGCGCGCCGGTCGCCCTCGGCGACGAACGCGACCGGCTCCGGCGTCGCGTGGGTGGTGTGGATGGCGACGGTGTCACAGTCGGCCGTCTCCTCGGTGAGCTGGGCGGCCAGCCGCCGCTCGCGCTCGTCGGCCTCGGGGTCCCCGGGGAACACCCGGTTCAGGTCCGCGTCGAGGCCGCGGCGGTGCGCGGCCGACGCCGGGGGGTTCGCGACGACGAACTTCACCGCCCGCTCGAACTCGGGGCCCGACGCGAGGACGCGGTGGACGGCCCGGGCACCCGTCGGCTCGTCGCCGTGGACGTTGCAGACGACCGCGAGCTCCGGGTCGCCGGGGCCATACACCGTCACGTCGGGGGAGACATCCTTGTCGAACATCCTGGCCGACGGGTAGCTCCTCCGGACGGAAAGCCGTGTCACCGGAACCTGCGTGGGGCTACGACTCCACGTAGTCCTCGTGGCCGCTGGCGACGAGGTACTCCCGCAGCAGCGCGGGGAAGTTCCGCCCCTGCAGGTACCGCAGGCCGAAGTCGTCGGCCCAGCCGACGATGCCCTGGTCCTCCGTCACCACGCCGGCCTCCAGTTCGCGGGCGAGGATGAGCAGGTCGAAGTCCTCGCGGGAGTCGAGCACACCCTGGCGCAACGCCCGGCGGTACTCGTCGCGCAGGTCCGAGATGACCCGGTCCACCTCGGTCATGTGGTCGTGGTCGTCGACGGGGTCGGTCGAGGACTGCTCGGCCTCGCGGACGGCCTTCTCGGCGACCCGCAGGCCGCGGTTCACCCGGTCGGACATCTCGTCGACGAACTGGTAGACGATGTGGGCCGGCACCTGCACCTCGTAGCGGGCCGGCGCCTTCGTGATGACCCAGGTGTCCAGCCTGGCGAACACCTCCTCGTCCACGTCGCGGTCGCGCAGCATCTGGGTCAGCTCCTCGTCGATCGTCGGCGGCATGTAACAGGAGATGTTGAGCGTCAGCTTCGCGTCGGCGACGAGGTCGAGCAGTTCGAGACACGCCGCTTCGAGGTCCTGGTCGCCGTCGCGGATCTCCTCGGTGATGAACACCGACGTGTCGAGCACGAACCGCTGTTTGAGCGGCGAGTCCGACATTAGCTGGCTCTACGCGACGAACCCCCAAGAATTGCCGGGGCGGTCTCCGACGGTCTGTTCTCCGCGTGGGTGTCTCGGTCGTTTCTGGGTGGGTTGGTGTGGAAGGGAGCTCTTCGAGAGCGACCGCACTCGACGGTGAGCGGTGACAGCGCTCGCTCGCCTGGAGTCAGTACCGCAGAGGATAGCAGGTGATGAAAGCCCTCGGCCCGCTCGCGGTCGCTGAGCGACATACCCTCGCGGCCTGCGGCCGCTTCGGGTAGGGGTCGCTCAGACGACTGACGTGGACGCGAGCGGGCCTCGCCCTTTCAGTCCACCAGGGACAGCACCGCGACCGCCCCGCACAGCACCGCAGACGGCCACGAGCCTCCCCAGCCGATTGCGCTGTCTGCGGGCGACCCGAGCGTCGCCCGCATGGCCCGAGGGACCTCCGGTCCCTCGCTGCTCGCAAGCTGCGATGCTCATCCACCGTCGGAGCACGCTCCGACGAGCCTTCGTTCACACAGTTCACGAAGACCTCGCGCGGCTACGGTCGCGCACATGAACGCGCGCTCCAGCGCGCGCCATCCGCACCGCGACCGCTCACCGCAACAGCTACTGTCCTCACTGGGTGTTCGCCGAGTTCGCGAGCGGTCGGTATAAACGCCTGGAGCGGCTACTCGGGGGTATGTCAGAACACGAGGACGCGCTGCCGGACTCGGACGAGGAGTGGCGCGAGCGGCTGACCGAGGAGGAGTACAAGATCCTGCGCGAGCGGGGGACGGAACCGAAGTTCAGCGGCGAGTACCTCGACGTCGACGAGGAGGGGGAGTTCACCTGCGCCGGCTGCGGGACGGAGCTGTTCTCGACGGACCAGCAGTTCGACTCCGGGCACGGCTGGCCGAGCTTCTTCGACGTGGTCGAGGAGGGCAACGTCGAGACGAAACTGGACACCAGCCACGGGATGCGCCGGACCGAGGTCGTCTGTGCGACCTGCGGCGGCCACCTCGGTCACGTCTTCGACGACGGCCCCGACCCGACCGGCAAGCGCTACTGCATCAACTCGGCCGCGCTCGACTTCGAGGGCGACGAGTAGCGACCCGGGCGGCCGCCGGTTATCGATTCGATCGAAGCGGGCGGAAGCCTTTTTGAACTGCTGCGCGCTTGGACGGGTGTGAGTTCAGAACACGCGGACGACCCGGGGGGCGAGGAGGCGTCCGGCGACCGGACGGTGTCGGTCCTCGGCACCGAGGTCGTCCTGGAGGAGGCGTTCGTCGCGTTCCCGTGGCGGGCGGGGATGGCGCGGGCGCCCGGCGCCTTCCTCGCGGTCTTCGTGCTGACGGCCGGGGCCGCCGCCGTCGGCGGCTTCGGCACCGGGTCGCTCCAGCGGCGGTTCGCGCTGCTCGGCATCGTCGTCTTCAACGCCCACAACATCCCCGCGACGACCGGCGCGGTCCCCCAGCTGCTCGTCCCGGTGGCCCAGCCGGTCGCCTCGCTGCCGGGGATCGGTCGGCTCCTGCGCGGCCTGTTCACGTTCGGGACCGGCCACGCGGCGCCGGTCGCCCACGTCGGCGGGATCCTGAGCGGCCAGACTGCCGAGATCGGCCACCTCAACCTCATCGCCCGGCAGGGCGAGACGGACGTGCCGGCGGTCGTCTACTACCTGCTCGCGCCGGTCGCGCTGGTCGGCGCCGGCTACGAGTTCGCCGACAGCCACTGGGCGGAGACGAGCACGGAGTCGTTCGCGGAGGTGGCCCGGTTCGGCCTGGCCATCGCGGCCGGCTACGTCGTCGTCCTGCTCGTCGGCTCGGTGCTGTTCACGGCGGTGCTGATCAGCCCGCTGACGGGCGAGGTGACGATCCTCCCCGACCGGTACCTGACCGTCGTCTACGGGTTCGCCTACCCGACGATCTTCGCGACGCTGGGGGCCTGGATCGTCTACCGGGACAGAACGTGAGAAGCTACGCGTAGCTCTTGTTCAGGTACTCGACGATCTTCTCGGATTCGGCCATCGTGACGCCGCGGCCGTCGTCGACGAGGACGGGGACGCCCCGCTGGCCGGAGACCTCCTTGACCTCGTTGCGCTCGGAGTGGAGCGCCTCGACCCACACCGTCTCGTAGTCCAGGTCCAGTTCGTCCATCCGGTCGGCGACCTTCTCGCAGTACGGACACCCGTCGAGCTGGTAGAGCGTGAACGCCATACCCGGCCTTCGGAAGCGACCGGCAAGTGCGTTGCGCCTACCGGTCGAGTTCGACGCCCGCGACCTCGAAGCGGGCGCCCCGCGTGGCGCCGTCGGTCGGCGTCTGCGCGTCGGTCAGCCGGACGCTCCAGCCGTGGACGTCGGCGATCTTCCGGACGATCGCCAGCCCCATCCCGGTGTTGCCGCCGGCCCCGTTCGTGGAGTAGCCGGCGTCGAAGACCTGCTCGCGGTCGGCCGGCGCGACGCCGGGCCCGTCGTCGGCGACGAAGAACCCGTCGAGCGTGGCGCCGACGCTGATCCGGCCGTCGCCCGCGTGTTCCACGGCGTTGCGAAAGAGGTTCTCGAACAGCTGGGCGAGGAGGCTGGCGTCGGCGACCAGCGCGACCTCGTCGAGCACGTCGAGCGTCGCGGAGCCGGTCTCGACGTTCGTCCACGCCGCCCGGGCCACCGTCCCGAGGTCGACGTGTTCGGTGTCGGCGGCGTCGGACCCGCGTGCGAGGACGAGCGCGTCGTCGACGATGTCGTTCATCCGTTCGAGCGACCCGCCGATCGACGCCGCGTGTTCGGCGACGGCGTCCGCGTCGCCGGGCGTCTCCCCGAGGAGCTCCGCGCGGGCCATCGCGACGTTCAGCGGGTTGCGCAGGTCGTGGCTGAGGACGTTCGCGACCGTCGACAGCGTCTCGTTGTTGGCCTCGACGCGGAGCTCGGCCTCCTTGCGGTCGGTAATGTCGACGTGCATGACCAGCGCGTGAGGGTCGTCGTACTCCGGGAGGGCGATCGCCCGCATCAGGAACCAGCGACGCTCGTCGGGCGAGTGACAGGGGTACTCCAGCGAGAACGACGAGCGCTCGCCGTCGATGACCGACCGGATGCCCGCGGCGGCCTCGGTCGCCGTCTCGTCGTCCGAGGCGTCGCAGACCGAGAGGTAGTTTTCGCCGACCATGTCGACCCCGCCGCCGAGGTCGTTCGCCGCGCCGAACTCCCGCCAGGCGCGGTTGGTGGTCCGGATCACGCCCTCCGAGTCGACGACGGCGACCTGTGCCGGGAGCGCGTCGAACGCCGCCGCGATGAGCGGTCGCTCCCCGCTCGCCGCCGCCCCGCTGCCGTCGTCGCGCTCGGGAGTCACTATCAGATTCCAGGTGCGCGACGGGTATAACGGGCCCGACCGATTCTCACGGATGAATCTCGGAGAGCGCTCGGATCGGGTGGAGTCGGCCGTTCAGGCGGCCGGCCCCGTCACTCGTTCATCAGGCCGTCCTCCTCGACGCGCATGACGGCCTCGCCGTCGGGGAGGTTCGGGGCGTCGACGAGCTTGACGATGCGCTTGTCGCCCTTGGACTTGCGGAGGTAGATGCGGAACGTGGAGGTGTGACCGAGGATGTTCCCGCCGATGGGCTGGGTCGGGTCACCGAAAAAGGAGTCGGGGTTGGAGGCGACCTGGTTGGTGACGACGACGGCGGTGTTGTGGAGGTCGCCGACGCGCATCAGGTCGTGGAGGTGTTTGTTGAGCTTCTGCTGGCGCTCGGCGAGCTCGCCGCGGCCGACGTACTCGGCGCGGAAGTGAGCGGTCAGCGAGTCGACGCAGAGCAGGCGGATGGGGAACTCGTCGTCCTGGGTCTCGCTGGCGAGTTCCTGGGCCTGCTCTGCCAGCAGGATCTGGTGGTTGGAGTTGAACGCCTTCGCGACGTGGATGTTGTCGAGCATCGCCTCGACGAGGTCGTCCAGCAGCGCCTCGTCGCTCGCGTCGGCGTCCTCGGCCTCCTCGACGATGTCGTGCAGGACCATCGCGTCCTCGAGGACTTCGTCGTCGTGGCCCTTGACCATCTGCTCGATGCGCTCGGGGCGGAACGTGTCCTCGCTGTCGATGAACATCGCCGACCCCTCCAGGCCGCCGTGCTCGCGGGGGAGCTGGACGTTGACGGACAGCTGGTGGGTGACCTGGGACTTGCCGGCGCCGAACTCGCCGTACACCTCGGAGATCGACTGGGTCTCGATGCCCCCGCCCAGCAGGTCGTCGACCTCGTCGACGCCCCAGGTGAGCTTGCCGATCTGCTCGCGCCGTTCGAGGACGGCCGCGCCCGTCTCGAAGCCGCCGATGTCGGCGGCCTCCCGCGCGGCCTCGATGATGTCCGCCGCGCTGGACTCCCCGATGTCCGCCGTGTTCGACAGCTCGCCCGGCGAGGCGACCGCGATGCCCTGGTAGCCGTCGAACCCGTTCTCCCGCAGCTTCTCGGCCGTCGCCGGACCCACGCCCGGCAGTTCTTCGAGGTCTTCTGTCGCCATACCCAGCGGTTGCGCCGCCCCTCATATAAACCCTCGTTAACACCAAAGTGAAAGTGAAATCCCGAGCCCGCTCGGCGCTCGGATCGAACCGTTCCGAAGGTTGATACGTCAACGGGCGGTCGCGGTGTGGGGATCGTCGCGGTCAGCCCCGGGCGCCGAGGTAGACGACGGCGAAGACGCCGAGGAAGTAGACGGCGGTGAGCCACGACTCGGGGACCGAGAGGACGCGATGCCCCTGGTGGCCGACGACGACCAGCGCCAGCGCGACGGCGGCCAGCGCCGGGCGGGCCACCAGTCCGGCGACGAACGCCCGCAGGTTCCAGACCACGCTCCCGGCGAACCGGCGCGCCTTTTCACCCAGGGGCCGGTTGCCGTCGGGGTTGTCGGCGGGGTCGAACCCCTCGACGGTCTCGCGGGCGACGGTCGCGACCTCGCCGGTGTTGACCCGGTAGCCGTCGGCATCGCCGACTCGCAGGAGCGTGACCGTCCCCTCGCCGACGCCGACGACCCGGTAGGTCCCCGGCGAGAGCGCGGTGTCACCGCCGTCGGACACGGACGCGCCGCTATCGTCGGGCACCCGGACGTGGTCGTAGACGGCGGGGTCCCGGCTGTCTGTCATCGGTGGCGATTCACGTTCCCCGAGGGACGGGCCGGCGGGTTAAATCCGTCGGGGGTGGTCCGACCAGGGGACCACCCCGAGATGGTTACCGACCATCAGAGCCGCGAGAACGACGACGAACCCACCGGTCGTCAGCCCGGCGATCCCCGGGATCGTCGCGGCGTAGGCGACGCCGAACGCCGCGAACGCGACCGCGAGACTGACGTTGAACGCCCAGCGTTCGCGGACCCCGGGCCGAACGAGGACGGCGACGGCGAACGCGAGGACGAGCCCCCCGGTCGCGAACACGGCCGTCGTCCCGGCCCGCCAGCTCACCGTCAGCACGGCGACCGCGGCCGCGACCGCACGCAGACGCGGGGATCGAACTATCCCTCCCGTGGTGTCCTGTCCTTCCTCGGGGCGGGCGGAGTCGGTCGGGGACACGGACTATGTGTCAAACGTCGCGAACGTAAGGCTGTCGCCGCGGCGAGGCGGCGCCGGGGCGACGGACCGGCTCATTCCCAGGGGTGGTTCCCGGGCCGGTCGGGCCAGAGCGGGTACCAGTAGTCCTTGTCCGGTTCGACGGCCAGCTCGCCGTCGAGGACGCTCTGGAGCTTGATCTCCGTCTGGTTGTGCCGGTCGTGGTCGCCCTCCGGCGCGAAGGGGTAGTACTTCCCCCGCCGGAACGAGTAGACCCAGTAGGCCACCCGGTCGCCCTTCTCGAAGGCGAAGACGGCCGCGAGCAGCCGCGAGCCGTAGCCCCGTTCGATGAACTCGTCGGCGGCGAAGTGGATGCTCGTCACCAGGTCCTCGGGGTCGTCGTCCGCCAGCACGACCCACTCGTAGCCGTGGTCGTCGGTAGTGAACCTGGCTTCGGTGCCGGTCTCGACCTCGCCGGCCTCGAGGATGGCCTCGACGTTCTCGACGGCGTCCTCGAAGTCCGTGCTGTCGACCTCGGCGAAACAGAGGGCGGCCGCGCCCGCCGGCGCGAACCCCAGGTCGGCCTCCATCGTCAGGTAGGCCGTGCTCATCCCGAACAGGTCCTCCGGGTCGGCGTCCCGGGTCGCGTCGGCCTCCGCCTTCATCCCCAGCGCGGACTTCAGGCCGTCCAGCAGTCCCATGCCCGTGTATTCGGCCGAGCGCCTAAAAGTCGCTTCCCTCCGGTGGTCGCTCGCTGCCGCCGGCTCGACGGTCGCCCTGCCGGCTCGTCGAGCGCGACTGCCTTACTCGTCCCAGGGCGCGCCCTCGAAGTCGATCTCCCGGTGGCCCCGGTCCAGATCGGCGATCCGGTCCAGGTCCTCGTCGTCCAGATCGACGTCGTAGGCGCCCCAGTTGTCGCGGATGTGCTCGGCCCCCGTGGCCTTCGGGATCGCCGCGACGTTGTCCAGCGACAGGAACCACGCCAGCGTCACCTGCGGGACGGTCGCGTCGTGTTTCTCCGCGATGTCCTGCAACACGGGGTCGTCCAGCATCTCCGTCCGCGCCAGCGGCGAGTAGGCGACGACGGTGTGGCCGTGCTCGCGCGCGTACTCCCGCAGTTCCGCCTGCTGGAGGTACGGGTGCATCTCCACCTGGTTGGCGAAGACCGGGGCGTCGAGCACCTCGCGGGCCTCGTCGAGATGGCGGGGTTCGAAGTTCGAGACGCCGATATGGCGAATCGCGCCCTCGTCGTACAGTTGCTGGAACGCCGACAGCGTCCCCTCGGGGTCGTAGGCCTCGGTCGGCCAGTGGACGTACAGCAGGTCGAGGTAGTCGACGCCAAGCCGCTCCAGACTCTCCTCGGCGGTGGCGAGCACGTCGTCGTGCGCGAGGTTGGCCGTGTCGACCTTCGTGGCGAGGAAGACCTCCTCGCGCGGTACGTCGGCCTCGGCGATCCCGTGGCCGACCGCCTCCTCGTTCTCGTAGGCCTGTGCCGTGTCGATGTTCCGGTACCCGAGTTCCAGCGCGGTCTTCACGCTCTCGGCGCACTGCTCGGGGTCGGTGTTCTGCCAGGTGCCCAGTCCGAGCCGGTGCAAGTCGAGTTCGCTCATGTCGGTATCGGGTGTTAGACTCGGCGGTCCTAACGGCTGTGGAACCGGCCCGTCTCTCCCCCTACGCCGCCCCTTCCATCTCGGCCGCCAGTTCCCGGAGTTTCCGGATCCGCTTGTGCGTCGGCGGATGCGTCCCGGGCAGCCCGAGCGAGGGCGAGGGTACGATGCAGAATGCGTTGAACCCGGCCATCGAGCGCATGTCCTCCTCGGGCGGCTCCGGCAGTCCGTGTAGCTCGGCGAGTGCCTCGGCGAGCGCGACCGGCTTGCCCGTGATCGCCACGGCGCCGCGGTCGGCGGCGTACTCCCGGTACCGCGAGAGGACGAGCGTCCCCGGCAGGCTCACCAGCAACAGCGGGAGGCTCAGCAGCGCCAGGAACACCGCGACGCCGAAGTAACCCAGCACGAGGGCCCAGCCGTTCATCCCCTCCAGGGCCGTCGAGAGCATCGCCAGCGCGACCGTCGCGGGGAACCCCGCCACGGTCAGCACCGACGAGTCGCCGTTCTTCACGTGGGCGAGTTCGTGCGCGAGGACGGCTTCCAGTTGCTCGTCGTCGAGCTCCTTCAGCAGCCCGAGCGTCACGCAGACGACGGTACGGTTCCCCGTGCCGGCGGACATCGCGTTCGGCTCGTCGCTGGGGATCACGGCGACGGCCGGTCGCGGTACGTCGGCCTGCCGGGAGAGCCGCTCGACGGCGTCGAACAGTCCGGGGTGGTCCTCGCGGTCGATGGCGACGGCCTTCGTCGCGAGGTAGGCCAGCCGGTCGGCCTCCAGTACGAGCCCCCCGAGGACCGCCAGGAGGACGCCGCAGACGACGAGCGCGCCGGGGGGCGGGAGGAGCCAGACCACCGGCCCGAGCAGCGCGGCGTAGCCGAGGAGGGCCAGCCCCAGGGCGAGGACCATCCGGCGGGTCAGGCGGCTGTCGGTCTGCCACTCCATACGAGACATTCACTCTCGCCGACTAATCAGTCTTCGGTCGAACGGGCGACGGTCCCGCGAGAGCGAGGCTCCGACGAACCCGACGGCGGGCCGACGGGCGAGGACCGTTCAGGCGCTCTCCATCTCGCCGGCCAGGTCCTGCAGGCGCTCGACGCGGCGCTCGGTGGTCGGGTGCGTGCGGAAGAGGTTCGCGATGACGCCCGAGTCGATGGGGACGATGAAGAAGGCGTTCATCTCGGACTGCTCGCGCAGGTCCTCCTTCGGCACGCGGTCCATGCGGCTGTCGATGGTCATCAGCGCGGAGGCCAGCGCCGCGGGTTTGCCGGTGATGGCGGCGCCGCCGCGGTCGGCCGCGTACTCGCGGTACCGCGAGAGCGCGCGGATGAGCAGGAACGAGACGATCCAGACCACCAGCGAGGCGACGACGGCGACGATGATCCCCCCGCCGCCGCCCTGGCGGTTGCGGCCGCCGCCGCCGAACAGGAACCCCCACCGGAGGATGAACATCGCGATGGTCGCCAGGAACGACGCGATGGTCATCACCGCCACGTCGCGGTTCTTGACGTGCGCGAGCTCGTGGGCCATCACGCCCTCCAGTTCCTCCTGGTCGAGCGTCTCCAGGAGCCCCGTGGTCACGGCGACGGTCGCCGACTTCTGCGAGCGCCCGGTCGCGAAGGCGTTGGGCGTGCGCGTGTCCGCGACGGCCACGGTCGGTTTCGGCAGGTCGGCCTGCTGGGAGAGGCGACCGACCATCCGGTGTAGTTCGGGGTACTCTTCCTCGGAGACCTCGCGGGCGCCCATGCTCCGCAGCGCCAGCTTGTCGCTGAAGAAGAACTGTGCGATCAGGAAGACGCTCATGAAGCCGACGATGAGCACGAACGACTGGTTCGTCCACAGCAACACGCCGAGGAAGGCGATGTACAGCGCCGCGAGCAGGAACATCGTGAAGAACATCCGCCCGCGGAGTCCCCAGTCGGTTTTCCACTCCATAGGGAAAGTAGGGGACGGCCGCCATATCAATCACTCGTGTCACTCGCCGGCACGCCGGGAGCGCTCGGGGAACGCCGCCCCACGAAAGCGCCCCCTTCGACGCCTCACCCGAGTGAATCGCGGATCGCACCGGCGACCCGTCCCCGGACCGAGAACTCAACGTACCGGTCGCCGAACACCTCGCGGGCGCTCGCGGCCGCGTCCCCGTCCACCGAGAACGCGACGCCCGGATAGGTCACGTCCCAGAGGACGAGCGGGTACGGCGGCGCCGGGGCGACGCCCGCCGGCCCGTCCACGACCGCCTCGCCGAGTACACGGTCGACCTTCGACACCTCGGACTCGCCCCGTCCGACCTCGGCGGCGAGCCCGACGACCCGCCGGACCAGCTGTCGGGCGAACCCGTCCGCTTCGAGGCGTGCGACCAGGAAGTCGCCGTCGCGTTCGACCGTCGCAGACAGGTCCCGGGCCGTCCCCGCCTCGTCCGGGGTGAGGTTGTGGAAGTCGTGTTCGCCGGCGAGCCGGTCGAACGCCTCCCGAATTCGACTCCCGTCGACCGCCCCCTCGTCACCGTCGGGAGGCGCGTACAGGTGATAGCGATAGGTGCGCGACTCGGCGTCGTGTGTGGCGTGAAAGTCCGGATCCACGTCGGCGCCGGCCCACGCCCGGATCGAGGCCGGGAGTTCGCTGTTGAGCGCCCGCGGGGAGAGCCAGTCTGGCGCCGCGAAGGCGACGGTCTGGGCCCGCGCCGAGACGCCGGCGTCGGTCCGCCCCGCCGCGGCGTACCCCGCCGGCTTGTCCGCCCCGCCGTCCAGCACGCCCAGGTCCTGGAGCGCGTCGAACAGGGCGTCCTCGACGGTGGGTACGTCGGGCTGGCGCTGGAACCCGTGGAACGGCCGGCCGTCGTAGGCGACGCGGTAGGCGCGCATCACTCCACGTCCCGCACGCGCTCGCGGTCCTGTTCGCCGACCGACTCGACGTTCTCGGTTTCGAGGAGGCGGTCGAGTCGCTGCTCGAACTCCGCCTCGTCGATCTCGCCGCGGGCGTACCGCTGGCGGAGTTCGTCCACTGGGTCGGTCGTCGCGTCGTCGTCGCTCCCCCCGGACCGGAGCAGCGCCTCGATGGGGTCCGAGAGGAAAATCGCAGCGAGGAAAGTCACGACGCCGAGGGCTGCGACGGCACCGACGCCGATCTCGCCGCCGAGAAAGAGGAGGGCGATCCCGAGGAACATGAACACCTCGGTCACGTTGCCCGCCACCGCGTCACGGAAGCCTCCCATATCGGCGAATCCGACCGACTGCGGCAAAAGCGTGTCGTCCTGACGGACGAGCGACCGTTAGGCGAACTCGTCGTAGGTCGGCCGCTCGCTGTCGCCCGGGAACTCCGCGACCGGGACGTTCGTCTGGTCGCCGCTCTCCATATCCTTGACGGTCACCTCGTCGTTCTCCAGGTCGCGCTCGCCGACGATGACGACCGTCTCGGCGTCGATGGCGTCGGCGTAGTTCATCTGCGCGCCGAACGACCGGTCGCTCACGTCCGTCTCGACGACGTTGCCGCGCTCGCGCAACTCGCGGGCGATCCGGGAGGCCACCGGGCGCACGTCGCCGACCTGCAGGACGTAGTAGTCGGTCGAGATGCCCTCGCCCGGCCAGGCGTCGTGGGTCTGGAGGAGCAGGGGGAGCGTCGAGTTCATCACGCCGATCCCGACGCCGACCGCCGGCGTGGGCTGGCCGCCGAACTCCTCGATGAGGTGGTCGTAGCGGCCGCCGCCGAAGATCGACCGCGAGACCTCCCCCGAGGCGTCGAAACACTCGAAGACGACGCCGGTGTAGTAGTCCAGCCCCCGCGCGGTCGTCAGGCTCACGTCGCAGTACTCCCGGACGCCGAGGTCCTCGGCCGCCGCGAGCACGTTCTGGAGGTTCTCGACGGCCGCGGCCAGCTCGTCGCTGTCGGAGAACTCGGTGAGCGCGGAGAGGTCGTCGTCGGCGGCGACGAGCAGGTCGTCGAACTCCCGGGCCTGGTCGTAGGAGAGGCCGGCGTCCGACAGGAGGCCGAGGTACTCCTCGCGCTCGACCTTCGCGCGCTTGTCGACGGCGCGGATCGCCTCGGTGGTGTCCACGTCGGCGTCGAACGACCGCAGGAGTTCCCCCAGAATATCGCGGTGGGAGACGCGGAACTCGAACTCCGAGCCGTCGAGGCCGAGGTTCGTCAGCGAGTCGGCGGCGAAGGCGAGCACCTCGGCGTCCGCCTCGGGTTCGCTCGACCCGAAGATGTCGGCGTTGGTCTGGTAGAGCTCGCGGAAGCGGCCCTGCTGGACCTGCTCGTAGCGCCAGAACGGCCGCGTCGAGAACCACTTGATCGGCTTCGACAGCGCCTGCTGTTTCGCGACGACCATCCGCGCGACCGTCGGCGTGAGTTCGGGCGTCAGCGTGACGTGGCGGCCGCCCTTGTCCTCGAAGTCGTAGAGCTCGTCGACGATGTCCTCGCCGCTCTTGTCGGTCCACATCTCCGCCGGTTCCAGCGCCGGCGTCGCCGTCTCGCGGAAGCCGTAGGCCCGCGCCGTCTCCTCGATCGTGTCGATGACCTGCCGGCGCGGGGCCATCTGGTCGGGGTAGAAGTCCGTGAACCCCTTGAGTCCCTCGTACATACACCGTGGTTCGGCGAGGGGTCGCTTGAACCTGTCCGTGTGGGGCGAGCGCTGCCGCGCCGCCCCGAAACCGCTCCGTCCGGGACGACCGAGTCCGTCGATCGAGGGGAGACCCGCGAACCCGATCCGGCTGGGTCCGTCCGCACGCGAGGGACGCCGCTCACTCCCGACGGCCCCGGACCCGCGACTGGACGTGCTCGGGGAACACGTCGGAAACCGTCCCCTCGCCGTACTCGTCGGCCATCAGTGCCCGGAGTTCGGTCTCGTAGTCGCCGGTCGGAAGCCGCTCGCTCGGGCCGGTCTCCACCTCCAGCAGCCGCCGGGCCAGCTCGTCGATGGCCCCGCGGCCGTAGCCGGCGAGCGGGCGCAGGTAGTCGACGCCGTGGCGGTCCTCCAGGCTCTGTGCGAACGGCCGCTCGATTGCGGGCGCGCGGTCGTCGCGGCGGGTGCCGTCGGCCACGGCGTCGAACGCCCGGCCGCCGACTTCCTCGCGGCCCGCGACCGTCTCCAGGGCGTGCTCGTGGACCAGCTGGATCCCCTCGCGGGGGTAGCCGTCGGCGACCATCCGGTCGACGGCCTCGCGGGCGACCGACGCGTCCAGCTCGACGGTCGCAACCGGAAACCCCGCTCGCTCGCCGGCCTCGTGGGCGGTCCCGGCGACCGACGGCCCCCCGTCGAGGCCGAACGTGCAGCTACAGAGGGTCACGACGTAGAACGGTTCCAGAACGAGGGCGGCGAGCGTCGAGTCCTTGCCGGCGGAAAAGAGCGCGGCGACCGTCGGCATCTACCGGCGCTGGATGTCGAAGCTCTTCTTGTCGGGCTGGAGCTTCTCGAGCAGCTGTTTCATCTTGTCGTCGTCGATCTTCCCCTGGATGCGGCCGCTCTGGGCCAGCGCGAGCACCTGCTGTTCGACCTGCTCGCCGAACTCGGGCTTGGACATCTGGACGGTGTTGAGCCGCTTGCGCGCCTCGTCGGTGAGGTGCTTGCGAAGCATGGCCTTCTTCTGGGCCTCGCGCTGCTCGCGCTGGGCCTCCATGGCCTCCTCGTCGACGCCCTGGCCCTGTCCCTGACCGCCCTGTTCCTGCAGCTGCTCCATCTTCTCCTGGCGGAGCTTCTCGAGCTCCTCGTCGTTCGGTTCACCGCTCATGGGCGTCCCTTGTCGAGTCGTCGGGAAAACGATTTCGGAGCCGACGGCGCGGCGGCTCGGCTACCCGTGCGGCGAAATCGAGAGAACAGCCGGCAGAACCTAGGCGTAGCGTTCGAGTTCCGGGCGGTCGAGGTCCTCGAGGACCTCGCCGGCGGTGTCGTCGAGGAGGCTCTGGCCCTCCGGGGTGATGCGGCGGCCCTCGCCCTCGGCGGTCTGGACGTAGCCGGCCTCTTCGAGCTGTTGGAGCGCGACGCGGATGATCTTCCCGCTCGCGTCGGTGGTCTGTTCCGGGCGGACGACGTAGCGGTTCGAGCCCTGCTTGGAGTCGCCGTAGGCCGTCCGGAGCGCGCCGACGCCCGTGGGGCCGTCGACGGCGACCTTCCGGAGGAGGCTGGCGGCCCGCAGCTGCCAGAAGTCCTCCTGTTCGGGCGGGAGCTCGCGGCCGACGCCGGTCTTCGCGAACTTGAACCAGTCGGGTTCCTGTACGTCGTCCTCCTCGGCGAGGCGCTCGGCGACCGCCTCGTTGAGGTCCTCCGCGGGCACGTCGTAGAGTGTCGCCATTGCAGGTGTCTTCCGGAGCGGTTCATTTAAGGGCATCGTTCGCCGGACGGGTACGGGACGGCGACACAGGGGCTGTGGGACCGAGCGGAGCGACCTCCGGGAGAGGCGACCCCTCGGGAAACGCGACCGCTCAGTCGCCGACGCCGAGCGCGAAGGCGACGCCACCGCCGACGACGGTCGGGAAGACGTAGGTGGCGCCGCGGTGGACGAGGACGGCCGCGCCGGCGACGCCGCCGGAGACGCCCGTCGTCGAGACGAGCAGGGCGATCAGCACGGCGTCGACGCCCCCGAGGCCGCCCGGGAGCGGCGTCATCCCGGCGACGGCGCCCATCGGGACGACGAGCAGGACCGCCGAGAACGGGACCGTGTGCCCAAGCGCGTGGACCGACAGCCACAGCGAGGTACACATCGCGAGCCACCCGAGCGCCGAGAACCCGATCGCCTCCAGCAGCGTCCGGGGGCTCGTGGCGACCCGCTCGATGGCGCCGAAAAAGCCCTCGATGCGGCGCTCGATGGCGGCGGCCGTCGGCGGCGACTTCCGGGGGACGACCCGGCCGAGCGTGCGGATGACCGGAGTGACCGCGCGGACGACGGCCCCCTCCAGCTCGTAGCGGTACTGCCAGCCGAAGTAGGCGGCCGCGGGGATGCCGACCGCGAGGACGACCAGCGCCGTCGTGGCGAAGACGAGGTTGCGGCCGAACTCCGCCGCGCCGGCGACCACGAAGGTCAGGCCGACGACGGCGTAGCCGATGGAGGGGACGAAGTGCAGGGCGTCGACGGAGGCGATGGCGGCCAGGCCGGTCTCGTACTCCCGGTCGGTCGCCCGCGAGATGAGGTAACCGCTGACGGGTTCGCCGCCCGCCTGGCCGAAGGGCGTGACGTTGTTCGAGAAGACCGCGCCAGCGAACACCAGCCCGCTCATGACGACGGAGATGGGGGCGTCGAGGGCTGCCAGGACCGCGCGCAGGGCCAGCCCCCAGCAGACGAGCCAGACGACGGCGACGGCGACGATCACCAGCAGGTACCGGAGTTCGACCCCGCGCAGTTCCGAGAGGATGTCGCCGATGCCGACGATCCACACGAGGACGGCGAGGACCACTGCGGCGCCGAGAAATCCGACGACCGTCGCCCACCTGTCCCCGTTCATGTCGGGGTCGAAGGGCGTCCGCGGCTTCAACCCTCCGGAGTGGGTGCGAGCGCGCCCTCGACGGCCGCCGCGCCCCGAGTGCGAGCGCGTCGGCCGCGGAACTGCCGGTGCCGCCGGAACCGCAGGCGGTTTCCCGGGCGCGGGCGAACGCGGGGTATGGACGAACGGACCGCGCTGGGCATGCTCGGCGACCGGCTGTCGGCGGCGGGCGACGACGCAGCCGTCGTCGACGGGGGGGTCGTCACCACCGACATGCTCCACGACCGGACGGACTTCCCCGACGGGACGACCCGCTACACCGCCGGCTGGCGCGCTGTCGGGGCTTCCCTCTCGGACGTGGCCGCGATGGGCGCCGCGGCCACCGCCGCCGTCGCCGTCTACGCCGCGCCCGCGTTCGACGAGGGCGAACTCGCCGACTTCGTCGACGGCGCCGCCGATGTCTGCGAGGCTGTCGGCGCCGAGTACGTCGGCGGCGACCTCGACCACCACGAGGAGTTCACCGTCGCCACGACCGCCCTCGGGGACGCGGACGACCCCGTGCGCCGCTCGGGCGCCGAGGTCGGCGACGCCGTCTGCGTCACGGGGACGCTCGGCCGGAGCGCCGGCGCCCTCCGGCTGTTCGAGGGCGGCGAGCGCGAGCGAGCGAACGACCTGTTCCGGTTCACCCCGCGAGTCGCAGCCGGGCGGGCGCTGGCCGGGCGGGCGACCGCGATGATGGATTCCAGCGACGGGCTCGCGCGCTCGCTCCACCAGCTCGCCGAAGCCAGCGGCTGCGGGTTCGCCGTCGAGTCGCCGCTCCCGATCGATCCCGTCGTCGACGAGGTCGCCGCCGACGCCGACGAGCGGCTGGAACTGGGCACTTCCTTCGGCGAGGACTTCGAACTCGTCTGTACGGTCCCCGAGGAGGCCCTCTCGGCCGTCCGCGCAGACCTCCCGGTCGAGCTGACCAGGATCGGACGGGTCGTCGAGTCGGGCGTCACGCTGGACGGTGAGCCGCTCGCCGACCGCGGGTACACGCACTGAAACTGCTGTTTTCGACGACAGCTGTGCTGCTGCGAGCGCCTACGGCGCCAGGATCTCGAAGGGAACGGGCGTGAAACAGAGCAGACCGAGCACGAGGGTGACGACGCCCAGCACCCGCCGACGAGGGCCGATGGGGTCGTCGCGGATCGGCGTGGCGGGGCCGGCGTAGGCCAGCCCGGCGGCGATGACCCCCCAGACGACCCAGAGGACGACCGCGTTCGTCGCGTCTTGGGCGAAGTAGAGGTAGCCGGCGAGGCCGAACAGCGCCGCCGGGACGGCCGCGGCGACGGTCTCCTGGCGGGGGCCGAGGATCGCGCGGACGATGTGGCCGCCGTCGAACTGGCCCACGGGGAGGAGGTTCAGGAAGGTGACGAACATCCCGACCCAGCCGCCGAAGATGACGGGGTTGGCCGCCAGCCGCGGGTCCGGGTACGACAGCGGCTGGCCGGTCGCCTCCGCGAGGATCACGAGCAACAGCGGGTCGTTGAACCGGATCGCGCCGCCCCCGCCGTTCACGACGCGCTCGGGGACGGTGATCGGGTCGAGGTACAGGCCGACCACCGTCACGACGACCGTCGCGACCAGACCCGCGAGCGGGCCGGAGACGCCGATGTCGAACAGCGCCTTCCGGTCCGGGATGCGCCCGCGCATGCGGATGACCGCGCCCATCGTCCCGATGAGCGAGGGGAACGGGATGAAGTAGGGGAGGCTCGCGTCCACGTCGTGGTAGCGGATGAGGACGTAGTGGCCGAACTCGTGGACCGCCAGCACGCCGAGGATCGCGGCGGTAAAGGGCCACGCCTCAAGCAGGGCCAGCGGGCTGTCGAGTTCGACGTAGTACCAGATCGACCCGACGTACAGCGTCGACAGCACCGTCAGCACGAAGAAGACGAGGTTCGTCCACGGGATCCCGTCGATGTGGGGCGAGCGGGGCTCGGCGACGAGGACGTACTGGGGGCGGGTCGGCCCGAAGCGCTCCTCGACGGCCGGCCGCTCGTCGAACGGCGCCGCCGACTGGGCGCGGGTCGTCAGCGACACGTCGTAGCCCGCCTCGCGGAACAGCCCCCACAGCTCCCGTTCGAGGGCCTCGGCGGACGCCAGCGGCGTGCCCAGGTAGTAGATCGCGTCGTCGTCGCCGACGCGCACGTCGGCCACCTGGAAGACCGACTCGATGTCCTCGACCGGCGGCCCCTCCGCCGGCACGCGACGCTCGTCCATCGATCCCGGGTTAGGTTCTCCCCGGTATAAATCCCGGGACACCGCCGGCGACCGACGGACGTTCGTCGGCGGTCAGCCGGCCCGACGGGTCGACGCAGTCGACGACGCCGGCCGCGCCGCTGGCCAGCTAGCGCGGAGAGAAAGCGGGGCCGGGACGCCCGCGCCCGGGCGTCCCGCAGGGGTGTGGTGAACGGATGGTGTTCGGATGTGGTGTTCGGGCGCCGGTGCGTGTGGTGGGGTGTGGACGGGGTCGCCGTCCGGGTGTGGATGGGGTCGGGGGTCGGAGCGTCGGTGTCGCGAAGCTCGGGTCAGGCGACTTCGACGCGCCACGTGGTCGCGCTCGTGTAGGACCACTTCTCGACCTCGAGGTCCGTGGCCGAGTCGCGGATCTTCACCATGAGCGCGCCGATCTCTTTGGGCGACAGGCCGACCTCGTCGGCGATGAACTTGCTCTTGAAGTACATCTCGCCGTCTTCGGCCTTCCCGCGCAGATACGCCTTGAGTCGCTCTTCTTTCGACGGCGCGTCGTCGTTGGAGGGCTGGAGTATCGAGCTCATGTTGACACCTCGTTTCCCTCTGGGACCGGTAACCCCATATAAAGGGAGGAAGCTTCGGGTGGCTTCGTGTCGTTTCACGAACGACCCGGGGGAGTCGGCCGAGTCTCGAACTTTCAAAACGTTTTCTGACACTCTTAGACATTTTATACTCTTCTCTGAGTCGTCGAGACGTTTTTGCGCCCCGGTCGCACGGCCGACCGAAAAAGCGATGCGAAACGCGGATTCAGTCCGATCTTGAGGCAACGATTGCTGGTTCTTGCGGGCGGGCGGCCGCGTGGCGAGGTCGCGGGCGCCCGGGGCAGCGAGTGGTCGTGGATGGTATCGCGGGGGCGACGGCGGGGCGCTCGACCGTCGGGCTTGACAACCCTTAAGACGGGCTCGCGGCTACGCCGTCCCAATGAAAACTGTCGTCTCTATCGGCGGGAGCGTTCTCGTCCCGTCGGTCGGTCCCGAGCGGGTCCGGGCCTACGCGGACGCGATCGAATCGCTCGACGCCGACGGGCACACGCTCGGTACCGTCGTCGGCGGCGGGCCGACCGCCCGCGAGTACATCGAGGCCGCACGGGAACTGGGCGCCAACGAGATCGAACTCGACCAGCTTGGGATCGAGGTGACCCGACTCAACGGCCGCCTGCTGATCGCCGCGCTCGACGAGCGGGCCGCGCCGACGCCGCCGGAGAGCTACGAGACCGGACGGGAGGCGATCCGCCGGGGGGACATCCCGGTGATGGGCGGCACCGTCGCCGGGCAGACGACCGACGCCGTCAGCGCCGCCTTCGCCGAGTACGTCAACGCCGACCTGCTCGTCTACGCCACCAGCGTCGACGGCGTCTACGACGCCGACCCGGGCGAGGACCCCGACGCCGCGAAGTTCTCCGAGATCACCGCCGACGAACTCGTCGGCCTGATCGCCGACCTGGAGATGGACGCCGGGAGCAACGCGCCCGTCGACCTGCTCGCCGCGAAGATCGTCCAGCGGTCGGGCATCAGGACCGTCGTCCTCGACGGCACCGACCCCGAGGCCGTCGAGCGGGCGGTCCGCACCGGCGACCACGACGGCACCGACGTGGTCCCCGAGGGCCTGAGCGAACCGCCGGCCGAGTGGAGTCACTGATGAACGCCCGCCCCCTGGAGACAGCATGAGCGAGAGCGACTCCGACGCGACGACGGACGGGCCGAGCGCCACCGCGAGCGCCGACGGGACCGACGCGGCCGGCGACACGGAGGCGACGGACGACACCCGCAGCGACGAGACCGACGGGGAGGACCGCTACGCCTTCTGGGCCGACGAGGTCGCCGACGCCGTCGAGGCCCGCGACCCCGAGGAGCCGATCGTGATCAAGGGCGGTATCTCCCCCTCCGGAGTGCCCCACCTCGGCAACGTCAACGAGATCATGCGCGGCTACTTCGTCGCCGAGGTGCTCCGGGAACGGGGCTGGGAGGTCCGGCAGGTGTTCACCACCGACGACCGCGACCCGCTCCGGAAGCTCCCCCGGAAACTCGCCGACCTCGACGGGAAGATCGTCGACCTGGGCGACGTGAACGCCGGCGCGCTCGGCAAGAACCTCGGCCACGCGTACACGGACATCCCCGACCCGTTCGGCTGCTGTGACTCCTACGGCGAGCACTTCTCGACGCTGATCGCCGAGTCGGCCGACCTGCTCGACGCCCCCATCGACGTGGTCTCGACCACCGACCTCTACGAGTCCGGTCGGATGGACGACGTGGTCGAGCACGTCCTCGAACACCGCGAGCAGGCCCGCGAGGTCCTCGCGGAGTACCAGGACAAGGTCGACGAGGAGTACGTCCCGTTCAACCCGTTCTGTTCGGAGTGCGGGAAGGTGACCGAGACGGTCACCGCCGTCGACGTGGACGCCCGGGAAGTCGAGTACCGCTGTACCGACATCGAGGCCGGCAACCGGACCATCGAGGGCTGCGGCCACGAAGGGACGGCGACGTTCCGGGAGGGGAAACTCCCCTGGCGCTTCGAGTGGCCCGCCCAGTGGCAGGTGCTCGGCGTCGATTTCGAGCCGTTCGGCAAGGACCACGCCGAGGGGTCGTGGCCCTCCGGCGTCGACATCGCCGAGAACGTCCTGGACATCGAGCCGCCCGAGCCGATGGTCTACGAGTGGTTCACGCTCGACGGCCAGCCGTTCTCCTCCTCGGAGGGCAACATCGTCCTCGTCCACGACGTGCTGGAGATGCTCGAACCCGAGGTCGTCCGCTTCTTCTTCGCGAAGGACCCCAACCGGGCCAGGGACTTCAGCATCGAGCGGCTCGACCAGCTCGTCGACGAGTTCGACCGCGTCGAGCGACTCTACTACGGTGAGGAGTCCGGTACCGGGAAAGAGCAGCGGCGCGCCGACCGGGTGTACCCGTTCCTGCTCTCGCTGGCGGACGTGCCCTCCGAAGCGCTCGCCGCGAGCGACGTGTTCGCCGTCGGCGATACGGAGGAGGCGGCGACGCTGGCCGCCGACTTCGACCACAACGACCCCGAGGACCGCCGGCGCCGCCGCGAGTTCCTCGATGGCGAGTTCGCCGAGCGGGTGCGCCTCCCCTATACCTTCGCCGCCGTTCTGGGGATGTTCGACGACGCCGAGGCCCGCGCGGCGACCGCGCGCAAGGAGGGTCACGTCACCGACGGCGACCCCGAGTGGGCGGTCGACGACGCGTTCGGCCGCGTCGCGCTGGCCGGCGAGTGGGCCGACCGCACCGACAACGAGTACAACTACACCGTCTCGCGCTCCGAACTGCCCGACGTGAGCGTCGACGAGGCGACCGCCGCGGCACTGGACGACCTGGCCGACTTCGTCGCCGAGGGGGCCGACGGCGAGGCCATCCAGGGCGAGATCTACGAGACGGCCAAGCGCCACGGACTGGAGATCGGCGAGTTCTTCGGCGTCGGCTACCGCCTCTTTTTCGGCGAGGACGAGGGCCCGCAACTCGGGCACTTCCTCGGCGACCTCGACCGGGAGTTCGTCGTCGAGCGGCTGCGACGCGAGCGGTAGACCGGCCGTCAGTTTTCCGTGGCTCGGCGGCGTTCAGTAGGTATGCAAACCCACTTTTTGCGACGGAGAGCTCCTCGCTCGGCCTTCGGCCTCGCTGCGGGGATCCTCCGTCGCAAAAACTTGGGGAAAAAGACCGGACGGCGCGCTCGCTTCGCTCGCTTGCGTCCGGTGAACCGCCTCGCTCACTGCGTTCGCTCGACGGATGCTCGCATGCTAAGTCCATCACCTGCATTGAGCATCCGGCGCCGAAGGCGCCGGTTCACCGCATCGAGGCCGAAGGCCGAGATGCGGCCTTTTTCACCCATGTTTTTGGCGGGTGGGTTCCCACAGCGAGCCGGCGGCTCGCGAGGAAACCCACCCGCGAAAAAGATGGTAACCAAACCCTCTTGGCGGGGAGGCCCCTGACTCCGGGTAATGGTAAGCCCGCTGTACTGGGTACTCGCTGCGATCGTCGTCTTCACCGTGGGGACGATGGCGCTGCAGGCGAGGGGCAAGCTCCCCGACTCCGTCCGGGTCTCCGGACCGATCCTGACGCTGCACACCGGCCGCGGCCGGGCGTTTCTCACGTGGCTCGCCGAGCCGAAGCGGGTCTGGCGCGCCTGGGGCAACTTCGGCGTCGGGATGGCGCTGGTGACGATGGTCGGGATGTTTATCGCCGTCTTCAACGCTGGCATCCAGGCCATGCAACAGCCCGAGCGCCAGCCCGTCCAGAACCCTCAGAACGTGCTGGTCATCCCCGGCGTCAACGACTTCCTCCCGCCCGCCGCCGCGCCGGAGATCATCCTGGGCCTGCTCATCGGCCTCGTCGTCCACGAGGGGGGCCACGGCCTGCTCTGTCGCGTCGAGGATATCGACATCGACTCGATGGGGCTGGCCTTCTTCTCGTTTATCCCGGTCGGCGCGTTCGTCGAACCCGACGAGGAGAGCCGCCTCCGGGCGAGCCGGGGGAGCCAGACCCGGATGTTCGCCGCCGGCGTGACGAACAACTTCCTCGTCGCGTTCGTCGGCTTCCTCCTCCTCTTTGGCCCGGTCTCGGGCGCCATCGCCACCGCCGCGGGCGTCCCGGTCGGCAACGCGGCCGCCGGCTCGGCCGCCGACGAGGCCGGGCTGGCGTACGGCGACCTGGTCACCGAGGTCGAAGGCCAGCCTATCGCCAACGTCTCGGAGTTCGAGGACCGGCTTGCGGCGATCGACGAGCGGTCGGTCGATCTCACGCTGCAAAGCGGGGAGACGACCACGCTCGAACGGAAGCTCGCCCTCGTCCGGTCGGTCCCGTCGGTGACCGACGGCATCGAGCCGAACCAGGACAACGCCACCATCGTCGAGGCGGTCGACGGGACTCCGGTCTACACCGAGCACGGGTTCGCCGAGGCGATGGCCGGCCGCGAGACGGCGACCATCGAGACCACCCGCGGGACCGCCACTTTCCCCGTCGGCGCCTACGGGCTCGCAGTCGAGGACGGCCCGCTCGCCAACGCTTCCGTTCCCGCTGACGGGACCGACGTGATCGTCCTCTCGGTCGCGGGCGAGCGCACGCCCAACGCCTCCGCGTACGGCGACGCGGTCGGCGGCCTCGAATCGGGGCGGACCGTCGACGTGCGGGCGTCGGTCGGCGGCCAGATCGACACCTACAGCGTCACTGCGGGGTGGGGCGGGTCCGGCGACGCACTCGGGCTCCGCACCCAGCAGGGCTTCAGCGGCATCACGGTGACCGACGCCGGCATCGACGTCTACCCCGCGGCGCAGTTTCTCGCCTACCTCGGCGGGTTCAGCGGCCCCTGGGGCGGGCTGTTCTCCGGACAGTTCCTCCAGCAGATGTTCGTCGTGCTCCTGCTCCCGTTCCTGAGCACCATCGGCGCGGGCTTCGGCTACAACTTCGCCGGGTTCGTCCCCGACGTGGCGAACTTCTACACGGTGACGGGGCCGCTCGAACCGCTCGGCGGCGGCGTCTTTATGCTCGCGAACATCCTGTTCTGGACGGCCTGGGTGAACCTCAACCTCGGCGTGTTCAACTGCGTACCCACCTTCCCGCTGGACGGCGGGCACATCCTCCGGGCGTCGGCCGAGTCGCTGGTCGCCCGCCTCCCCGTCGAGGACGGCCGCCGCGCGACCACCGCCGTCACCGCCTCGATCAGCCTGCTGATGCTCGCCGGCCTCTTCCTCATGCTGTTCGGGCCGCAACTGCTGAACTGAGGTGAGCAGTCCGGCGCCCTCTGGGCGCCGGCACCGGACTCTCGTTCGCGGCCGCGACGGGCGGGAAAGGCAACTTTCCTAAACTGCGACCGGCTACTTCGGGTATGGTCAGACGCGAGCCGCCGCAGACGGAGGAGGGCTGGTACGCCCTCCACGACCTCAGGACGGTCGACTGGGAGGCCTGGCGGGACGCCCCCGAGCGCGTCCGCGAACGCGCCCTCGAAGACGCCGTCGACTTTCTCGGGTCGGCCGAGGCCGTCGCCGACGCCGACGAGGGCCAGTCGGCGCTGTACGCCGTCGTCGGGCACAAGGCCGACCTCATGCTCGTCCACCTCCGCCCCTCGCTGGCGGCGGTCGAACGCCTCGAACGCCGGTTCGAGCGCACCGAGTTCGCGCGGTTCACCGAACAGTCCTCGTCGTACGTCTCGGTCACGGAGGCGTCGGGCTACTCCGAACGGGCCCGCGAGTACTTCGACGGCGAGGTCGACGACGACTCCGGGCTCGCCCAGTACATCCAGTCGCGGCTCCACCCGGAAATTCCGGACGCCGAGCACGTCTCCTTCTACCCGATGTCCAAGCGCCGCGACCCGGACCAGAACTGGTACGACCTGCCCTTCGAGGAGCGGGCCGAACACATGGAGAGCCACGGCGACATCGGCCGCGGCTACGCCGGGAAGGTCGAGCAGATGATCACCGGGTCGGTCGGCATGGACGACTGGGAGTGGGGCGTCACGCTGTGGGCCGACGACATGACGGACGTGAAGGACCTGCTCTACGAGATGCGCTTCGACCCCTCCTCCTCGAAGTTCGCCGAGTTCGGCCCCTTCTACGTCGGCCGCCGGTTCCCGCCGGCGGACCTGGGCGCCTACCTCGCCGGGGAGTCGGTGCCGACCGCCGACGCCGCCGACGCGGGCGAGGCGTCGACCGGCGAGCGCGAGGCCCACGCCAGCGCCTCGAACGCCGGCCACGACGGCCACACGGGCGACAGTGCCCACGGCAACGGCGCACACGGCTCCCGGAGCGACGACGAGTCGGCCGATCCGCCCGCCGAGAGCCACGCCGGCGGGGCGACCGACGGGGCGACCGAGACAGTCGACGAGTCCAGCGAGGACACCGCCGCGAGCGGTGGCCGGCCGGCCGCGGCAGGGAAGGAGGTCGACGCCGAACGGCTCGACACCGACGAGACGGTCCAGACGCTCGCCAACTTCGGCGTCTACCCCGAGGAGTACGGCGCGGGCGACCACGCGCTGGTCTGTTACGCCGACGCCGACGCCGAGGCGATCGTCGACGAGGTCGACGGCCTCCGGAGCAACTTCGACCACTACGACACCCACGTGCTGACGAGCGTCCGGGCCAACCAGGGGCAGACGGCGGTCGTCAGCGTCTGGGAGACGGAGAGCGCCGCCGACACGGCCATCGGCTTCCTGACCGACATCGAGGGCGTCACCCGCAGCGCCCGCGGCTCGCTCGGCGACGCCGGCGAGGCCGACGGCGATGGGAGCGGCGACCAGTCGGCCGACGGCGACGCGGCGGGCGCCGAGACACAGGGCGACGACACCACGGCCGCGGACATCCGCGAGGAACTCGCCGAGGAGGGCGTCTACGCCGGCCAGCCCCACGGCGAGGACGTGTACGCGCTGGTGCTGTACTCGGAGGCCGACCCCGAGACGCTGGACGCGGAGGTCGCGGACCTGCGCGACGGCTTCGACCGCTACGACACCCACGTCAAGACCGCCGTCTACGGCGACGTGGCCGACGACTCGGACACCACGGCGGTCGTGAGCCTCTGGGACACCGAGAGCGCGGCCGACACCGCCGCGGACTTCCTCACCGACCTGCCGGGGGTCGTCGGCCGCCCGAGCGAGCGCGAGGGCTTCGGCACGATGGGGATGTTCTACACCGTCAAGCCCGACTACCGCGAGGAGTTCGTCGACACGTTCGGCGCCGTCGGCGAGCAGCTCGCCGAGATGGACGGCCACCGCGAGACGGCCCTGCTGGCCAACCGCGAGGACGAGACGGACATGTTCATCGCCAGCCGCTGGGACGCGAAGGAGGACGCGATGGCCTTCTTCCGCTCCGACGACTTCCGCGACACCGTCGAGTGGGGCCGCGAGGTGCTGGCCGACCGGCCGCGCCACGTGTTCCTGGCCTGAGCGGCGAACGCGGTTCCCGGCCGGCTTCGGTCGCCGACAGCTACAAGCGGGAGATAGCCGAACGGCGAGCCATGACAGGACGAGTCGCGGACAGCGTGGCGGTCGTGACCGGCGGGGCGCGCGGCATCGGCGAGGCGACCGCCCGGCGGTTGGCCGAGGAGGGCGCGGACGTGGCCGTCGTCGACGTACTGGGCGACCGGGCCGAGGCGGTCGCCGAGGACATCGCGGCCGAGACCGGCCGGGAGACGCTGGCCGTCGAGTGCGACGTGGGCGACGAGCGCGCGGTCGAGGAGATGGCCGAGCGGGTCGCCGACCGGTTCGGTGAAGTCGATGTCCTCGTGAACAACGCCGGGATCCGCGTCGACCCGAAGCCCGTCACCGAGGCCGACGAGGAGAGCTGGGACCGCATCCTCGCGGTCAACCAGAAGGGCGTCGCCTTCTGCGCGAAACACCTGATCCCGCTGATGACCGGGGGCGGGGACGACGAGCGCGGGAGCGGTAGCGGGGCCGACGCGAGAATCGAGGGCAACGGCTCGGTCGTCAACGTCGCGTCGATGGGCGCCGAGGTCGGGCGACCCGACTGGGCGCAGTACGACTCGACGAAGGGGGCCATCGTCGCGATGACGAAGGACATGGCCTGCGACCACGCGCCCGACGGGGTCCGGGTCAACGCGGTCTCGCCGGGCTACGTCGTCACCGAGTACCACCTCCCCGACGACCCCGAGGAGGCCCGCGAGTACCGCGACGAACAGACGACGCCGAGCGCGGACGGCCCGGGGATCCTCAAGCGCGCGGCCGAGCCGCGGGAGGTCGCCGACGCTGTCGTCTTCCTGGCCTCCGAGGAGGCGTCGTTCGTCACCGGGACGAACCTGCGGGTCGACGGCGGCGTGTCGGCGGTGGGGACCGGTTTCGACTGGGACCCCGATCAGGATTCCTGACCGGTCGCCCACAGGACGAGCGTCAGCGCGGTCGCGGCGACCAGTGCGGCCGCGAGCAACTGGAACGCGGGAGTGAACCCGGCGGTCTCGGAGAGGTAGCCGACGACGGCGGGCGAGGCGGCGCCGGCGACCATCAGCAGGGTCCTGACGACGCCGAGGCTGCCGCCGGCGACCGACTCGGGCGTGACCGTCATCATGTAGGCGCCGCGGACCGGCCGGTAGCCGTGGGCGCCCAGGCCCAGCAACACGACCGCGCCGCCGAGCACGAGCGGGCCGCCGGTCGCCGAGAACGCCAGCACGGCGACCATCCCGGCGGTGGCGACCGCGAGCGTCAGCGCGAGGATGGGTTCGACGCCGAACCGGTCGCTGGCCTCGCCGGTGACCAGCTGCACGAGGCTGACGACGAACAGCGCGCTGAAAAGCAGGTTCGCCGTCGCGGACGACACCGCGGTCTCCTCGGCGAGGTACAGCGGGAGGAACGCCACGGCGCCGTTGTAGGTGAACGAGAAACAGACCGTGACGACGACGAACAGCGTGAACCGGGGGTCCCGGAAGAGCGCGACGTACGCGCCCAGCGGGACGGATCCATCGCCATCGTCGTCCCCCGTCGCGGCGGCCGGCTCGTCGGGAAGCCGCCGCGGGGTGGCCCAGGCGAACGCCGCGGCGAGGCCGACGCCGACGACGCCGGCGACCAGGAACAGCGTCCGCCAGGGGGCGCCGAGGACGCCCGGTGCGGCCGAGGCGAGGACGACCGCAGCCGGCGCGGCGGCGCCGCCGAAGGTCCCGAACGTGTCGAACACGCCCAGCGCGCGGCCGGTCCCGCGGGGGTAGGCGCGTGCGAGCAGGCTGACGCCGACGGTCTTGTAGGTGCCCGTCCCCGCGCCGACCAGCGCCATCGCGCCGACGAGCACCCAGAGGGGGGCGTCGACCGCCAGCACGACCGCGGCGGCGGCGGTGAGCAGCGCCCCGGCGGTGATCACCCGGACCGACCCGATCCGGTCGGCGAGCAGGCCCGACGGGAACTGCATCAGCGCGTAGACGAGCATCAGGGCCGTGAAGGCCGACCCCAGGACGGTCCGCGAGACGCCGTAGGTCGCGCCGATCGTCTCGAACAGCGGCGGGAAGGCGTACCGGAGGAACTTCCCGAGGAACCACACCAGCGCGGTCGCCACGAGCGCGTCGAAGCGCGCGAACCGGCGCGGGATCACCGGCCCGACCCTCCCGGACCCGGTCGGGGCCGGGTCGACGCCCGCACCGGTCGCGCCGCTGGTCGCCGCTGACGAGCGGGCACGGGGGTCCGAGGCCGCTGTACTCGCACGGTATCGGAGAAGGCGGGTCGCGGGGAAAATACGTCCCGGTTTCGGCGAGGGCGACCCCGTCAGAGCCAAGGGACTCGGCGCCGAACCCGCTGTCGTGCCAGACGACAGCAACGACGGGGACGACCACCCGGGCGGCCCGACGCCGACGGAGCTGGACGACGCGCCGAAGGTGAGCTGCTCGCGCTGCGACCGCGAGTGGGACCTCGGGTACGAACTCGACGAGCTGGGGGTCGGCAACCAGGCGATCGAGCAGTTCGCGCTCGACCACAAGCGCCACACCGGTCACTTCCCCGACGACGTGGCCACGTGGTTCGCCGAGTGTCGCCGCTGTCCGGAGGGCTCCGAACACCTCGCGCGCCACGCCGCCGAGCGCTGGGCCAAAATTCACGCGCGCCACACGCGCCACTCGGTCGCGATCGAACACGCGGTCGACGACGAGACGACCGTCGTCGAACCCGAAGACGCGCAGTAGAAACGAGCGCCCGTCGACAGCGCGCAGCGACGCCTCGCGAGCCGGTCCCGGTGGGCGAGTCGGCTACTCCTCGTCGTCCTCGGTGGTCGTCTTCTCGACGTCCAGTTCGTCGAAGTAGATCTCCGCGCCGTCCTGTGCGACCTTCTCGGCGAGGACCGCGCACTTGACGCGCATCGGCGAGATGTCGACGCCGAGCATGTCGATCACGTCGTCCCTGTCCATCTCCTGCAGTTCCTCGACGGACATGCCCGCGAGCTGTTCGGAGAGCATCGAGGCGGAGGCCTGGGAGATGGCGCAGCCGTCGCCGCGGAAGGCGACGCGCTCGATGGTCTCCTCGGCGTCGTCGAGGACGACGTCCATCTCGATGGTGTCGCCGCACATCGGGTTCTCGCCGACGTGGGTGTACGTGGCCTCCTCGAGCTCCCCGTAGTTGCGCGGGTTCTTGTAGTGGTCGAGGATCTGCTGTCGGTACATGTCCGATCCGCCGATACCCATTGTCGGCCGACGATACGCCCTACCCGCGGAAAAGGATTCCGAGGGAGCGGTTGGCACGCGCCCGAACGATGGCGGGGTATACACCCTATACTCCGGATCGACAGGCAGTTTCGCGCCGTGAACCTACACCGAAGTTTATTACCTACCGTCCGGAAATACACGACAACCACAGGGCAATGTTCGACCGAGTAAACGACGCGATATCCGGTGGTGGGTCCGGGGAGGTCGACGCGGAGCATCTCGACGACCTGCTCCGCGACGGCGAGGAGCTGCAGCACGCGCTCGCCAACGACGGCACGATCGAGCACACGGAGGACGGTCGAACGACGACGATCGAATCGGGGGGCGGCCACGGCGCCTACATGCTCGTCACCGACGAGCGGGTGCTGTGGGTGCTGGGCGACCAGCCCGACGAGCCCGAGATCGCCTTCGAGCTGACCCGGCTGCAGACCAGTCACGTCCGCAAGGGGCTGATCAACAGCAAGCTGGAGGTCCAGACCTACGACGAGACGGTCGTCTTCGACCCCGACGAGGGCGACGCCGAGGCGGCCGAGGACTACATCAGCAACGTCGGCTCGTCGTGGGCGGACATGTCCAGCGCGCTCTCGCAGGCCCGCGACGCCATCGCCGCCTACGAGGACGCCTGCCAGCGCGGCGAGGACCCCAACCAGCACGCGCTGGCCGCCCGCTCGCAGTTCTCCCAGGCCCGCCGGTCGGCCACCCGCGAGGACCGCGCCCCCGAACAGAAGATCCGCGCCGAGATCCGTGAGGTCGTCGCGGAGCTGGCCCACACCCGCGTGACCTCGTGGCTCGACCGCGCCGAGGCACAGTACGAGGATGTCGAGACGGCGCTCGACGAGGGCCGCTACGGCGACGCCTGCGAGGCGTACGTCGACGCCGCCGAGGCCGTCGAGGAGGCGAGCGACGTGATCGACGACGTGGACGACGTGCCCGAGGGCGCCGAGGACCGTCTCGAAGCTATCGAGGCGGACCTGCGCGGGGCGGGCGAGCGGTTCCTCGACGACGCCGCGGGGCGCTGCGAGACGGCGCTCGACGCCGAGGACGCGACCGTCGCCGTCGACGCCTGGGAGGAGGCGTTCGACCGCTACCGCGCGGCCGCCGACGCCGGCTGGAACGGCCACGCCCCCGTCTCCGAGGACGCGCTGGAGTACCAGCTCACCTGGGTCACCGCCGGGCTGCTGGAGGCGATGAGCGCCCACGCCGCCGCGCTCGAACGCGAGGGCGACGAGACCGACGACTCCGACGCGGCCGGCGACTACTACGAGGACGCCGAGGAGTGGTTCGAGCGGGCCCGCGACCTGGCCGACGAACGCCCCCACCACGATCCGGGCGACTACGAGGCCGAGCGCGACCGCGTCGAGGAGAAGCGCCTGGAGAGCGCCGGCTGGGAGTTCGGCGGGTAACCCCCCTACTGCGCCAGCACCACGACCCGCATCGAGTCGAGTGTGAGGTCACTCCCGTCGAACCCACCGAACAGCGACACCGACTCGAACCCCGCGGACTCGCTGAGGCGCCAGAGAGCAGGCAGAGCGCGCAGTCGGTTCTTTCATCCCGCCCCGTCGCAGTACCGCAACCGTCGACGACCGTATAGAGCAGGTCGACTGCGTCGTCAATCGAACCATCGAGGCTCTTGGCGAACCGATCGCCCGTCCGCGAGACGTTCCGTCGGCTTCGCAGGTCACAGACATTCGGTCGGCCACCCTAGAGGCAGTTTTCGAAACTGCCCTCAGTGAGCAACGGCTGTGATTTCCCCGACGTGTGTTGCTCGTCTTTCGGGTTTTACTCTGTCGTGAGCAGGTAGAACGTAACACAACAGCCGAGTAGTATAATTATAATATCACCTTACAAGCGAAGAAATTAGTTATATTTATATACAAGACGAATGACTAATCAGTCGTATGAATAGACGGAATTTCATGCAAGCAACGGGCATTGTTGGAGCAAGTACTCTTGGGCTAGTCGGTAATGTACAGGCGAAAAAGCCAAAACAATACAAACACTTTGTGAAAGATTTCGACAAGAAAGTATCAAAAGAAGGATATCCGAGTTACAATCGGTTACTTTCGAAAGTAGACGGTGAAGTACATCAGGAGGACGAAGACGCGATGGAAAAAGTCCCCGAGGCTGACGACTACGAGACGATGATTGTGGACGAAGTCACGTTTGGAGACGGGCCGACTGAGAAAATAAAGTACTTTTCCGAAACTGAGAACGGTATTCGGTCCGAATTCGATGGGAAAACGTATAACGTAGATTACGACCGGTCGGGTGTTCGCGACAAAATAAAGAAGAAAAAGAAAGAATGGAAAAAAGATAAGGATAAAAAAGATAAGAAGGACGATAAGAAAGAGGAAGCCGGTATCACTCAACACAGAAAATCGGGTCGGGCCGCAAGGCGGTCGTCCAATGTGCTAGAAAATATCACAAGCACGGAGAAACATAATAAAGACGGTATCGACTTCCATGGCGGCGTCGCGAAAGGTGGTGTCGAGCACTTCGATAGCAAGGCAGAGAGCACAGTTCAGGTAGCGTATTTAGCCGACGTCGAGACAGGAGTAGAGATATGGAAGGACGTGTATCTCGACGATGATAACGGGTTGATCAAAATTTACGGATGGGGCGATTACGCAGGGGTCGCCGCATCAGCACTCGCAGGAGGCCTCATAGAAGGCGGAGTGTTTTTCCGACGACACTGGGCAAATATGTACAACGAGCGTGAATACGAGGAGGGGCTTTCTGTCGACCTAGGACTCGCAGACGGATGGGGAGAGTCGTCTAATTGGGAAGCCGAATTCTATACAGACGATTACGAGACTGGATGGTGGTCCGTGGGAATGCGGTTGAAAGTGAATGCTGCCGCCGCTGGTCCCGCCAGTGCTGTCGTAGATGTTGGTAATTACAAGGACTACAAGTGGGATCACAACGGTTACTTCAGCTTCGATTACATAAACGTGATCGACGCGTGATTCTGCGATAGGTATATAGGTGGATCGTACGCAACCAACATAGCAATCGAAATCATGGACATACTCACGAACGAAGAAGAGGCGTCACGCCTTCGGAGAGCGAGTGATTTTATAGTCATCTGGACACTGCTGTTCGTTGTGTTTCATTTTATTCTGGAGATCTCTTTCACACCGGGTGCTCTCTTGCTGTCTACGGTGATCTCTCTCGGGCTCACGTTCGCCATCTCGGCTGTGATATTCCGGTATCTGAAAAACGCATAGACGGGGCCGATCCGAGATCAGACAGGTGTCGCAGAAACAGATCTCACGAAGACAGATCTACCGGTCTATTCTCACTTTCACGACGAACTGTAGTAGAAGTCGGGCACGATGGCAAGACAGCGACGGCCCGCTACGACGTCGCTATCGCGCCAGCGCGACGACCCGTTCTGACTCCAGCGTCAACTCGCTCCCGTCGAACCCGCCGAACAGCGACACCGTCTCGAACCCCGCGGACTCGCAGAGTTCTCCGAGCACCGGCGGCGCGTACAGCCGGTTCTCCCACTCCATCGTGTCCACGTAGTCGTATCCGTCCCCGGTCGCGTCGAACACGTCGATAGTCGTCTCGAACTCCCCCGTCGCGGGGTCGTACGCCTGCCGATAGATCGAGAGCCGGCCGTCGCTCTCGCTGACGGTCGCCTCGTCGAAGTTCCGGAGCAGGAAGTCCCGATTGGAGAGTTCGACGGCGAGCACCCCGTTGTCGGCGAGCAACTCGCGAGCGTCCGCGAGAACTTCCTCGTCGGTCTCCCGACCGTAGTACCCCAGCGAGTTCCAGAAGACGGTGATCAGGTCGTACGTCCCCGACAACTCGTCGATATCGCGCATGTCGTGGTGGTGGAACGCCGTCCGGTCGGCGACGCCCCGTTCGCTCGCGCGGTCGCGCGCCCGGTCGAGGAACGGTCCGGAGAAGTCCAGCCCCTCCGCCTCGACTCCGCGGTCGGCGAGCGCGAGCACGTGCCGGCCGACGCCGCAGGCCACGTCGAGCGAGATGTCGGGTTCGCAGCCGTACTCGGCGGCCAGCAGGTCCAGCAGGGCCGCGACCTCTTCGTCGGCCGCCGCGAACATGTCCTCGAAGTGCTCGGCGAACAGATCCGCCTGCTCCCGGAAGACCCGGTCGGCCCAGTGAGTCACGGCCGGCCAGTCGTGCCGGTCCCCGAAAAATCCAGGGGTGCCGTGGAACCGAGTCCCCCCGGTCAGTCGTCGTGGGCCTGCTCGAACGGCCGCGGCGGGAGCAGCAGATCCTCCAGTTCGGGCATCGACTTGACGTTGTACAGCACCTGCAGTTCGTCGGTGACCGGCATCCCGTTACACGACAGCTGGAACCCCTTCTCGAGCATCTCCGGCGGGAGGACGTGGTCGACGCGGGTCCGCATCTCGCCCTCCAGCACGATGACCGCGCAGTTGGCGCAGGCGCCGCCGCGGCAGGCGAAGGGCCAGGCGAAGCCGTGGCGCTCGGCGGCCTCCAGCAGCGACTCGCGCGGGCGGACCCAGAACTGGCCGTAGTCCTCGCGGTCGAGGCCGCCGTCGGCGGCCATCTCCATCAGGTCGGGGTCGTCGACGCCCCACCCGTGGTCGTCGAGCACCTCGTAGTTGAGATACTCGACGCGACAGCGCTGCTCGCGGCGGGGTTGCTCGTCCTCGCCGGGCGACTCGGCGGCCGCCGCCCGCTCGGCCGGCGAGCGGTCCTCGCCCTCGCTCCCGTCTTGCTCGACCGCGTCGCCGCCCCCGTCCTTGATCTCCTCGTAGGCGGCTCTCACGAGTTGGAACTCGCGGGCCGACCCCCCGTGGTCGGGGTGGGCGTCCTTGACTCGCTCCCGGTAGGCTTCCCGTATCTCCGCCTCGTCGGCGTCGGGCTCGACCGAGAGAACCTCGAACGGCGACTCCACGCCCGCCCCTAGCGGCAAGAGGCGCATAAACCCATCTTTTCCCCCGTCCGGGTCCCGCGAGCCGCGGGCGTCCACCGCCTGCTGTCCCGTCGGGTCAGGGCTGGCCGGCGAGCGCCCGGAGGGATCCATCGCTCACCGAGCGTGGCGATCTCGACCGGTTCGTGGCGGTTAGTCCGATGGTTCCCCGGCCGAGACGGATGGCGTAACACATATCCCGAGCGTCGCGCGAAGTGGGGTCGTATGGACACGCGGTCGCGACTGGCCCGCGCGCTCGACACGCCGGTGCTGTTCTGTCGGCACGCGAACCGGCTGTACCACCGGCGGTTCGGGCTCCGCCGGTACAACGAGCGCGGGGTCGACCCGTTCGAGGCCGACTGGGACGCGCTGGTCGTGCTCGACGCCTGCCGGTACGACATGTTCGAGCGGCGGTCGACGCTGCCGGGCGACCTCGAACGCCGGGAGTCCCGGGCCTCGACGACCGTGGAGTTCCTGCGGGCGAACGTCGACGGGCGGGACCTGCGCGACACCGTCTACGTGACCGCGAACCCGCAACTCCACCAGCACCGCGACTCGATCCGGGCGGAGTTCGCCGATGTCGTCGAGGTCTGGTCGGGCGAGGGCTGGAGCGAGGAACACGGGACGGTCCTCCCGGAGACGATGACCGAGGCGGCGCTGCAGGCTCGCGATGACTACCCCCACAAGCGGCTCGTCGTCCACTACATGCAACCGCACTACCCGTTCGTCGGCGCCGAGACGGACTTCGACGGCGGCGACTTCACCGACCCCGGGGCGACCGAGGAGAACGTCTGGGTGCAGCTGCTCCGGGGGGACCTCGACGTCGACCGCGAGGAGATCTGGGAGATCTACGAGGCCAATCTGGACCGGGCGCTGCCCCACGTCGAACGACTGCTGGACGACCTCGACGGGCGGACGGTCGTGACGGCCGACCACGGGAACATGGTCGGCGAGCGGGCGTTCCCGGTCCCGTTCCGCGAGTGGGGCCACCCCCGCGGGGTCTACACGCCGGAACTGGTCGACGTGCCGTGGCTCGTCCACGAGGACGGCCCGCGGCCGTCCATCGACGCCTCCGAGCCGGCCGCCGGCGGCGAATCGCTCGCCGACGACGTGGTCGCCGACCGACTGCGGGACCTGGGGTACGCGGAGTAACCGTGCGGGTCGGCTTCGTCCATCCCACGTACCCGCAGGGCGAGGGGACGGGCGCGACCCACAGCGCCTCCCGTATCGTCTTCGAGCTGGCCGACCGCGGCCACGACGTGACGGTGTACTGCTGGGCGGACCCGCCGGACGGCTGGACGGTCGACGCCGACCTCGCGGTGCGCCCGCTCGACACCGACGGCGCCCCGTACCACTCGGCGCTGCAGCTGGACCGCGCGCTGCGCGAGCGGGTCCCCGAGTTCGACGCCTACGACGTGGTCCACAGCTACGTGATGAACAGCCTGCCGGCGCTTGGCGAAGTCGCCGCGGAGACGGGCGCGGCGACGGTCCTGACGCTGAACGCCTACGGGGCGGTCTGTCCGAAGAACGACCTCCGGTACATGGACCGCGAGCCCTGCGGGAGCAACGGGCTCGCGAAGTGCGCGGCGTGTTCGGTCGCGACCAGCGGCGGCCACGACGAGCACGGCCCCCTCTACCGGTCGGCCAGCCGACTGGGCTACCTGAAGCTGGTCCGCGACGGCGAGCGCGTTGCCGACCGGATCGACGGCTACCACGCGCTGTCGCCGCACATCCGCGAGACCTACGCCGACTTCGGCTTCCCGCGCGAGCGCCTCTCGGTGATCCCGAATATCCTCGACGAGCGGTTCGACAGGCCCCACGACAGCGACTTCGAGCCGCCCTACGAGCTGCTGTACGTCGGCTCGCTCGACGAACACAAGGGCGTCGACCGCCTCCTGCCGGTCCTCGACCGGCTGAACCGTTCGGGCGAGTCCTACCGGCTGACCGTCGTCGGCGACGGCGGGCTGCGGACCGACCTGGCGGAGTCAGCCGCGGAACGGGGGCTCGACGAGGCCGTCACGTTCACGGGCTGGCTCGCCAACGACGACCTCCCCGAACTGTACGCCGCCCACGACTGTTTCGTCTACCCCGGGCGCTGGGACGAACCCTTCGGCCGGGTGTTCCTCGAGGCGCTCGCGACGGGGACGCCCGTCGTCGCCAGCGACGTGGGTAGCGTCGCCGCGATCGTCGGCGAGGGCGGTCGGACCACCGACGGCTCCGTCGAGGGGTTCGTCACCGCAATTCGGGAGCTGTTCGACGGCGACCCCGAGGGTGTCTCCGCGGCGGCGACGCGGACCGTCGACCGCTACCGGGCCGACGCCGTCGTCCCGCAGTTCGTCGACCTCTACGAGCGAGCGGTCGAGCGGGCGACCCCGGGCGACCGGTAGCGTCCTCGAGAGTAGCGTCCCCGGCCGGACGGCGACTGTCCCCTGTCGACCCCGCGGATCCGTGATGTCGACTTATGGCGGTAGACAGACGCCGAGGAGCCTGTTTTAGGCCGACCAAACGATATGTGAAAGCCTTTTACCGTCGACCGAAGAGGTGCGGGTACGCTGATATCGCACATGCGACCGACGCCATCGCAGTCGTCCCCCGGGGGCGTGCTCCCGTGACGGTCATCGACGAGTCCGGCCGCCTGTTCGGCCTGGTCAACGTCTACGACGCGCTCGTCGTGGTCCTCCTCGTCGGCGCCGTCGGCGCGGGCGTCCTGTTCGTCGACCCCTTCGGCGGGGGCGGCGAGCCGGCCACGCGCTACGCGACGGTCGACCTGGGCAGCCAGCCCCTCTCGACGGCCGCGCGCATCGCCGAGGGCAACGACTCCGGCGGCGCGCTGACGGTCACCGACACCTACGTCGGACCCGGCGACGGCGACGGCGTGTCGGTCGTGGCCCGCGTCCGCGTCAACGGGACGCTCGTCGACGACCCGCAAGCGGCGGCTCCCGTCTTCGAGTTCGAGGGCGAACCGCTGCGTCGCGGTGACGAACTGGCCCTGGAGACGGCCGCCTACGACGCCGAGGGCGAGGTCGTCGAACTCGGAGGGCGGTCGGCGACGCTGGAGACGGGGCGGCTGCCCGTCCTCGTCGAGGCGAGCGTCCCGCCGGCGACGGCCGACCTGCTCGACCGCGGCGACGGCTACCGGATCGACGACCGGACGGTCGCGACGGTCACCGACACCACGGTCGCCTCGGTCGGGGCGGGCAACCGGACGGCCCTGCTCGGCCTCTCGCTGCGGACGGTCCGCTACGGCGGGGCCACCTACTTCGGCGACAGGGAGTTGCTCGTCGGCCAGACCGTCCCGTTCCGCACGGACCGCTACGCGCTGTCGGGGTCGGTGACCCGGTGGGGCAACGCCTCGCTGCCGGGCGCGCCTGCGACGGTGACCGCCGTGGTCCGGCTGGACGGCGTCGAGCCGGACATCGCCGACGGGCTCGAGGCCGGGATGGTCGAGCGCCGCGACGGGCGGACGGTCGCGGAACTGACCGACGTGCGGTCGGAGCCGGCGTCGGTCATCCTCACCAGCGAGGACGGCAACATCTACGAGCGCGACCACCCCCGCAACCTCGACGTCTACCTCACCGTCGACCTCCGGGTGCGCCGGACCGACGACGGGCTCCGGTTCCGCACCCGGCCGGTCCGGGAGGGCTCGGACGTGCTGCTGGACTTCCGGTCGGTCGTCGTCGACGGGACCGTCATCGATGTGGAGAGCTGAACCGGGTCGGCCGCCCGACCCGCGAGCGCGCCGCGTGGCGACCCTCTCGCGTCGGACACGGGTGGCGCCCGGTTCGCTCCGGGCCCGACCTGCGCCCCTATCGCGCCGTTCGCGGCCCAGCGCGGGCCGAAACTCCGGTTTCGGCCGCCCTAAAAAATCGGAACCGTTTTGAGGGTCGCCTAAAATTGATCCAGTCAACGAGGGCAACGCGAATGAGACTGCTAATCGAGTGCACGTGTTCGGGCGCGAACTGCGCCGGGACGGGGCCGGTTCGGGCATGACTGGGCCGCAGGAGGTCGTCAGTTCGAACTACAGTTACGTCACCGTCGACGAGGACGCGGGGAAGACGATCGGCTTCCGCGAGGTGGAGATCGAGCGGGACCTCGGGCGGCTGCACGCCTGGCTGAACAGCGAGCACGTCCTGCCCTACTGGACGCAGGACGACCCGCTGCCGGTCGTCCGCGAGACGATCGAGGAGCGGGCGAGCGACGATAGCCAGACGCTGTACATCGGCTCGCTCGACCACGTGCCGATGAGCTACTGGGAGTCCTACTGGGCGGCCGAGGACCGCATCGCCGACTACTACGACGCCGACCCGGCCGACCGGGGGATCCACCTGCTCATCGGGCCCGAGGAGTACCTCGGCGAGGGCTACGGCGCGCCGCTGGTGCGGGCGATGGTCGCCTTCCAGTTCCGCCACCCCGAGACCGACCGGATCGTCACCGAGCCGGACGCCCGGAACGAGCGGGCCATCCGCGTCTTCGAGCAGAGCGGTTTCGAGCGGGTCCGCGAGGTCGAACTCCCCGACAAGACGGGCCAGCTCATGTTCTGTGACCGCGAGCGCTTCGAGGAGGGATACGCGTGACCGACCACGTTCACGACGTTATCGGGATCGGTGTCGGGCCGTTCAACCTCGGGCTGGCGGCGCTGCTGGACGGCGCCGACGCCGACCTGGACGCCCGCTTTCTCGAACAGGAGCCGGCGTTCAACTGGCACGAGGGGATGCTCGTCGAGGAGACCACCATGGAGGTGCCGTTCCTCGCCGACCTGGTCACGATGGCGGACCCGTCGAACCCCCACAGCTACCTCAACTACCTCCAGGCCGAGGGCCGCCTCTACGAGTTCTACTTCTACGAGGAGTTCTTCATCCCGCGCCGCGAGTACAACGAGTACTGCCGGTGGGTGGCCGACCGGCTCCCCTCCCTTGCGTTCGACACCCGCGTCACCGACGTCCGGGTCGAAGACGACCTGTTCGTCGTCGAGACGGTCGACCCGAAGACGGGCGAGCGGGAGCGCTACGCCGCCGAGGACGTGGTAATGGGGATCGGAACTCAACGGCACGTCCCCGAGCAGTTCGAGGACTGCCTCGGCCGCGACGTGTTCCACTCGGCGTCGTATCTCCACAACCGCGACCGCTGTCTCGACGCCGACTCGGTCACCATCGTCGGGTCGGGCCAGAGCGCCGCCGAGGTGTTCCGCGACCTCCTCGAGCGCCAGGCCGACCGCTCGTTCAGCCTCGACTGGATCACCCGCTCGCGCGGTTTCTTCCAGATGGTCGACGGCAAGCTCGGCCACATGATCTACACCCCCGACTACACGGAGTACTTCTACGACCTCGACCAGGAGCGCAAGGACGACCTCCTCGAGGACCAGGACCACCTGTACAAGGGGATCGACGAGCGGACGAGCGCGAAGATCTACGACACGCTCTACCAGCGGTCGGTCGGGGAGGGCGACCCCGACGTGGGGATGCTCGCCGCGACCGAGGTGACCGACATCGGCACCGTCGACGTCGGCACCGACCGGACGGACCGCCACCAGCTGATCTGCGAGCACTGGCAGGAGGACGAACGGTTCCTCCACGAGAGCGAGGTGGTCGTCCTCGCGACCGGCTACACCCGGACGGACCCGCCCTTCCTCGCGCCGCTGGAGGACCGGATCCGCCGCGACGGCCAGGGCCGCCTGCAGATCTCGAAGGACTTCCGGCTGGAGACGGACCTGCCCGGCGAGATCTTCGTCCAGAACGCCGAGCTGCACACCCACGGGATCAACGCCCCGGATCTGGGGCTCGGACCGTACCGCAACGCGACGATCATCAACCAGCTCGCCGGCGAGGAGGTGTACGACGACTCGCGGGCCGACACCTTCCAGCAGTTCTCGGTCGACGACTTCGTCGCCGAGCGGGCGGCCCGGCGCATCCCCGAGTCGCGACCGCGGCTCCGGGGCGACGACTGAGATGGTCGGCCTCTCCGGGGTGTTCGGGGCGGGCGCCGGCAGCTGCGACGTGGAGACGGTCCCCGCCGCGGTCGACGACGAGGTCACCGACCGCTACCGCGACTCCGACGCCCAGGTCCGGTCGGCGTTCCACGCGGGGACGGCGACCGACCAGCCCGCCGAGACCGACGACGGCGCGCTCGTGTGGGTCTGGGGCGAGGTGTACAGCGTCACCGACGGCGGCGACCGGACGACGGTCGACCCCAACGAGTCCGCTCGCGTGTGCGCGCGCGAGTACACAGAACACGGCCTGGACTTCGTCGAGCGGCTCGACGGGGAGTTCGCCGGCTGGGTGTACGACCCCGGAGCCGGGACGGTCTCGCTGTTCCTCGACCGCCTGGGCGCGCGGCCGCTGTACTACGCGGACGCGGGCGAGGGCCTCGCCGTCTCCACGAACGTCCAGACGGTCCCGGTCGTCCCGGGCTTCGAGCCCCAGTTCGACGAGGAGTACCTCGCCGAGTACCTCTACAGCCGGCGGACGCTCGGCACGGAGACGCCGATCGAGGGCGTCCAGCAGCTACCGCCGGCGACGGTCCTGACTTACGACACCGACACCGGCGAGGCCGAGCGCTGGACCTACTGGGAGCCGCGCCACCGGCCGGTCGACGAGCCGCTGTCGTACTTCGCCCGGGAACTCGCCGAGCGCTTCGAGCGGGCGGTCGCCGACCGGACGGCCGACGGGGGCGACCACGGCCTGCTGTTGAGCGGCGGGAGCGACTCCCGGGCGGTGCTGGCCGCCGCCGACGAGTCGCTGGCGGCGTTTCACCTGGCCGACGGCGAGACTCGCGAGGCCCGCGTCGCAGAGCGGGTGGCCGACGCCGCGGGTGCGGAGTTCCACCGGCTGGACCGCGGGCCCGGCTACCACGCCGAACTGCTGGAGCGGGCGGCGCCGATCCAGGAGTTCGTCGGCCCGTTCCACACGGGCCACGCGCTCGGGTTCGCCGACGAGATCCGGAGCGAGGCCGACACGCTGCTGACGGGGCTGTACAGCGACGACCTCTTCGGCTCCTGGAGCGTCTCGCAGGCGACGCTGGACCTGCCGGCGGGCGTCCGGTTCTGGCTCCCCGTCGAGCGGCTCCCCTCGACGACCGACGCGTTCGTCGACGGCCAGGTGACGGCGGGGCCGACGCGCCGGCCGGCCTTCCTCGACGCGACGCCGCTGGGCGAGTTGCTCGCCGACAACGTCGAGGCCCGGGACGGCCGGGTCGACTACCACGGCGTCGGCTACGAGTCGGTCGAACAGCTCAGCCTCAGTTCCACGCTGTACCCCATCACGAACGGGATCGGCTTCGATCTGTACAGCGCCCTGCAGATCGCGCCGACGCGCAACCCGTTCCTCGACCGCCGGCTGGTCGACCTGCACCTGTCGATGCCCCTTCGGTATCGGCTGCGCGCGGACCCGCTCCACCGGGCGATCGACCGCCTCGACGGGTCGCTGGCCGCGATCCCCCACGCGGGGACGCGGCTGCCGCTGACCTACCCGAAGGCGGCCCACGCGGTCGGCAACCGCGTGGTCAACCAGCTCGACAAGCTCGGCGGGGCCGGCTACCGGACGGAGGGCCCCTGGCAGGACAGGGACGAGGTCGTCCGGACCGACGACTTCATCGGCCGGGCCCTGGAGCGCAACGCGGCCCTGCTCCGCCGGCTCCCGGGGGTCGACGCCGCGGCCGCCCGCGAGACCTACCGGCGCCACCGCGCGGGCGAGACGGACGCCGCCGAGGAACTCTACCGGCTGGTCAGCGTCCTCGAGATGCCGCTGACGCGGCGCGTGATCGGCGGGAACGACGCGGGGGACGACGAGAGTGACGGCGACGACGCTGGCGACAGACGTGACGACGGCGACAGAAGCGACGGAGGTGACGACGCCGACGACGACGCGGAGGGCGGCGACGAGCCGCGAAGCAAACGGGTCCGGGCCTGAGTGGGGACGGAAGCGACGGCGAAGCGAGCGCTCGCTCGCGGCCACTGATTCCCGGAGAAACGGGTTCCGCCGACTCGCTCACTCCCGCGGGAACCACTGCAGCGGGTGGTCGGCGACGACGTCGACGCGGACCGGCTGACCGATCTCGAAGACCTCGGTGTGGTTCTGGAGGCAGTGGACCGTGTCGCCGCCCGCCGTCTCGACGCGGTAGACGAACGAGGGGCCCTGGTACTGCCGGCTCGTGATCGTCCCGTGAGCGTCGGCCTCGTTGGTCGGCGTCGCCCGCAGGTCGTCCGGGCGGACGAGCACGTCGACTACCTGGCCGTGCGTGGCGTCGAGGTCGGCGACCCGGTCGGCGTCGATCCGGCCCAGGTCGGTCGCGAGGCCGTCGCCCTGGCGCTCGGCCGCGAGGAAGCCCGTGCGGCCGAGGAAGGAGGCGACGAACCGCGAGGCGGGCCGCTCGAAGATCCGCTCGGGGCGGCCGACCTGCTGGAGGCGGCCGTCGTTCATGATGCCGACGCGGTCGGCGACCGACAGCGCCTCCTCCTGGTCGTGGGTGACCCAGATGGCGGTGACGCCCGTCTCGTCGATGATCCGGCGGATCTCCTCGCGCATCGAGACGCGGAGGCTCACGTCGAGGTTGCTGAGCGGCTCGTCGAGCAGCAACACGTCCGGTTCGGGCGCGAGCGAGCGCGCGAGCGCGACGCGCTGTTTCTGGCCGCCCGAGAGCTCGCCGGGGTAGTCGTCGCCGTGCTCCGCGAGGTCGACCAGCGAGAGCAGCTCGGCGACGCGCTCGCGGCGGTCGGCCTCGTCCCAGTCGTCGAGGCCGAAGGCGACGTTCTCCGCGGCGGTCATGTGGGGAAAGAGGGCGAAGTCCTGGAAGACGAGGCCGATGCCGCGCCGCTCCGGCGGGACGAACGTGCCGTCGTCGGCGTCGGCGATCGCCGCGTCGCGCAGCTCGATCGACCCGGCGTCGGGGTGTTCGAGGCCGCCGACCAGCCGCAGGGTCGTCGTCTTCCCGCAGCCCGACGGCCCGAGCAGCGTGAGCACCTCGCCGTCGCCGACGGTCAGCGACAGGTCCTCGACCGCGGTCTCGGTGGCGTACGACCGGACGACGCCGTCGAGTTCGAGCACGGGCTCGCCGACGGGACCGTCGACGGCGTCGGTCGATGCTGCGGGCGCGGCGGACCGTTCCTGGTGGATATCGCGTGACATGAGTTCAGTCCTCCTGTGAGAGGATGACGACCATCGAGAGCCCCGAGACGACGATCAGCGCGAGGGCAGGGACGGCGATCTCCCCGTAGTTGCCACTTTCGCGGAGGCTCCAGATATACGTGACGAGTGTCTCGAAGCCCGTCGGGTGGAGCAGCAGCGTCGCGGGCAGTTCCTTCATCGTCGTGAGGAAGACGAGCGCGGCGCCGCCGATCACGCCCGGCGCGATCAGCGGGAGCGTGATCCGGCGGAAGGCGGCCGACCGGCTGCGCCCGAGGGTGCGGGCGGCCTCCGTGAGACTGCGGTCGACGCGCTGGACCGACGACCGGGTCGCGCCGACCGACTGCGGGAGGAAGCGGACGACGTAGGCGAATATCAGCAGCGGCAGCGCCTGGTAGAGCTGGGGGGCGTAGTCGGCGCCGAACAGCGACTCCGAGATCCCCCCGGCCGTCGACTGGTACCAGACGCCGAAGAACACGAGCGCCAGCCCGAGCACGATCCCCGGCATCGCGTAGCCGACGTAGGTCGCCCGGTCGAACAGCTCGGCCAGCCGGGAGCGATGGCGCGCCGCGTGGTACGCGACGGGGACCGCGGCGGCGGCGCAGACCAGCGCCGTCAGCAGCGACACCTTCGTCGAGTTGACGGCGAAGCCCCACTGGAACTCGGTCCCGAGCCGGGTGGCCGCCTCCGGGCTCCGGAGCAGCCACACCAGCAACACGGCGACCGGGACGACGAGACACAGGCAGGCGACGACAAAACAGAACAGAAGCGCCGGGAGCTTCCACCGGCCGAGCGAGACCGTCGTGTCGCTCTCCGGGTCGGGGCTCGTCCCGACGTAGGCGCCCTGCGTCGAGTCGCCGACCCGCGACTCGACGGCGAGGATGACTGCCGTGATCGCCAGCAGCTGCAGCGACAGCATCGCGGCGGTCGACCGGCCGAAGGCGTTGTACTCGACCATGATGACCCGGGTGAACACGTCCAGGCGCAACAGCGCCGGCGTCCCGAAATCGGAGAGCGCGTACAGCGCGACCAGCAGCGCGCCGGACGCGATCCCCGGCAGGAGCTGGGGGATCGTCACCCGTTTGAACGCCGCCCACCGGGAGGTCCCCAGCGTCCGGGCCGCCTCGACGAGCTGCTGGTCGAAGGAGAGCAGCGACGCCCGCGTCGTGATGAACACGTACGGGTACGTGTACAGCGTGAGCACGAGCGTCGTCCCGCCGAACCCGTAGATCGAGGGGAGCGACTCGACGCCCAGCGGCGCGAGCAGCTTGACGAGCTCCCCGCCCGGGCCGAAGGCCATGATGAACGTCAGCGCCCCGAGGTAGCTCGGGACGACCAGCGGCAGCGCGACGGCGACCGTCCAGAACCGGCGGAAGGGCAGGTCCGTCCGGACGGTCAGGAACGCGAGCGGGACGCCAAGCAGGACCGACGCCGCGGTGACGGCGGCGACGAGCGCGAGGCTCGTCAGCGTGATCTCGACCGTCGTCGGCCGCGCGAGGATCGACAGCGCGTAGTCGGTGTCGACCTGGAGGACCCGGAGGACGATCCACGCCAGCGGCGAGAGCACCGCCGCGGCGACGGCGCCGCTCAGCAGCGCCAGCCCGACGGGCCGGCGCTCCGTCTCCTCGCGGTCGAACGGCTCGGCCAGCCGGTCGACGACGGACATCTTACAGCACGCCGGTGTCGCGGAGCAGTTGCAGGGTCGGCTCGAGGTCGGACAGCTTTGCCAGGTTGAGGTCCGGCGGGTTCAGGTCCTCGATGCGGGGGATGTCGCCGACCGGCGGGACGCTCGGCAACAGCGGGTACTCGTAGCCGCGCGTCCCCAGGAACTCCTGGGCCTCGATGCTGAGCAGGTGGTGGATGAGGTTCGCGGCCGCCTCCTGGTTCGACGACCCGCGGATGATCTGGGCGCCCGAGCAGTTGATGAGCGCGCCGGCGTCGCCCTTCGTGAACGCCAGCTCCAGCGGCGCGTCCGGCCGCTCCTCCCGGACCAGCCGCGAGTAGTAGTGGTTCGAGAAGCCGGCGGTGAGCTCGCCGCTCGCGACCCGGTTGGCGACGACCAGCTCGTTGTCGTACGTGCTGATGCCCTGCTGTTGCATGCCGTTGAGCCACTGTCGCGTGGCCTCCTCGCCATCGAGCAGGCGCATCGCGGTGATGAACGACTGGAAGGCGCCGTAGGTCGGCGCCCACCCCATCGCGCCCTGGAACCGGTCGTCGTCGGGGAACGCGGCCACCTCGTTCGGGATGTCCTCGGCGGAGAACTCGTCGGTGTTGTAGGGGATGCTCCGCGCGCGGCCCATGGTCCCGACCCACTGGTCGGTGGGGTGGAACGTGTCCGGGATGCTCCGGACGACGCGGTCGGGCAGCTCCACCGTCGCGTCGTTCTCCGCGACGATCCCGATCGACCCCGCGTCGATGGCCCAGAAGATGTCCGCCGGGCTCGACCCCGCCCGCGCCTCCTCGATGATGGTGTTGGCGAGCTGCGAGGACGGCGCCTTGCGGACGTCGATGGTGAAGTCCCGGTAGCTGCTCTCGATCTGCCAGAGGAGGTTCTCGTAGAGACCGCCCTCGCCGCCCCCGAGATAGACCGTCAGTTCGCCCCCGGGGTTGGGGATGTCGTACATCGAGATGCCAGTGTACTCGTCGGGGCGGTCCTCGATCAGCGGCCCCGAACCGCGCCACTCCTCGATTTTGAACAGTTCGTCCTCGGAGTAGGTGCGCGGTTCCGGCACCGTCCCGGTCGGCGTCGCGCCCTCGCTGGTCGTCCCCGGCGCGGGGGTTGCGGTCCCGCCACCGCCGTTCCCGCTACACCCCGCGAGCGCGAGCAGGCCCGCCGTCGAACCGGCCGCCTTCAGGAACCGCCGCCGTCCCGGCGTCGACACCCGCCCGGTCGCCGGGCTCCGGTCGCCACCCTCGCCCTCGTCGCTCCGGTCTTCGTGCATGGGTGGTGATGGATTTTGGCCGACCTAAAACCTTGTTATGTTCGGCCGCAGGCGGGCGACGACGACGGTGTCCCGCGGCGCTGACTGCCGGCTCCGGGACCGGAACGCGGACGTTCGGCGCCCTCGCGACCGATCCGTTGCGTAAGATTTAGGCGTGCCTAAATGGACTGGCCGGGTATGAGAGACGGGCATCGGACGCTGCGGGCGAACGGGGAGTCGAGCGCGGGTCGCGCGGGGCGGCCGTAGATGGTCGGACTGTCCGGCGTCGTCGGCGCGCACGCGGACGCCGCCGTCGAGACGGTGGCGCCGACGGTCGACGACGAGCGGGTGAGCACCTACCGGGACGGGGGGATCGCCGTCCGGTCGGCGTTCCACGCGGGCGCGGCGGCCGACCAGCCGGTCGAGACCGCCGACGGCGAACTCGTCTGGACGTGGGGCGAGGTGGTCGCCGTCACGGACGAGAGCGGCGAGCGCCGGCGGGTCGACCCCACCGAGTCCGCGCGGGTCTGCGCCGCGCAGTACGCCGACCACGGGACGGAGTTCGTCGACCGCCTCGACGGGGAGTTCGTCGGCCTGGTCTCCGACCCCGACGCGGAGCTGGCGACGTTCTTCGTCGACCGCGTCGGCGCGCGGCCGCTGTACTACGCGCGCGGCGACGGGACGCTCGCCTTCTCGACGAGTATCCAGACGGTGCCGTCGGTGCCGGGCCACGAGCCGTCCTTCGCCGGGGAGTACCTCGCGGAGTACCTCTACGCCCGGCGGACCCAGGGCACGAAGACGCCCGTCGACGGGATCGAGCAGATCGCCCCCGCGACGCTGCTGTCGTACGACGCCGGGGGCGACCGCCTGGACGACCGCCAGTACTGGCGGCCGCGGTACGACCCGGTCGACGAGCCGCTGTCGTATTTCACCCGCGAACTCGCCGAGCGCTTCGAGGCGGCGGTCGCCGACCGGATGCCCCGCGAGGACGGCGACTACGGCCTCCTGCTGAGCGGCGGGAGCGACTCCCGGACGGTGCTGGCGGCCGCCGACGACCCGCCGGACTGCTACCACATGGGCGACGGCTGGAACCGCGAGGCCCGCTACGCGAAGGAGGCCGCCGACGCCGCGGGCGCACGGTTCGAACGCCTCGACCGCGGCGTCGACTACCACGAGACGCTGCTGGAGCGGGCCGCGCCGATCCAGGAGTTCCTCGGCCCCTTCCAGTCGGGGCACATGCTCGGGTACGCCGACACGCTCGCCGGCCACGACGCGCTGTTCTCGGGGCTGTACTCCGACGTGCTGTTCGGCTCCTGGAGCGTGCCCCAGCTGGAGCTGTCGCTGCCGTTCGGCGTCACGCTGTGGCCGCCCGTCGCGGACGTGCCGGAGACGCCCGGCGACCACGCCGCCTGGCTGGCCGCCCGCGGGATGGCGCGCGACCCCGCGTTCGTCGACGCCGCCCCCTACGAGGAGATCCTGACCGCCAACCTCGCCGAGCGAGGGGGGTACGTCGAGGACCACGGCGTCCCCTGCGAGTCGGTCGGGGCGCTCTCGCTCGGGACGTACCTCTTCCCGGTCACGAACGGGATCGGCTTCGACATGTTCGCGTCGGCGCAGATCGCCCCGACGCGCACGCCGCTGCTGGACCGCCGGCTCATCGACCTGCACCTGTCGATGCCCCTGAAATACCGGCTGCGGGCGGACCCGCTCCAGCGCGCGCTCAAGCGGATGGACCCGTCGCTGGCGGGGGTCCGCCACGCCTCCTCCGGCGTCCCGGTCGGCGCCCACCGGGCCGCCCACCTCGTCGGCGACCGGATCACGAACCAGATCGACAAGGTCCGCGGCCCCGATTCCTTCCGGACAGAGGGGCCGCTGCAGGACAAAAACGAGGTGATCCGCGAGAGTGACTTCCTCGAGCGCGCGCTGGAGCGCAACGAGGCGCGGGGCCGCGCGCTGCCCTGCGTGGACTGGCCACGCGTCGAGGAGACCTACCGCCGCCACCAGGCGGGCGAGACCGACGCCGCGGAGGAACTCTACCGGCTCGTCACCGTGCTGGAGAGTCCTATCGCCGAGCGCATCCTCGACTCCTGACCGCTCCGAGTCGCCCGACGACCGCGGCGGCCGCGACGCGCTTGCAGTCGCCGACCGACGCCCCATCGCGTCGCGCTCACCGACGCTGCATCGCGTAGAGGTCGGCGTACTCGCCCTCCCGTTCGAGGAGTTCGTCGTGGCCGCCGACCTCGGAGACCCGGCCGTCCTCTAGCGTGTAGATGCGGTCGGCGTTCTCGACGGTCGACAGCCGGTGGGCGACGGTGACGGTGATGTACTCCCGGTCCATCGCCTCGATGCCGCGCTGGACCTCGCGTTCGAGGTTGGCGTCCAGGTCGCTGGTCGCTTCGTCGAGACAGAGCACGTCCGCGTCGTCGAGCAGCGCGCGGGCGATGGCGACGCGCTGTTTCTGCCCCCCGGAGAGCCGGACGCCGTCGTCGCCGACGTAGGTGTCCAGCCCGTCCGGGAGGTCGTCGAGGAACTCGTCGACGCGGGCGATCGCACAGGCCCGCTCGATCTCCTCGCGGGAGGCGTCGCGGTCGGCGATCGTCAGGTTGTACCGGAGCGTGTCGTCGAAGACGTACGGGTCCTGGCCGACGACGGCGACGCGGTCGCGCCACTCGTCGACGGGCATCTCGTCGATCGGGACGCCGTTGGCGCGGATCTTCCCCTCGGTCGGCTCGTGCATGCGCGCGAGCAGCGAGACGACCGTCGACTTGCCGGCGCCCGACTGGCCGACGAAGGCGACGAACTCCCCCCGCTCGACCGAGAGGTCGACCCCGTCGAGGACGGTCGTCTCCTCGTCGTAGGCGAACGAGACATCGTCGAAGGTGACCGACTCGACGCGGTCGGGCGCCTCGCGGCTGGCGCCCTCGGGCTCGGCGTTCTCGGCCAGTTCACGCGTGAACTGCCGGGTCCGCACGAGATGAGGGAGGTCCTGGCCGATCCGGTAGTACAGCTCGTTGGCCCGGCTGGCCTTGGGGCCGAGCCGGAACATCGCGAACAGGAAGAGGCCGAGCGAGCTCAGCGTCAGCTCGACGTAGGTCAGCGAGACGTAGATGAGCACGAACACCGACACGGCCACGGTCAGCTGGTAGGCGTTGTTGATCGCGGCCTGGTTGCGCCGCAGCTTGACGCGGGCGCTGGTGTACTGCTGGACGGCGTCGACGAAGTCGCCGTACAGCTCGTCGGTGAGCCCGAAGATCCGGCTCTCGCGCATCCCCTGGGTGCCGGCCTGGGCGGCCGCCTGGCGGCGCTCGTTGGCGTCGGCGACGCGGTCGCCCAGGTCGTCCTCGGGGTCGACGACGCCGCGCAACAAAAGCGTCACGCCCCCGAGGACGGCGGCGGTCAGCAGCGTGAGCCGCGGCGAGATGAACAGGGCGATCAGCCCGTAGACGATCCCCAGGAACGACTGCTCGATGAACAGGACGAGCCGCCGGATGACCTGGCCGGCGTGGTAGGTCTGGGTGATGATCGCGTTGAGCACGTCGTCCGAGCCAGCCTCGTCGAGGTACGTGATCTCCGCGCGGAAGGCGTTCGCGAACGCCTCGGTCTGGAGGTGCTCGATGTAGGCCATCCGGAGCCGCTCGCGGAGCCACGCCACGAGGAAGCTCGCCGCGAAGCGGACGGTCATCACGACCGCGACGCCGACGACGGCCGTCGCGAGCGTCAGCGGGACGTTCAGCAGCCGGTAGGCCGTCGCGAACAGGCCGGCGGCGCCGCCCTCCAGCGACCCGCCGCCCGACTGGACCAGCTCGATGATCGGGAGGATGAAACTCAGGCCGACCCCCTCAAGCACGGCCGCGATCATGCCGACGCCGACGATCAGCCCCGTGAGCCGCGGGTCGTACCGCAGGACGCTCCGCAGGGCGTCGAGCTTCTCGCCTCGGGTCGCGGTCGGTGTGTCGGGATCTGTCATCGTGGGTGTCGAGAGGCCGTTCGTACAACGGTGCTTCTCGGTCGGGCGTATAAATCCATTCAATTTTGCCCGGATAATCGAGAGAACGTTGTTGTTTAGGTCGGCCGAAGCGAGCGGCCGAACCGGGGCGTTGATGGGTCCCCGTCCGCGATGTCGGGACGATGCAGCCGGGTCCATCGCGGACGTGTCGGGTGGTCGCGGGGGCGACGTGGACGTGAGTCCCCCGACGAGCGTCGTCGTCCCGGTGTACAACGACCCCGACGGCCTGGAGCGGACCCTGTCGTCGCTCGTCGAGCAGACGGCCGAAGCCTACGAGGTGGTCGTCGCCGACAACGGGTCGACCGACGGAACGGCCGCGGTCGCCCGCGAGTTCGCCGACGGCGAGCGGGTCCGCCACGTCGTCGCGGACGCGGTCCAGAGTTCCTACGCCGCGCGCAACGCCGGTATCGAGGCCGCCGAGGGCGATATCGTCGCCTTCCTCGACGCGGACATGTGGGTCGACGCCGACTACGTGGCGTCGGTCACGCAGGTGATGGAGTCGGGCGACCGCGACTACGTGGGCTGTCGCGTCGAAGTGGTCGGCGACGGCGGGCTCGTCGCCCGCTACCGGCGCGCGACGGGGTTCGACGTGGAGACCTACCTCCGCGAGAAGCGGTTCGCGCCGACCTGCTGTCTGGTGACTCGCCGGCGCGTGTTCGACGCCGTCGGCCGCTTCGACGGCCGGTTGCGGTCGAACGGCGACCTGGAGTTCGGCCGGCGCGTGGCCGCGGCGGGGTTCGACCTCGACTACGCCCCCGAGGTGACGGTGTACCACCCGGCCCGGTCGTCGCTCGGCGCGGTCCTCGCCCAGAGCGCGCGCATCGGTCGCGGTCGCGCCGAACTCCGGGCCCGCCACGGCGACCGGTTCGACGTGCGCCACCCGCTGGACCCCCGGCAGTTCCTCCCGGTGAACCCCCTCGCGTTCCGGGACCGGGCGGCCGACGCCGCCGACGGACCCCCCGAGGCGGCCGGCTGGTACCTGGTCGCCTGCCTCCAGAAGTGGGCGCTCGCCGCCGGCCACCTGCGCGAGCGTGCGCTTCTGGAGGCCGACGAGTCAGACCCGCGTTGATTCCGGGCGATCACTCCTCGCGGAGGACGCCGTCTTCGAGCGTGAAGCGGTCGGGGAACCGCTCGCCGAGCTGGGGGTCGTGGCTCACGACGACGAGCGCGGTGTCGAACGTCTCGCGGACGGCGAACAGCGTCTCCAGCACGGCGTCGGTCGTCTCGGGGTCGAGCTGGCCCGTCGGCTCGTCGGCGAGGACGACGCTCGGCCGGTTGGCCAGCGCGCGGGCGATGGCGACCCGCTGGCGCTCGCCGCCCGACAGCGTCGGGGGCGTCCGGTCGGCCAGGTCGGCGATCCCGAGGCGGTCGAACAGCGTGTCGAGCCACGCCTCGTCCACGTCGCCGGCGTGTTCCTGGGGCGCCCGCGCGTTCTCGTAGGCGGTGAGGTCGTCGATGAGTCGGAACGACTGGAAGACGAACCCGAGGTGGTCGCGGCGCAGCGCCGCCCGCTCGCGCTCGGAGACCGACGCGGCGTCGGTCCCGCGAACGACGACCGACCCCGAATCGGGCGTCGCGAGCAGGCCGAGCACCTCGAACAGCGTCGACTTCCCGGCGCCGCTGGCCCCGCGGACGAGCATCCGCGCGTCGTCGGGGACCTCGACGGAGAGCCCGTCGAGGACGCGCCTGTCGCCGCGGACGACCGACACGTCGCGGGCGGCGAGCACGGGGTCGTCGCTCACGGCGCCACCCCCGCGCCGATGGCGCGACACTCGCCGGGGTGCCACCGGAGGGCGATCGACGAGCCCGCGCCGCCGTCGTAGACGATGTCTCCCGTCACGGTCCACTCCTCGTAGCGCCGCGCTGATAGCTGGACCGGTCCGGTGCCGGTCGGCGCGCCGACGGTCGTCCACGACTCCCGGACCAGCGTCGGGCAGTCTGGGGGCGGGGCCGCGCCGCGGAGCCACGCGGTCGTCGGCGCGTCCGTGACCGCGGCGCCGCGGTAGTTGTACGCGACGTAGGTGAGGTGGTCGTCGGTGGCCCACCCGCCGTCGACGCGCTCGGTCGCGAAGGTCGCGGCGTCGAACTCGTCGGGTTCGGTCACGGGTTCGAACGGGAACGCCGCCAGCCCGGCGAAGGGGTACGGCGCGGAGACGAGCACGGCCGCGGCGACGACGACGACCGCCACCCGCCCGCGGGCCGGCCGGCGGGCGCCGTACCACGCCAGCGCGACCGCCGTCGCGACGGCCAGCCCGAGGTGGAGGTGCGTCGTCGAGCGGACGAACAGATCCAGGTACGCCGGGGTGCGTCCGCCCGTGAGCGCGAACCCCATCGCGGCCAGCGGGCCGACGACGGCGGCGAACATCGCGCGGCCGCGCTCGCTCGCCAGCCGCGGGAGCCCGCCCGCGGCGACGAGGACGACGAGCACCAGCGGGAGCGTGAGCACGACCAGCAGCGGCGAGGTGGTCGCCTCCCCCGGGAAGATCGACACGACGGCGTTGGCGGCGAGGACGGCGACGCCCACGCCGCAGATCGCGAGCGGGAAGCCGCGCTGGACGCGCCGCGGGGCGACATCGAGCCACCGCGCCAGCGCGACCGCGAGGATCACCCAGGCGAGGAAGAGCCCCAGCGAGCCGGAGACGGCCTCGGTCCGGGCCAGGTCGGCGAGTTCGTAGTAGCCGAACGCGAACAGCCAGAACCCGGCGACCCCGGCGGTCCCGCCGACCGCCCGGCGGAGCGTGAACCGGCGGGCGACGGCGAGGGCGACCAGCGTCGTGCCGGCGAGCCCGGCGACGACGGTCGAGAGGTTGTGGCCGAACGGGAGCAGGAGGCCGAGCGCGACGGCCGCGCCGAGCCAGCGCCGCCGGCCCGTGGCCAGCGCCCGGTCGAGCGCGAGGAGGAAACAGGCCAGCAGCGCCAGGCCGTACACCTCGGCGTTGACCGACATTGAACGGAACAGGTAGGGGCCGTTGACCGCCAGGACGAGGCCGGCGACGGCGGCCGCTCCCCGACGATACGGCCGCGGGAGGTCCGCGGTGAGCGACCGGGCGTAGGCCATCGCGACCAGCGCCGGGACGACGCCGAGGCAGGCGACCAGCGGCTGGGCGACGGTCATCGCGTCGAGGCCGACGACCGCGCCGGCCGTCGCAACCAGCGTCACGAAGAGGTACGAGTCGGGCGCCGGCGCCCCGGGCCCGGAGAGCGCCACGCCGTCGGTCGCAAGGACCCGCTCGGCGTCGCTGACGAACACGAACGCGTCCGTGTTGTACGGCAGCGGCGAGAGGTGTAGCGACGACAGCCGGGCGGCCACCACGACCGCGAGGACGGCCGCGACGAGCACCACGTCCGGGCGGCGCGCGCTCACGACTCACCCCCGAACAGCCGCGACGGGTCGACCGAGCTGTACCACCGGGCGACGGCGCCCGCGCTCGCGAGCGCCAGTCCCAGCGACCCCAGGGCGAGCGGGCCGACGACCCCGAGGGGGACGCCCGCGGTCACGCGGACACCGAACACGGTGAACGCCCCGGCCCACGAGAGCGCCCACAGCGCCAGCACCGCGAGTGCGACGCTGGCGAGCGTGGCCGGGACGCCGATGCGGAGGGCGTCGCCGAGCACCAGCCGGCCGACCCGGCGCGGGCCCGCGCCGACGGCCCGGTGGATCCCGATGTCGCCGCGGCGGGCCTGGACGGCGTCGGCGAACGCGGCGACGGTGCTCCCGGTCGTCATCACGACGCCGAGCGCGACCAGCGTCGCCAGCACCAGCCAGATGTTGCCGAACACGCGCGACAGCAGCCCGCTCGTGCCGGCCGCGCCCGAGACGCGGCCGCTCGACGCGAGCGCGCTCGCCAGCCGGTCGTCGCCGGCCACCCGGTAGGCCCGCTCGACGGCGGCGCCGCCCGCGCTCGCCCGGACGGTGTACGTCCCCGGCGGCCTGGGGTCCAGCGTCGCCGTCCGCGTCAGGTCCGCCCCGGGGGACAGCCGGACGGACGCCGAGCGGTCGACGCCCGGGCCGGCGAGCGTGACCGTCCGTTCGAGCGCGCTCGCCCACGGGTTCGTCACCCGGACCCGGGCCGTCGGCTCGGTGAGCGCGCCCGTCTCGTTGGGGACCACGAGCCTGAGCCCCGGCTCCCGGGGAGCGCCGTCGACCAGCCGGATCCGGGTGGTCGCGGCCCGGTCGCCGGCGGTCGCCCGGACCGCGTACGTCCCGGGCGTCTCGGGCAACCGGAGTCGCGCGACCCCGTCCTCGCCGGTTCGGGCCGTCCGGTCGCTGACCGAGACGGTCGCGTCCCCGACACGCTCGCCGGCCAGCGTGCGGACCGGGAGCCGGAGGGTGGTGCCGGGCGGCCCCTCGTCGGGCAGCGGCGGGAGGGTGAGCGTCTCGGGTGCGCGGACGCGGACCTCCCGCGTCGTCGACCCGACGGTCACCCGCCGGACCCCCTCGCCGGCCGCGTCGAACTCGACGGTGACGGTCCGGCGCTCGTCGGGGTCGAGCGACACTTCGGCTCGCTGGGTCCGGTCGCCGAATCGCACGCGGACCGTCCGGGTCGTCCGCTCGGCGCCGACGTTGCGGAGGTGGACCCCGACCGCGACCGTCTCGCCGCGGGCCACCTGGTTCGGCGCGTCCACGCCGAGGACGACGACGCCGTCGGACGACCCGTTCGCGGGGGGTTCGCCGACCCGGACCAGGTTCGCGTAGCCCGGGTACACGTCCGACAGGTGCCGCGCGAGCGGCAGCGAGACGAGGAGGTGGTCGTCGGCCGCGCCGCTCGCGTCGAACGCGCCGACGACGTCGACGGTGGCGACGGCGCGGCTCGTGCTCCCGCCGATGGCGATCGTCTCGCCCGGTTCGACGCCGAGCGTCCCGGCGAGGTCGGCCCCGATCACGGCTTCGTCGGTCCCGTTCGGTGCGCGCCCCGCGACGATGCGGGCGTCCGAGACGGAGCGGTAGGCCTCGAACGACGCACCGCGGGCGGGGAACGGCCGGCCGTCGTGGACGAGAAACAGGAGGATCTCGGCGCTCGCGGACGTGCCGGACTGCCGGAGGGCGTCGGCGTAGCCCGCCGGGACGCTGCTGTCGACGGGGTGGAGCGCGTCCGGCCCGACGATCGTCGCGCTCCCCTGGGTCGCCGTGGCGCCGACGCCGCCGACGACGCTCCCCAGCGAGACGACGACGAGGACGAACGTGACGAACACGGCCAGGGTGGCCGTCGTCGGCACGGCCGCCCCGGCCGGCAGCAGCGACGGCCCGTCGAACCACCCGGGCCCGCCGTCGAAACCGGGCAAGCCGTCGAACCCGAATAGGCGGTCGCCGTCGGGTTTCGGGTCCAGCGGCGCCCCGCGGGTGACCGACCGGGACGCGAGCGCGCCGGCGACGACGCCCACGGCGACGAACGTCGCGCAGACGGCGGCGACGAGCGGCGCGGTCCGCCCGTCGACCGCCAGCGGGAGCCCGACGGGCAGTCCCAGCGTCACCGCGGCGGCCGTCGCCGCGTTCGGCACGACGACGCCGATGGCGTAGCCGAGTGCGACCCCCGCGAGCGTGAGCAATCCGGCGCGGGCGGCGACGACGAGGCCGATGCGCCGCGGGGTCGCGCCGGTCGCCCGGAGGACGACCAGCGCCGCCCGCCGGTCGCGGACGGTCATCCGCGTGACGCTGAACACGACCACGCCGACGAGGACCGCGGCGCTCGCACAGACCACGGCCAGCACGCCGAGCATCTGTCGGGTGCCCGCGAGGAAGAACGCCAGCGCGCCCGTCAGCGGCGTCCCGCTGTCTGGAACCGGTGCGGACGCCGGGCGGACCACGAGCGCCCGGTCGGCGCCCAGTGCCCGGGCGGTCCCCGCGTCGGTGACCAGCCACGAGTCGGGGAACAGAGCCGTCTCCGCGCGGTGGTCGACCGTCCGGTCGAGCGTGGTCTCCTCACCGACGAGCGTGACCGCGTCGCCCGTCACCGGGCCGGCGACGCCGTCGGGTACCGAGACGCCCGCGATCCCGCTCCCGGAGGGCGAGGTCCCGTCGGTGGTCGAAGCGTCGTCAGCAGGCGTGGAGTCGTCAGAACGAGCGGCGTCGTCGGTTCCTCCGGCGGGGACCCCGACGACGGTCCGCGATTCCCCGTCGACCGTGGCGGTCGCCACCGGCAACGCCGTCCCGTCGGCCGGGGCCGCTCCGGGGTCGTCCGTCAGCGCGACCGTCGTCTCGGCCCCGTGTTCGCCGGCGATCGCCGTCGTCTGCCCGGCGACGCCGAGCAACACGAGCACCGCGCCGACCAGGAACGCCGTCGCCACGGCGACGACCAGCACCGCGAGCTGGTCGCGTGCCGACCACCGGGTGACGAGCGCCCGTGCGTAGTTCATCGGGACCGGACTGTCGTTGTCCGACCCCACCGGGGTTCCACCAATATATCTTGCTGTCGAGCCCGCCTCCGCCGGCGAGGCCGCCGCTCCGTCCCGCTCAGCGCCGGAACCCGGGTCCGATCGCCCGGAGGAGGCGATTCACCCGGTCGACGACCGCGGCGAACCGGGGCGATCCGGTCGACGCGTCGGTCGGGGCGTTTGGCTCCGCTTGCGGTGCGTCGGTCCCCGAGTCGGCGTCCGAGTCCGAACCCGCGCCGGTGCCTTCCGAATCCCGGGCGTCGCCGTCGTCGGCCGGTTCGCTCGCCGGCTCGCAGCCGACCGAGATGTTCATCTCCCCCTCGCAGGGGCTGCAGGTCGACGTGTCGAGCGCGTCGCGGACCGCCCGCGCGTCGTCGTAGTGAGTCTCGGCGCAGTCGTTCGGGTTGAGACAGAGCCAACACCCCTCGTCTTTTTTGTACTCGTCCTCGGCGACGTAGCCGACGACGACCTCCCCGTCGCCAGCGGTGTAACAGTGGGCGTCCCAGTCCCAGGGCACGTCCTCGCGCGGCCCCCGCTTCTCCAGCAGCCGGCACTCGTAGCCGTCGTCGACGGCGACGACCGCGTAGTCGCCGTCCGTCCCGCTGCACACCCGCTCGCAGCCGAAGAACTTCCCGTTGTGCGCGCTCGCGGTCCCCGAGAAGGCCGTCACGGCGACGGCCGTCCCGCCCGCCGCCTTCAGCACGGTTCGTCGGTCGACCCGTCTCGGTTTCTCGTCGGTCGCTCCCTGCCCGTCGTGGTCCGGGTTGCTGGTTGTCATCGAGTACGTGCGCCTCGCTTGTTTCGTGTCGACCAGTCGCTCGTGGTTTGTAATGGCGCGACTGAACCTCTCGCAGGCGGTGCTTACCGGTGTGTTCTCGTCGTCCCGGCAGGGAGTGCCAGCGCACCGTGGCTTCCTGGGGCTTCGTCGACCGGTGGGAATGCGCGACCCCCGCGAGTCGGACAGTCGCCTTCGACCCCTCGATCGGTGATGTTCATCCGGACCGACAGTGGGCAACGAGCGGCCGCTCGTCCGGACGGGGCATCGAGTGTGTCAACGTCCGGACTATCTTCGCCGAACCGGCCGCGATCTCCAACCCCCCGAAATTCCCGGATCGGTCGGAACAACCCTGTGTATTCCCTTTGATCGGGCGGTACACCCTGGGCGGATCACCGCTATAATCACGATTTTCGCCCCAATTCGCGCCGAGACACACCCCAAGTCCACCGGTCGAAGCCCGTCGGCTGCAAACCTGTCTCGGCCATATTCACGGTACAGACGCGCTACAGCGGCCGAACCGCTGCACACGCGACTCGCCGAAACATGTCAACACCCCCATCGCGGCGAACCACCGAAATCGGAAATACCTAGCAATAGAGACGCTCTAACACGTGGTATGTGACAATTCAGAATGATTATATGTGTCGGCTGGACGCCAGCCGCCGACCGCGCTCCGTCGGCATTTCGGACAGCTGAGCGACCCTGGGGTGGGTCCAGTCGCTCGCGTCGGCGGGTCTCTGGGTGTCTCGCTTCAGTTCGGAGGATTGTCCGCTATACTAGCGGGGATCGCCCAGCTATGCTATCCGAAATACTTCGACAGTCAGCGCGTGGTACCGGCAACCAGTCGATTAACGAGGGGTGCAGCGATGACACATCGCTGACTAGATTGCACTCCGCGGACAGCTGGTGTCACCGGTGGGTCCAGTCCCGCTCGACCGCGGGGTGAGCCGACGACTGCCGATCGAGACGCGAGACGACGCGCTATCGACGCCGGGCGCACACCCGCGCTCGCTCGATTCGGTCGCGTTCGTCACCCGGTTCGTGCCCGGGCGGGCGGCTGGCTCGCCCCGCGGACGCTACTCACCGGCGACACCAGCTGTCGCCGGGGCTGATGTCTCGGCGTCCGCTGGCTCGTCCGTCGAACGTGTTTCGCCAGGGATTGCTGCGTCCGCTGGCAGCACCACCCGGCGTTCCCTGTCCTGGCGGCCGTCGGCACGTCGCGACCGCAACTCGTCGTACAGCCGGTGGTTCGCCAGGTCCAGCAGCGCGTCGATCGTCCGCCGGGCGAGCTTCGTCGCGTAGTCCCGGCTCACGTCGCCCTCCTGGATCCGGATCCACGTCGCCAGTTCGCCGGCGTCGCGGTACTCCCGGACACCGTTGCACCCCTGGTTCCAGCGGTCGCCAGTGGACTCCTGGCGGGCGTGCCAGCCCTGTGCGGCCAGTCGCTCCGGGCGCGGGGGCGCTGCTCGCGCTGTCGGCCCGGGGGATGCTCGTCTTCTTCGGGATCAGCGTCACCCCCTCGCTCACCCCGGTGCGGCTCGCCCTCGTCGCCGGCGGGGCGCTCGTGCTGGTCGCCGTCGGCGTCGTCGTCCCGGCGCTCGCCCTCGTCCGGCGGCCGCCCGCGTCGCTGTTCGGCGGCGACACCGGCGCCCCCGCCGACTCCGACGCCGGTATCGCACTCCCGGGCGACGAAATCCCCGTCGGATCCGGTGGCGACGCTGCGGTCGGGTCCGGTGACGACCCCGGCGGCACGGAGGGGAGCGAGCCGTGAGCGAGCGCTGGACGCCCCGTCGGACGGCCGCGGCGCTGGCGGCCGTCTTCGCGGTCGGGGTCGCGCTCCGCGCGCTCCCGCTGTGGCAGTCGCCGCTCCCGTTCAACCCCGACGGGCTCGTCCACGCGCGCAACGCCCAGCGGGCCGTCCGGACGGGCCGCCTCCCGCTGGCGGTCATGGCGACCGACGACCTGGGGTTCGGCGCCCTCCTCGCGGTCGCCCAGTCGGTCACCGGCATCCGCAGCGTCGCGCTCGGCCAGCCGCTGATCGCCGCCGTCGGGACCGTCCCCGCGCTGGTCGCCGGCGCGCTCGCCGCGCGGACGAGCCGGCGGCTCGGCCTGGCGCCCGGCCGCGCCCGGTTCGCGGGCGTCCTCGCGGCGCTGCTGCTCGCCGTCGAGGGGATCTACCTCTACCGGTCGATGCCCGTCGACGAGCAGACGCCCGGCCTGTCGCTGCTCGCGGTCGCCGTCCTCGCCACCGCCCTCGCGCTGTGGTCGACCGACCGGCGCTGGTTCCTCGTCGCGCTCCCCGCCGCGCTCGTCCTCCCGCCGCTGCACAACCTCGAGGGGTTCGTCCTCGGGCTGTCGCTGCTGGTCCTCGCCGGGCTCGCGGCGTACCCGCGGACCCGCGGCCGGGCCCCAGCGGGCGTCGCCCTCGCGCTCGCGGTCGGGTTCTGGGCGTACTTCGCGGCCTACAACGTCGGCCTCGCGCGATTCACGCCGGCGCGGATCATCCAGACCGGCCGGCTCACGGCCGCGCCCGGGCTGCTCGTCGCGTGGCTGGTCCTCTCGCTGGTCGTCGTCGTGCTGCTGTCGCGGTCGCGGCCCCGCTCCCAGCGGCTCCTCCTCGCGACCCCGTTTCTCGCGCTGTTCGCCCTGCTGGCCGTCAACCTCCTCGGCCCGGTGTTCCCGGGGACGCCCGCGACGGCGCGGGGGACCCTCCTGCCCGCGCTCCCCCTGCTCGTGCCGACGCTCGTCGCCGTCTGGGCTTCCCCGTACCTCCGCCGTGCGCCGGACGCGAACGCCGCGGTGGTCGCGCTCGCCGCCGGGCCGCTCGCGCTCGTCGGGTTCGCCCTCTCGGCCGCGCTGACGCCGGCGTATCTCGACACGGCGGTCCGAACCCACTGGTTCCTGCACCTCCCGGTGCTCGCCGTCGCGGCGGTCGGCTGCGCCCTCGCCTTCCGGTCGGTCGCGCCCGACCGACAGACCCTGCGGACCGTCGCCGTGGTCGGGCTCGTCGTCGCCGTCGCGGTCAGCATCCCGGTCGCGTTCGCCGGCCTCTCGCTGCACCCCTACAAGGGCGTCACGACGACCGGCGAACTCGCCGCCTCGACGTTCGCCCACGACCACGTCGACGGACCCTGGACGAGCGACAACCACCTCGTCAGGATCACCCGCTACCACGGCGCCCGGATCGACGGGACGGAGACGCCGCTGTACGACTGGGTCCACAACCCCGGCGCGGCGCCGCCCGGCTGCCCGGTCGTCACGAAGTCCACCTGGCCCACGGTCGGCGCGCAGTTCTTCCCGCGGCCGCCCGCGACCGTCGCGCCCGACCGCCTCGCCGACCTGCAGCGTGGCTCACATCGCGTGTACCACGGCGGATCGGCCCAGTCGCTTACCGTGCTCGTCCCGCGGACACCGGGCGGGGCCGACTGCTGAGACAGGTTGCACCGGGCGCTGACGGGCGGGTGGCACCGGGCGCTGACGGGCGGGAGGTCTACCGGGTCGTCCACTCCCCGTCGTCGAACTCGAGGACGGTGTCGAACACCGCGCTCAGTTTCGCGACCGTCTGCTCGTCGTGGGCTTTCGGGTCGATGTGGTAGTGGGCGACGGCGTCGGCCGCCGCGCAGCGGTCGGTGACCACGTCGAGGAACCCGACGGCGTTGTCGACCTCGACGTACTGCAGCAGCGTCGTGAGCGACTGGAAGCAGACGGCGACCGTCTCGGGCGACTCCTCCCACTCGTCGAGACAGTCGGTGACTCTGACCCCGAGACGCGTCAGGTTGTGCGGCGAGTTGACCCGTTCGACCGACCGGTCGGCGTCGGTGCCCGTCTCACCCCCGGAGTCGTCCGACGTGTCGGTGCCGCCTCCCTCCCGGCTTCCATTCGAGCGGGCGTTCGCGTCCACGGTGACGATCCGCATCCGGGTCGGGAAGGCGCCCGCGATCCGCTGCCAGGTGTCGACGTACTCGCCCGGTGACTGGGTGAACAGTACCGAGAGCGCGCGCACGTCGGTCGACCCCTCGGGCGTCAGCAGGTCCAGACAGACGCGCGGCTCCGCACCCGTGAACGACGGGCAGCAGACGAGGACGTTGTCGCCCCGTCGTATTGTCATCTCTGACTGTTCGGTGACCGGACACATGCGCGGATAGTCGTTCATACCCGGCTGTCGGTCATAAAGCTACGTGTCCCCGCAGCCGACGTGGCCTGGTCAACCATGTTCGCGCGCCGGTCCCGCCGGGCCCGCGGCGTCGAACCCGTCCGGCCGAGCCGGTCGCCCCGGGTGACCGCGCGGTCACCGTCGACTCAGGAGTTGCGGACGAGCGGTTCGTACCACTCGCGGTTCGCCCGGTACCACTCGACGAACGCCGCGACGCCCTCGCGGATCGTGTAGGTCGGCTCGTAGCCGATCAGCTCGGCGGCCTTGGACACGTCGGCGTGGCTGTGGTCGGCGTCGACCTCGTAGGCGTCGGTGTACTCCAGGTCGAGGTCGGGCGCCAGCTGGTCGCGGATCTCCTCGGCGAGCGTCTCGATATCGATGTTGTCGGTGCTGCCGACGTTCATCACCTCGCCGTCGGCGGCGTCGGTTTCGAGCAGCGTCCGGTTGGCCGCGAGGATGTCCGCGACGTAGGTCATGTCGCGGGTCTGGGAGCCGTCGCCGTAGATGACCGGCGGCTCGCCGTTCATGCAGCGCGAGACGAAGTTCGAGATGGCCATGTTCGGGCGCATCCGCGGGCCGTAGACGGTGAAATACCGCAGCGCGACCGCGGGGACGCCGTAGCGCTCGGCGTACACCATCGCGTAGCGCTCGCTGGCCAGTTTCGAGGCGCCGTAGGGGCTGATCGGCGTCGTGGGGTGGTCCTCGTCGTAGGGGAGCGAGCGCGGCTTGCCGTACACCGACGAACTGCTGGCGAACACGAGCCGTTCGACCCCGTGGTCGCGGGCGGCGTCCAGCACGTTCAGCGTCCCGTCGACGTTGACCTCGTCGTACTTGCGAGGGCTGTAGTCGGTGCGGACGCCCGCCTGGGCGGCCTGGTGGTAGACGTACTCGGCGTCGGCGACGAGGTCGTCGACGAGTTCGCCGTCGCGCACGTCGCCCTCGACGAGTTCGTAGCTGCCGTCGCTGCCCTCGGCGGCCTCGCGGGCTGTTTCGACGTTGTGCTCCTTGATCCGCGTGTCGTAGTAGGGGTCGAAGTTGTCCAGCACGACCACGTCGTGGCCGTCGCCGGCGAACGTTTCGGCGAGGTGTCCGCCGATGAAGCCGGCCCCACCGGTGACCAGGATTCGCATTGTCGTATCGCTCGCGCGACGGGAGAAAAAGTCATCGGCATGGCGCGGCCCTGTACCGAACGTCCGTCTCACCGGCCCGAATTCTGTCTCTCGCCGGCGCCCCGGTCATTAAATAGAGTCGACCCGTGAGAGACACGCATGGAGCGCATCGGGGAGCTCGATCTCGAGTCTACCGTTCCGGTCCAGCGGCTTCAGTCGCGGCTCGACCAGGCGCCGGTGCGAGTCGCGATCCTGTTCGGCTCCCACGTGACTGGGCGCGCTCACGCCCGGAGCGATGTCGATATCGCCGTCGAGTTCGAGGACATCGAGCCGGGCGACACGGCGTACAACGAGACGTTCTTCGGTCTCAGTGCGGACCTGAGCGGGTTGCTCGGAACAGACGATGTCGACCTCGTCGATATCAGGTCGCTGTCGCCGTCGCTCGCTCGCTCTGTCTTCGATACCGGCGTGCTTCTGGTGGGGTCCGAGGAGCGCGTCGAGACACTGCGCGCGACGCTGGTGAGCGACGACCCGGACGAGCGCTCACCGCACGAACGGTTCGACGACGCGCTCCGCCGGATCGACGAACATCTGGCATGAGCGGCGGGCTCCCCGCGGACCGTCTCCAGCGGATTCTCGACGCCGTCGACACCATCGAGGACTCGCTGGGCGTTCTCGCCCGGAAGCGCCGGACAGTCGACCGCGAGACGTACAAAAACGATTCCGACACCAGAGACGTCGTCGAACGCCGATTCGTGAAGACGACCGAAGCCGCGCTCGACATCGGGACCGTGCTCGTCGTCCACGAACGCGGTCACCCGCCCGAGAGCAATCCCGAGACGATGCAGGCCCTGAGCGACATCGGCGTCCTCTCGGAGGAGTTGGCGGACGAGATGGCCGCCGCGGCGAGGTTCCGGAACGTGCTCGCGCACACGTAGGGCGATGCCATCGAGGACGACATGGTGTACGACGCACTCGAAGATCTAGAGCGGTACCGGTCGTTTCTGGTCTCCGTCCGAGAATATCTCGACGCGATCGGGGCGTTCGACGAGTAACCGGAGCGTCCGGTGACATCCTCCGCGCCGTGAACGGCGCGGCTTCCCTGCATGGGAATACCGGCTAACTACCGGCAGTGGGTTCCAACCCAACCTCTCCGAGCGTCATCTGCCGTGGTTGACTCTGCTCGGTGGGGGTCGCGGCGCTGTCACAGGCGCTCCCATCCCGTGGGATGTCATCGCCCGCCGGTTTCAGCGGCAGGCTCTCACCCCACGGGTCGTGGCGGTCAGCAACATTGACCGCCGCGTTGATGTCTGCGTGATACTCCGACACCCAACACTCGTCGTTCTGACACCGGAACTCATCGCCGTCCCGATATCCGATGTGGCCGCACTCGTGGCACGTCTGCGACGTGTAGGACGGTTCGACGTATTCGACCGGGATGCCAGACTCTCGCGCTTTGTCCTCGATGCGCTCCTGCAAGCGAGCGAACGCCCAGGCGTGGAGGCGTCGGTTCATCCACTCGCCGTAATCGAGGTCTTCGCGGATGTCCGAGAGGTCTTCCAGCACGATCACAGGCTTCTCGAACCGGCGAGCGTACTCGATGGCCTGTCGGGATGCCTTCTCGATGATGTCTGTGAGTGCGTTCTGGTAGTGATCGAATCGCTCGTCAATCCGCCACTGGGCGGCGTCACGCTCTTGCAGCCGCTTGAGCGTCGTGAACATCTCTTTGCGGAGGTTGCGAGCGTGGCCACCGGTGATGAGCAGTGGGTCAGTCGGAGTGCCCTGCTTGCAGGCACAGCCCGCGAGCAGGTGTGCTTCGCCGATGTCGAAGCCAACTGGTGTTACATCGTCGTCGGTGGGTTCGTAGCCCGGATTTTCGACCGGGAACTCGACGGTGACGTGGAGCGTCCACGACGTGCGGTGGCGTTGCAGGCGGAGTTGGCCTGCCGACGCCTCACCGTCCACGAGGTCGTGCCACAGTCCCTCCTGGGCGGGATTAATCCGAAGTGGTATCCAGAAGTTGGTGCCGCGACCGGGCTGTGGCACCCACCACGTAAACTCGTAGTCACGCGCCGCCGAGTGGTCGAACTCGGCAGCTTGGTTGGTGAGCCGAACCGGATGGTCGTCGTCCAACGCCTGTGCGTCGTAGGTGCCGTGCAGTTGCGGGACGTAGTTGCACAGGGCCGCTTTCGACTGATACGGCAGGTCGTAGGGCGTCACCACGTCGCTGGTGGCGGTCATCGTCTCGCACCCGGCCTCGAACGCCTCGTGGAGTCCTGCCCGGTAGGTGTCGAGCAGGTCGCACAGTTTGCGCTTTTTGTGGGCTGTCGGCGGGGCGAGCGTCGCCTCCAGCGTTTTCGTGGTTGTTGCGGTCATGCTACTGGTCGTCCACGTAGTCCATCAGCACGTCGATGCTCACTTGGCCGGTCGTCGCGAGGAGATATCCCGGTTGCCAGAAGGCATCTTCGAGCGTCTGTTTCACCTCCGGGTACTCCTGCCGAATCCGGCGCGAGGTGACACCTTTGAGCGAGTTGATGAACTTCGTGAGGTCGGTGGTGGGTTTGGTCGTGAACAGGATGTGAACGTGATCGGTGCCGCCGTCTACGTTCTTGATGTCGGCCTCAAAGTCCTCTGCAATCTCGTGAGCAACTTCGGCGACGCGCTCCAGTCGCTCATCGGTGAGGATGTCGGCGCGATACTTCGTGACGGTCACGAAGTGGTATTGGAGTGCGTATACCGTATGCGACCCGGATTGCAGGTGATACTCCATTTGGCCTTACCAAATTCAGACACCCAATTTCAATAACTCTTGTGGAGGTGGGTATTCAGTCGAGCAGACCCACGTGGACTGGGGCACCGGGCTTACGCGATTCACGCCCGCCGTGAACGGCGGGATTCTCTCGCTGAACCAAGATAGAGCGCTTACTCCGCGGTGGCGTCGGCCTGGTCGGCGTCGCTGGTGTCGACGACGCCGGCCTCTTCGAGCCGCTGTTCGGCTCTGTCGCGGTCCTCGGGGTAGCCCACGTCGGTGCGCCAGCCGTCCATGCGGATGGCGTCGATAGTCCGCCCGGAGTGGATGAGCAGGTCGATCGCATCCGAGATCTCGTACTCGCCCCGATCGGAGGGCTGGACGAGGTGGCAGGCGTGGAGGATCTCGGGGGTGAACGTGTAGAAGCCGGTCATCACGAGGTTCGACGGCGGGTCGTCGGGCTTCTCGACGACCTCGGTGATCTCGCCGTACTTGTTGGTGTCGCAGACGCCGTAGCGGCTCGCTTCTTCCCAGGGGACTTCCTCGACGAGGAAGGCGGCGTCGGCGCGGGACTCGGCCTGGCGGTTGACCACGTCCTGGAGGTTGGCCTGGAAGATGTTGTCGCCCAGCATCAGCATGAAGTCGTCGTCGATGTGCTCCTCCACAGTGAGGAGGGCGTGGGCCAGGCCCTTCTGCTCGCGCTGGTGGGCGTAGGTGATCGGCACGCCCTCGAACTCGTCCTCGTAGTGCTCGATGATCGCCTGTTTCTTGTAGCCGACGACGACCAGCAGCTCGTCGGCGCCCAGCTCGACCAGCTGCTCGAAGCAGTGTGTGAGGATGGGCTTGCCCGCGACCTCGACCATTCCCTTGGGTTTGTCCTCGGTCAGCGGACGCAGCCGCGTCCCCTCACCGGCGGCCAGCACGACGGCTTGCATACTACCGACTGGTTTGTCATCGCGTAAAACTCTTGCCTGACAGTATTCGGGTTGATACTCGGCGGTTCGTCCGGCGCTTCCGTCGGGTTCGCACCGGGGCGTGGCGCTCGCGCCCCCGCTTCGCGCCGGGACCACGCAGTTTCCGGCACCAGCGCCTTTGGCGTCGCCGGACAAACGGAGGCGATGGCTGGCCTCGACGACCCGGGTTTTGAGCGCTCGCGGATCGGCTGGTGGCTGTTCGTCGCGCTGCTGGCGGCCGCCGCGGCCTACGTCGCCTGGCAGTTCGTCGGCCTGTTCGTGCTCGGCGTGTTCGGCTACTACGCGACGCGGCCGATCAACGACCGCGTCGCCGCGGTCGTCGACACCGACTGGATCGCCGCGGGGGTCACCGTCCTCGTCGTCCTCGTGCCGGTGATCGCGCTCTCGCTGTACGCCGGCTACCAGCTCCTCCTCGCGGTCCAGGGGCTGGTGGCCGGGAGCGTCGACCCGGTCGCGCTGCTGGGCCAGTACGTCGGCCTCGGGGAGGTCCCGCTCGCCGAGCGCCGGTCGCTCGCGAGCGCGCTCGAGGACCCCGGCGAGTCGCTGTCGAACCCCCGGGAGACGGCCGCGACGGTGCTCCGGACCGGCCGGACCCTCGTCTCCGCGGTGGCGGGCACCGCCCTGCTGCTCGCGCTCTCGGTCACCCTCGCGTACTTCCTCCTCAAGTACGACGACGACATCGCCGCGGCGCTGGAGCAGCTGTTCGGCGGGAGCAACACCGTCGGCTACGCCTACGCGACGGCCGTCGACGCCGACCTGGAGTCGGTCTTCTACGGGAACCTCCTGTTCGTCGTGATCATGGCCGTCGTCGCTGGCACCGTCTACCTCGGGACGAACCTCCTCGCGCCGGCCGGGCTGGCCGTCCCGATGGTCGCCGTCCTCGCCTTCCTGACGGGCATCGCGAGCCTCATCCCGCTCGTCGTGGGGAAGATCGTCTACGTCCCGGTGCTCGCGCTGCTCGCCCTCCAGGCCGTCCGGTCGAGCGGGGTCGCGCTCGCGTTCGTCGGCGTCGTCGGCGCCGTCTACTTCCTCGTGCTCGATTTCCTCCCGCAGACGTTCCTCCAGCCGTACATCTCCGGCCGGGACCTCGACGGGATCATGCTCATGTTCGCCTACCTGCTCGGGCCCGTCATGTTCGGCTGGTACGGCTTCTTCCTGCTGCCGATCCTCTTCGTCGCCGTCCTGGAAGCCGTGCGGATCGTCCTCCCGGAGCTACTCCACGGCGAGCGGCTCACCCTCGACGCCTCGATGGGCGGGTCGGTCGGCGCCGACCCCCAGGCCGAGGGGGACGTGCCCACCGACGAGTTCGCGAACAACCGCTTCGAGGAGCGTGACCCCCGGTCGTCCGACGACGCCGACGACGGCACCCCCTCCGACTCCTCGCCGAGCAACTGACTGCCACTCGGTCGTCTTCACTCGGTGGACACGGGCGACCGTCCGCTCCGGTGACCCCTTCACCGACAGTGCTCCGTACAGACGGGAGCGGTTGCGGTGAGCGGTTGCGGTCGGCGTGCGCTGTCGCGGCCTCCGTGCCGCGACGGAATCGCGCGAGGTCTTCGTGAACGTGTGAACGAAGGCTTGTCAGAGCTTGCTCTGACAGTGGATGAGGGAACGAGCGGAGCGAGAGAGCGAATCGGCTGGGGAGGCTCGTGGCTGTCTGCGGTGCTGTGCGGGGCGGTTGCTGGTGCGGTCGCGGTCCTGGTGGACTGAAAGGGCGAGGCGCGCTCGCGCTCGTGTCGTCGCCTGAGCGGGCCACTATCCGCGCGGGCGGTGCGGAGAGCGCGGATATCCCGCTCAGCGACCGCGAGCGGGCCGAGGGCTTTCATCGCTCGCCGTCGAATGCGGTAGACACGATAGCTAGCGAGCGGGCCGAGGACTTTCAGCGCCTGCTGTCCCCTGCGGTTGCGATCACTCCTACCGAGCGCAATCGGTGTTCACGGTCGGCGACGAGTGGAGGGAGGAACGACGACACAGGCTGTCTCGACCGGTGCGTTCAAGCGGGGACGGACCAACCCGACGGTATGGACGGGACGCGGATCGCCGACGTGAGCGATATCTCGACGGACGACACCTTCCTCTTTCGCGTGCGCTCGGTGGACGAGAACGCCGTCGCCAGCGGCGACGCCGCCCTCCGATCCGACGAACGGACGGCCGACGCCGCCGACGAACGGACGGCCGAGGCGGAGACCGACGGCGGCGAGACCGAGACCGACGGCGGCGAGATCCAGAACGACGCCACCAACGACGACGGGATCGCGATGCCGGACGACATGCAGGACGATGACGACGTTCGAGAGGCCATCCTCCTGAAGCTGGGCGGCGAGGACGACGACGCCGAGGCGGTCGTCTGCTGGCTGAACTACTGCCAGCACATGACCCACATCAAACTCGACAAGGGCTCGGGCGCGCCGGTCCGCGACGGCGAGGTGGTCTGCGCCAACCACGGCGCGCTGTTCGCCGCCGACTCCGGGGAGTGTACCTACGGCCCCTGCGAGGGCGCGTTCCTGAACGAGGTCGAGGTGCGGGTCGCCGACGGCGGCGTCTACCTCGCCGACGAGGACTTCGAGTACGTCGGCGAGGGACCGGTCGAGAGCGACGACGGCGACCTGTCGTCCTCGTCGAACGTCATCCTGTAATCGGCTCGACCCGGTCGAGACCCGACGCGGGCGCGGCTACTCGATGACGAACGAGGGCTCGGCGACGGCCTCGCTCTTGCACTCCGGGCACCGCGCCGGGCGGTTGACCAGGTCGTCGAACTCCTCGAAGCCGCAGTCCTCGCAGGTCGGCGGCGCGACGAGCAGCGTCTCGTCGGTCGGTTCGAGCGACTGGGAGATGTGTTCGACGTGCGAGAGCGCGTCGGCCGCCCGCACGTCGAACTCGCGGGCGAGCGCGCTCGCGGGCAGCGGTTCCTCCCGCAGTCGGTCGGCGATCCGCTGGCGGGTCGTCCGGCTGGCCTCGCGCATACCGGACCAAGGACGAGCGCCCACAAATCGGTTCCGCCGGCGCCGACGACACCCCGCCCGCGGGCGGCGACGCGACCTGTCGGCGGTCCTTGCAATGAAAAAGGCCTTCACGGGGCGCCGTGCAGGGAGTCGTATGGACGCAGTCGTACTCGCGGGCGGTTACGCAACGCGGCTCTGGCCGATCACGCGCCACCGGCCGAAGATGATGCTGCCGGTCGGCGAGACGACCGTCATCGACCGGGTGCTCTCGGAGCTGGAGTCCGACGCCCGGATCGACGACGTGTACATCAGCACGAACGAGCGGTTCGCCGACGACTTCGAACGGTTCCTCGCCGACCGCGACTACGAGAAGCCGCGGCTGTCGGTCGAGGACACCACCGGCGAGGACGAGAAGTTCGGCGTCGTCGGCGCGCTCGGCCAGCTGGTCGACCGCGAGGGCATCGACGACGATCTGTTCGTCATCGCCGGCGACAACCTCATCAGCTTCGACGTGAGCGACTTCATCGACGCCTACGAGGCCAACGGGGCGACGACGCTGGCGGCCTACGACGTGGGCTCGCTGGAGAAGGCCAAATCGTACGGCCTCGTCACGCTGGAGGGCGACGAGGTCGTCGACTTCCAGGAGAAGCCCGCGGACCCGGCGAGCACGCTCGTCTCCATCGCCTGCTACGTCTTCCCGGCCGAGCAGGTCCGCTTCGAGGAGTACCTCGCGGACGGCAACAACCCCGACGAGCCCGGCTGGTTCATCCAGTGGCTCGTCGACAACGACGAGGTCTACGCCTACACGTTCGACGAGGCGTGGTTCGACATCGGGACGCCCGACAGCTACCTGGAGGCCGTCGCCTACTACCTCGACGGCGAGAACCGGGTCGCCGACGGCGCCACCGTCGAGAACTCGACGCTCGGGGAGAACGTCCACGTCCTCGACGACGCCGAGGTCGTCGACTCCAGCCTCGACAACTCCGTCGTCTTCCCCGGGGCGACGCTGCGCGACTGCGACGTCCGCGAGTCGATCATCGACCGCGAGACCACCCTCGAAGACCTCGACCTCGCCGGCGCGCTCATCGGCGCCCACACCACCATCACCAACGGCGACGACCACTGACGACGCGACGGCGAACCGCTCGCCCTCACGTTCTCTGCGGTCGCTCCTGTTTGCTCAGCAGCAGTCGCACTCGACCCCGGCCGCCTCGGTCCGGCCGTTCTGCTCGCTCACGTCGGCGTCGAACAGCGTCTCGGTCAGTTCGCGAGCAACCGCCGCGCCCTCCGCGGCCGGGACGGCCGTCGTCGCGGCGTCGACACCCGCCGCCCAGGTCTCGTACTCCGCCCGGTCCTCGAAGGTCTGGATGTAGCCGCAGACCTCCCGGTAGACGGTCTCGACCGGGCCGTCGTCGACCCGGTCGGGGTCCGTCGAGACGCCGACGGAGACGACGGCGTCCTCGTGTGAGACTGCTACGCCGTCGTCGCCGACCTCGACGGTGACCTCGGCCCCGCGCACCGGCGTCGTCGACCGGACGGTCCCGCGCTCGCCCGTCAGGAACGGGTAGACCAGCGGGTCCAGCACGCAGAGGTACGCCTGTTCGGTCCCCTCGCCGACGAACGCGTGGTCGCCGTCGTCGGTCGCACAGAGGTCGTCGACGGTCGGCGCTCGGCCGCGCTCGGCCTCGACCACCGCCCGCATCGTCTCGGCCCACTCGCCGACCGTCGCCGGCGGGTCGGTCCCGTACAGCCGCCCGAACGCCTCGCCCACGTCCGCCGGGAGCGACACGTCTTCGGCCGGTCGATTCTCCCCGCTGCCGTCGAAATCACCTGTATCGAGCCACATGCGTCTACGCTTTCGAGAGCAAAGTTATTAAGCTGTCACGTCCAAAGTATCGAATCCGATGGGAGGATCCGAAGCGCTGGCGGAGGACGGCTGTGCCTGCGAGGACCCGGCGTGTCACTGTCTGCTCGCGGAGCCGATGGCGCTGCTGGGCCGGAAGTACGTGATGGACATCGTCTGCGTCGTCGCCAACCACGGGACGGTGCGGTTCGGCGAGCTCGAGGCCCACCTCCCCGGGGCGAGCACGTCGACGCTGTCGACGCGGCTGGACGAACTCGTCGAGGCCGGACTGGTCGAACGGGAGCGGTACGCGGAGATCCCGCCGCGCGTCGAGTACGAACTCAGCGAGGAGGGCGAACAGCTCGGCGAGCGACTGGAGCCGCTGGTCGAGTGGGCCGTCGAGCGGGCGGACGGCGAGAACTGCTGTTGACCGACGTTCGGGGCTCGCGGGAGCGGCGGAGCCGTCGCTCGGCGGTGTGAGACGGCTGAGGGGAGTAAGCCCCCTTCTGTTCGGCCCGGCATTCGGCTGAGCGTCCGCGCTTGCGTCCGGGCTACCTTGCCGCGCGGACTTGCACCGGTGAGGATTCGCCGTTCCATCCGTTCTCCACCGTCGAACGCGGAGCGCCCGACGTGCCCGCGAGTCCAGGGGACTCGCGGATCCCGTCGACCCTCTGTGGGTTAGCTCCCCCTCGCTTCGGCGAGGCCTCGCTCGGGGTTCGCGCACGTCATCGGTCGGGGAGAGGGGTCTCGTTTCTGTTCCAGCGCCAGCGGTCTCCCGCTCCGGGTTTGCACCCGGTCACCTGCCCGGACGGTGGGGGGACTTTCCTCATGCCCCTGGCGCGCCGACGAGGTCGACGCGGGCCGGGGCACGGAGGCCGGGCTCCCTCTGCCGGTGAGAGATAGCGGACACCGACGATTAAGCCCGTCGGTCGCCGGCGGCGTCCGCCGACAGTGGGGCGATTTTTATGTCCGCCACCCCATGCTTCCGGTAGTCATGCGTTCCGCCCTCTCGGCAGTCGTCGCCGGGCTGGTGGTGCTGTCCGCGGTGGCTGCCGTCCCCGCCGCGAGCGCCGCCGGCCAGGCCGACGCAGCGACGACGGACCGGTCCTCCACCACCGCGGACGCCGCACCCGCGGGCCGCACGCAGGCCGGCGACGCCTGCGCACCCCTCGCCGAGGGGTCGCCGCCGGACAACCCCGACGGCGACCCGCTGGGCTGGGAGAACGGCTGCTGGTACAACGAGTCGATCGACGTGGACCGCTCGGACGGGCTCAACGAGACGGAGCTGGACGCCGTCGTCGCCCGCTCGATGGCCCGCGTCGAGCAGGTCCGCGAGCTGGAGTTCAACGAGACCGTCCCCGTCGAGGTCGTCTCCCGCGAGCAGTTCCGCGCCAACGCGACCTACAACACGACGACCAACAACACGCTGCACCAGAACGTCAAGTGGGAGGCGATGCTGATGGTCGGCGAGGACACGGACGCCGTCTCCGTCCAGGAGGGGAACACCGGCGCGATCGTCGGCGGCTACTACAGCCCGCGCGAGGAGCGGATCGTCGTCGTCTCGGAGAACACCACCGCGCCGAAGATGAACGAGATCACGCTCTCTCAGGAGCTGTTCCACGCGCTGCAGGACCAGCGCTACAACCTCTCCGCGTACGACCAGTACACCCGCGAACTCCACAACGCGAGGGACGGCATCATCGAGGGCGACGGCAACCTCGTCGACCGCCGCTACAGCCAGCGCTGCGCGGACGAGTGGGACTGCCTGATGCCCCAGACCCAGCCCGGCGGCGGTGGGGGCGGGGCCTCGATCCACTACGGGCTCTACTTCGTGACCTACCAGCCCTACAGCGACGGGCCGAAGTTCGTCAGGGGGATCTACAAGGACGAAGGCTGGGAGGGCGTCAACGCCGTCTACGAGAACCCCCCGGCCAGCACCGAGCAGACGATCCACCCCGAGAAGTACGGCGAGGACCCGCCGACGAACGTGAGCTTCACCGACACGTCCGGCGAGGCCTGGACGGTCCCGCACCTGGAGAACGGCACCGTCGACTACGCCCAGTTCGGTGAGGCCGGGCTCGCGACGATGCTGTTCTACCCGACCTACGCCTCCGGCGGCGAGGCGTCGCCCGTCGTCGGCGTCCGCTCGTTCTTCAACTACACGGCCGCCGGGTCGCTCAGCACGTACGACCCGTTCAACTACACGACGCGGTACACGGACGGCTGGGACGGCGACCGGCTCTACCCCTACGTCACGGACGACTCGGCCGAGACCAACGAGACGGGCTACGTCTGGAAGACCGTCTGGGACTCCGAGGGTGACGCCGCCGACTTCGTCGAGGGGTACGGAATGTTGCTGGACTACTACGGCGCCGAACCCGTCGACGACAGCGCGAACACCTACCGGGTCCCCGACGGCCCCTACGCCGACGCGTTCTACGTCAACCACACCGGGACGACCGTGACGCTCGTCAACGCCCCCAGCGTCGAGGAGCTGAGCGAGGTCCGCGCCGGCGCCGCCCCCGACGACAGCGGCGGCGAGACGGAGACGCCGACCGACACCGCGACCGACGAACCCGACGACGGGGAGACTGCGACCTCCGAACCGGGCGACGAGGAGACCGACGAGCCGACCACCGAACCGGGCGACGAGGGGACCGACACGGCGACCGGGACGCCGCTCCCCGCCGACGGCGGCGCGGGCGACGGCGGTAACGACGGCGAGGCGACCGACGCGCCCGCAGAGACCACCGCGTCCGGCGGGCCGGGCTTCGGGGTCGCCGCCGCGCTCGTCGCGCTCGCGCTCGCCGGCCTCCTCGCGGGTCGGAGGGAGTGAGCCCCGTCGATGGACCGGCAGGGACCCGGCTCGCGCCGCCTGCGCGTCGCCGTCGCGGCGGTGGCCGTCCTCGCGCTGCTGGCGGGCTGTACCGCCCTTGAGTCGGGCGGTCACCCCGAGGGCGACCCCGCCAGCGACCGCCTCGGCTGGGAGAACGGGTACTGGTACGACGACCCGGTGAACGTGACCGCGAGCGACGGCTACAACGCCACCGAGCGGGAGGCCGTCGTCGCGCGCACGATGGCCCGCGTCGAGCGGATCCGCGAGCTGGAGTTCAACTCCACGGTCCCGGTCGACGTGATCAGCCGCGAGCAGTACCTCGCCAACCGGAGCGGGGGCGGCGGGTCGGCGACGTACTCCCGCTGGAACGACCAGGTCTGGGAGTCGATCTTCGTCGTCGGCGAGTCGTCGTCGTACTCGAACAGCTCCGACGACACCCTGGGCCAGACCGTCCAGGGCTACTACTCGCCCGGGCGGGACGCCATCGTCCTCGTCAGCGACTCCGAGACGCCGACCATCGACCGGACGACGCTGGCCCACGAACTCGTCCACGCGCTGCAGGACCAGCACTTCGGCTTCGGCGCCGACGGGGAGACCCAGGACCAGCAACTCGCCAACCGTGGCATCACCGAGGGCGACGCCCGCTACGTCGACATCCTCTACGAGAACCGCTGCGAGGGCGAGTGGCGCTGTATCCCGCCGCCCGACAGCGGCGACGGCGGCGGCGGGTCCGCGGGGGCCGACTACAACCGCGGGCTGTTCCTGACCATCTACACGCCCTACGCCGCGGGCTCGCAGTTCGTCGACCGGGTGCGCGCCCAGAGCGGCTGGGACGGCGTCAACCAGCTCTACGACGCCCGCCCCGAGAGCACCGAACAGCTCATCCACCCGCAGCTCTACCCCGACGAGGACCCGGTCGACGTGACCGTCCCCGACCGCTCGTCGGTCGAGTGGCGCCGCTTCGACGTCGACCCCGTCGCCGACACGGTCGGCGAGGCCTCTATCTACGCCATGTTCGTCTCCAACGGCGTCGTCGACCCGGAGAACCGCTACGGCTACGAGTCCGAGCCCTCCGCGGGCTGGGGCGGCGACAGCGTCGTCCCCTACACGAACGGGACGACCGGCGCCTACGTCTGGGAGACCGCCTGGGACTCCGAACGGGACGCCCGGCAGTTCCACGAGGCCTATCTCGACGTGCTCGACAGCCACGACGCCCGCAACCCCCGCGGGAACGTCTACGTCGTCCCCGACGGCGAGTTCGCCGACGCCTTCCGCGTGGTCCGGTCGGGCGAGCGCGTCCGGGTCGTCAACGCGCCCACCGCCGACCAGTTGAGCGAAGTCCACTCGCGGTCGGGTTGACTGGAGCCCCCGCCGGTCGCGGCAGTGAACCAGCTCTCACCGAGACGCCACGGTCGCCGGAGATGGTCCGCGACACGGCGACCGTGGATCGATCCGCCGGGGACAGCGGGGCTACAGCCGCGCCTGCTCGGAGAAGAGCAGGAACGACCGGTTTCGTATCGTCGCGTTGGCGAACGATTCGAGCTGTCGTCCGGCGTCCGGCGGGCCGTCGGTCCCGACCCGCAGCTCGTCGCGCTCGGTGAGGCTCAGGAACACCCGGTCGCCAACCGATACCGGATTCGATAGCTGCCCGTTACCGTGCCCGCGTCCGTCGAACAGGGCGACCCGGGCGCCGCTCGGCACGTCGCCGCCGTTGACCATCTCCAGTTCGACCGCGGTCCCGTCGTCGGTCGGTGCCATCTCGAACTGGACCCCCTCTTCGCGGGCCGTCTCGGTCCACTCGGGCTCCTCGACGGTCGTGTCCCCGACGGCTTCGACGGTCCTGACGATATCCTGTCGCCGGCGCCCGTCGCCGGTCTCCGCAGTGATGTCGTAGTCGATATCTCGGACGTGACCGGATTCCGAGACCGCGATCGTCGCCTCGAATTCGGCGACCCGCTCGCCGAACACGAGGCGGAGCAGGGTCTGTTCGTCGGCGACTCCGGTCGCCTCGTAGGTGGCGGCGTAGCCGTCGCCCGCTTCGACGACCTCAATCGCCTCGCTCCAATCCGCGCCCTCCAGCAGTCGCCTGAACCGGCGGAACTCGACCACTTCGTTCGGGTCGGGCGCCCGGTTGTCGATGCGGTAGTTCTCGTCGAACCCGGACTCCATCCGGACGTAGGCTATCTGGTCGTCGGCCGCCGACCACGACGACTCCGTCAGGCTGCTCTGGACGTTCTCGCGCGTAATGGCGATCCCGTCCTCGCTCAGTCCTCTGGTCGTGCGGATCGTCTCCTCGAAGTTGCTGTCGATCCGCCGGAGTTCGCCGGTCAGCGTCGCCGACCCGGCGTCGGTGAGCGCGGACTCGTGTGTCCGGTAGAGCCGCGCCCCGCTCACGCCGTCGCGTGCGGCGCCGTCGGGATACGAGAACTCCGCCAGCGACGGCGTCGGGTCCGCGGGCGTCGGCGTCGCGGTCTCCGTCGCGGTCGGCGTCGCCGTCGGCGTGTCGGTCGGCGTCGCTGTCGCCGTCGGCGTGTCGGTCGGCGTCGGCGACTCGGTGGCCGGATCCGGGGTATCGGTCGGGTCCTCGTCCCCGCCGGAACAGCCGGCCAGCGATGCTCCCGCCGCGATGCTCGTCGCCAACAGTGCACGTCTCGAAATCTTCGGCTCGTCTACCATCGGCCCAATCACTTTCGGAGTGTTAAATAAAAACTCGCATCTAGTTACATAGTTTGATACCAGAAACCGGTAATTACTGACCGTTTGTGTCTGACACGCACGACAGAGCGGCGCCGAGGTTTCCGCCTCCGCCGCCCGGATCGCCGGGCGGGAAGCAGCGGAGACCCCACCAGTTCGTGTTTCGGGTAGCCCGTCGACCGTCGCCGTCGGCCACCGGATCCGCGACCGGAACGCGGACAGTTTTTGGCGCTCGCCCCGGAAGTCCACCCCATGACCGACGAGTCGGGCTTCGACATCGTCCCGCCGGAGGCCATCGCGGAGGGACGGGCCACGGACGCCTACTTCGACCGGACGGTCGAGACGCTGGAGCACGCCGACCGCGACCCGCACGTGGTCGCCGAGGTGACCGCCGACCAGTTTCCCACCGGCGGGTGGGAGCTGCTCGCCGGCGTCAAGGACGCCGCCCAACTCTTCGAGGGCCGCGACGTGGACGTGGACGCGATCCGCGAGGGCCGCCTGTTCGACGGCGGCCCCGTCATGCGCATCGAGGGGCCGTACCTGGAGTTCTGTCGGCTGGAGACCGCGCTGCTGGGCTTTCTCTCGCACGCGACCGGCGTCGCGACCGCGGCGCTGGAGGCGCGCCGGGCCGCCCCCGACTCGACTGTGTTGAGCTTCGGCTCCCGGCACGTCCACCCCTCGATCGGCGCGATGGTCGAGCGGTCGGCGCTACTCGGCGGGCTCGACGGCTTCTCGAACGTCGCCGCGGGCGAGGTGATCGGCCGCGAGGCCGGCGGGACGATGCCCCACGCCCTGCTCATCTGTTTCGGCCGCGGCGAGCAGGAGACCGCCTGGCAGGCCTTCGACGAGGCCGTCGGCCCCGACGTACCCCGGGTCGCCCTGGTCGACACCTACAGCGACGAGGTCGACGAGTCCCTGCGGGCCGCCGAGGCCGTCGACGCGCTCGACTCGGTGCGGCTCGACACCACCTCCTCGCGGCGGGGCGACTTCGAACACATCGTCCGCGAGGTGCGCTGGACGCTCGACGCCGAGGGGTTCGAGGACGTGGGCATCTTCGTCAGCGGCGGGCTCGGCCCCCGACAGCTGCGCGCGTTGCGCGAGCACGTCGCGGGCTTCGGCGTCGGCAGCCACGTCAGCAACGCCGACCCGACGGACTTCGCGCTCGACATCGTCGAGGTGGACGGCGAACTCGCGGCCAAGCGCGGGAAACTCACCGGAACGAAGGAGGTGTACCGCACCGCCGACGGCGGCCACCACGTCCAGCTCGCGGACGCCGACGCGCCCGCCGACGGCGAGGCGCTGCTCGAACCGCTCGTCCGCGACGGCGAGGTGGTCCGGGAGTTCGACCTCGACGCCGCGGCCGACCGGGCCGTCGCCGACGCCGAGGCCGTCGGGTTCGGCGCGCCCGACGACGAGTAGCGCCGCGTTCGGGCGATTGTGGCGGTCGCGCCGTCGGAAACGGTCGCGAGGATTTTTATTCCGGCGTCGCCTCCGTCGATCCGTGACAACCCTGGTCGTCTGTATCGACCGTGCGGGTGACCTCGTGGCCGGGACGGACCCGCCGGTCGTGGGTCGGGATGCCGTCGAGTCGCTCGTCGTCGACGTGGGGGTCGAGGACCCCGAGGACAGCCAGGTGAACTGTCTCCTCGAAGCGCTCCGCGTCTCCCGCGACCTCGCCGAGGGCGGCGAGGAGACGCTCGTCGCGGTGCTGGCGGGGACCGACGACACCGTCGGCGCCGACCGCGCCATCGCCCGCCAGGTCGAACGGCTCATCGACGACCACGACCCCGACTCGGCGGTGGTCGTCGTCGACAGCGCCGAGGACGAGCGGCTCGTCCCCATCGTCGAGTCGCGGCTCACCGTCGACGCCGTCGACCGCGTCGTCGTCCGCCAGGCCCGCGACATCGAGTCGACCTACTACCTGCTCAAGCAGTTCCTCGCCGACGAGGAGCTGCGCAAGACCGTCCTCGTCCCCATCGGCGTCGCGCTCATCGCCTACCCGGTGCTGTGGTGGGCGGCCACCCCCGCCGTCGCCACCGGCGCCATCGTCGCCGTCGTCGGGCTCTTCCTCCTCTACAAGGGCCTGGGCGTCGACGCCTACCTCGCCGCTCTCCCCGGCCAGGTCCAGCAGGCGCTCTACTCGGGCCAGGTCGCCTTAGTCACGTACGTCGTCGCCGCCGGCCTCTCGCTGGTGGGCGTGTTCGCCGGCGCCATCGGCGTCTCCGAGCTCGGCTCGGAGGGCACGCTCATCCTCGCCAGCCGCTTCGCCTTCGACGCCATCCCGTGGCTGACCGGCGCCGCGCTGGCCGCGAGTACGGGTCGGCTGCTCGACGAACTCATCCGCCGCGAGGGCGTCCGCAGCGCCTACCTCAACCTCCCCTTTGGCGCCGTCGCCGTCGGCCTCGTCGTCCGCGGGTTCTCCGCGTACTTCCTCGAACTCGCCGACGTGTTCGAACCGTTCCGCGTCCGCCCGTTCGAGGCCGGCCCCGTCGCCTTCGAGGGCGCCACGCTCGAACCCCCGGGGACCAGGCTCGCGCTGTTCATCCTCGCCGGCGTCCTCGTGAGCCTCGCGGGCGTCCGGTTCGCCGCGTACTTCAGCGGGACCACGGTCGAACAGGAGTTCGCCCACGGCCGCGAGGGCGGGGACTAGCCGTCGTGTCTCCCGCACTCGACTCGACCGCAGGAGGCCCCAGGCGCTGAACGCCCTCGGCGCGCTCGCCCTTTCAGTCCGCCAGGAACAGTACCGCGACCGCACAGCACCGCAACGGGCCACGACCCTCCCCAGCCGATTCGCTCCTTCGCTTCGCTCACTCGCTCATCCCTTGCGCGGCTACGGTCGCGCGCACGAGAGCGCGCTCCAGCGCGCGCCGACCGCACCACACTGCACTGCGTCACACTGCACCGCTCTGCACCTCGCGGCGGCTGACCGCGTCGGCCGACCCTCGAACTTATACCGGAAGCCCGGACCACCTCGGGGTATGACCGCGACAGCGGCGAGGCGGCGGGTCGGCGTGCCGGTGCGGTCGGCGAGCCGGCCGGGCCCGAAATCGAGCGACGAGAGCGGGGTAACGAGCCAACGACAACGCTTAAGCGGAGCGCAACCATGCCCAATGCTAGACTAATGGGAGCGATCGAGGAGGTCTACGCGGATCTCGATACGGATGTCTCCGAGGAGGAGTTCCGCGAGGCCGTCGAACAGAAGGTCGAGCAGATGGGCGGGCTCGCCGACGAGGAGACGGCGGCGATGCTGATCGCCCACGAGCTCAACGAAGGGGAGGTCGACACCGTCGCGGACATCGAACCGGGCATGGACGAGGTGAAGTTCCTCGCGAAGGTGGTCTCCATCGGCGAGTTGCGCACGTTCGAACGCGACGGCGAGGACGAGGACGGCCGCGTCGTCAACGTCGAGGCCGCCGACGAGACCGGCACCGTCCGGCTCGCGTTCTGGGACGAGCAGGCCGCCTCCGTCGCCGAGGGACAGCTCGAAGAGGGGCAGGTCCTCCGGATCGCCGGCCGGCCGAAGGACGGGTATAATGGCCTCGAAGTCTCCGTCGACAAGGCCGAACCGGACGAGGACGCCGAGATCGATGTCGACCTGGGGGAGGGGTCGACCGTCGACGCGCTGACGATGGGTCAGTCCGACGTGAACGTCCGGGGGATCGTTCTGGAGACCGACGCGATCCGCACGTTCGACCGCGACGACGGGACGGAGGGGAAGGTGTCGAACTTCCTGCTGGGCGACGAGACCGGGCGCGTACGCGTGACGATGTGGGACGACCGGGCCGACCGTGCGACGGAGCTGGAACCGGGGACGGCCGTCGAGGTGGTCGACGGCTACGTCCGCGAGCGGGAGGGCGACCTGGAACTGCACGTCGGTGACCACGGCGCAGTCGACGAGATCGACGAGACCGTCGAGTTCACGCCGGAGGCCGACGCGATCGACGCCGTCGAGATGGACCAGGTGGTCGACCTGGCGGGGGTGGTGCGGTCGGCCGACCCCAAGCGCACCTTCGACCGCGACGACGGCTCGGAGGGGCAGGTCCGGAACATCCGCGTGCAGGACGACACCGGCGACATCCGGGTGGCGCTGTGGGGCGAGAAGGCGGACAAGGAGATCGCGCCCGGCGACGAGGTGTTCGTCGCCGACGCCGAGATTCAGGACGGCTGGCAGGACGATCTGGAGGCGTCGGCGGGCTGGCAGTCGACGGTCGTCGTCCTCGACGAGAACACCGGGGCGGGCTCTGCCGCGCCCTCCCCTGGCGGTGCGAGCGGCGACGACGGCGGGTCGGGCGGCTCCGAGTCCGCCGGCCTCGATGCGTTCACCGACGAGGGCGGCGAGGGCGGCGGTTCCGGGAGCGAATCGTCGGCCGGTGGGGCTGCCGCGAGCGCCGACGGCGGCGCCGCGGCGGCCGCGGCCGAGGAAGTCGAGTTCACGGGGACGGTCGTCCAGACGGGCGACCCGGTGATCCTCGACGACGGCCAGGAGACGATGCAGGTCGAGACCGAGGCGGCGCTGACGCTCGGGCAGGAAGTGACCGCCCGGGGCGCGATGGTCGACGACCGGCTGGACGCCGACGACGTGTTCTAGCGGGAAAGCGCCGCTCGCGCCCGTTCACGGCGTCACTGTCGGGGCCGTGGGCGCGTGTCATGGGCCTCGAACCGCTATCGATGGCCGAGAGCGGGTTTCGGAAACGCTTAAGGCCGGAACGACCGGCTTGTGTTCTATGAGCGTCGAGCTACCGTTCGCGCCGGTCGACACGATCATCCGGCGCAACGCCGGGAGTTTGCGGGTCAGCGCCGAGGCCGCCGAGGAACTCGCCCGCCGGATCCAGCGGCGGGGGGCCGAGCGGGCGGTCGAGGCGGCGGACGTGGCGACCGCGGACGGGCGGAAGACGCTGATGGCGTCGGACTTCGGCACCGAGCCCGCCGGGGACAAGGACGACCTGGAACTGCCGATCGCCCCGGTCGACCGCATCGCCCGCCTCGACATCGACGACTACCGGGTCTCGATGGACGCCCGGCTGGCGCTGGCGGCCGAGTTGGAGGGGTTCGCGGACGAGGTGGCCGCGGCGGCCGCGGACCTGGCGCGCCACGCCGACCGGCGGACCGTCAAGGCCGAGGATGTCGAGGCCTACTTTCGACTGAGCGAGTACTACGAGTGACCGCATGAACTTCGGCTACCGGGAGGCCTGTCTCGACCACGACACCGGCAAGCGCCACCCCGAGAGCCCCGACCGCCTGCGCGCCATCCGACAGGGGCTCTCGGAGAGTCACGGCGTCAGGTACGTCTCCCCCGAGGACGCGACCGTCGAGCAGGTCGCGGCCGTCCACGACGCCGACTACGTCGACTCGGTCGAGGAGTTCTGCGCGGACGGCGGCGGCGACTGGGACGCCGACACCGTCGCCGTCGAGGCCACCTGGGACGCCGCCCTGGCCGCCGCCGGCATGGCCAACTGGGTCGCCGACGAGGCGCTCGACGGCGCCGACGGCCGCGACACCCCCTTCGCCCTGGGTCGGCCGCCGGGCCACCACGCCGTCTACGACGACGCGATGGGCTTCTGTTTCTTCAACAACGTCGCCGTCGCCGCCCAGCACGCCATCGACTCGCTGGGCGCCGACCGCGTCGCCGTCCTCGACTGGGACGTCCACCACGGCAACGGCACCCAGGACATCTTCGACGACCGCGAGGACGTGTTCTTCGTCTCCGTCCACGAGGACGGCATCTACCCCGGCACCGGCGACGCGAGCGAGATCGGGACCGGCGACGCCCGGGGGACGACGATGAACGTCCCGTTCCCGCCGGGGACGACCACCAGCGGCTACCTCGCGGCCGTCGACGACCTGATCCTCCCGGCGTTCGAGGCGTTCGACCCCGACCTGCTCCTCGTCTCCGCGGGCTTCGACGCCCACGAGCACGACCCCATCTCGCGGATGCGCGTCTCCACGGAGGGCTACGGCCTGCTCGCCGAGCGCGTCGACGCGTTCGCCGACCGTATCGACGCCGGGCTGGGGTTCGTCCTCGAGGGCGGCTACGGTCTCGACACGCTGACCGAGAGCATCCGCACCGTCCACGAGGTGTTCGACGGCTACACCCCCACCGAACCCGACGAGGACGTGCAGGACGCCGCGCGACAGGTCATCGACGACGTGCGCGCCCAGGAGTTCGACCTCGTCGAGGAGTGACTCTCCCGCCCCGTGCGGGGAGGCGACGCCGGTGAATCGATACCCGACTACTGCGGCATCCACCGGTTTATACGCTGAACAGGCGCAATACCACGGCGTTCACGCCGTGGATACGCGCCGTCACTTGTGCTCACAGTCCACCGTTCAAACGCCGTCACCGAGTTTCCCATAGTGACGTTTAAGTGATAGGACGCCCTACTGAGGAGTAGGAATCGGTCGGAACGGAGCGGATTCCGAACCGTCCTTCGGAGGTGGCCTGTCCACCCATCTAATGAGACAGTATCCGAAAGGGCAGTCGGTGAACACACATGCTAGAAGCGTGTGCCCATGTGCCGACTGCTCAAAGCAAACCAGACGATACCCCCAAGTCCGGTGACGCTTGCCGGCGTCCCCGTGGCAAAAACAACACCGGGACGCTGTACACGGTCGAGGAGAGGGGTAACGGCGGCTTGGCACCGCCAGCAGTCCACCAGTCCGATACCGTGGGACTACCCGTGCCCGAAAGGGCTGGGAGTCCGGTGATTGGACTGCGAACCTGAAACTCCCACCGCTCGGGATTCCTCCGCGTTTACGCGGAGGAGGGTGTCAACAGTCCACCGAGGGGCGAGCGACGCGCGAGTATCAGTCCGTGATCTGATGGGTACCGGCCTACACATCAACGCGCCGCGGAAACCTATACATGGGTGTGTGCGGAACCGTACTGTTGGTGACCTTTCCCCGTGTGCTGTTGTACGGAACAATCGTATCGTGACTGGGAATCGCAACTCGACGACCTGACACCGAGCGCGAAGTTCGTGTACACGGTCCTCGAGTACGAGGGCCCGCTGACCCAGAAGACGCTCGCCGAGGAGACCCGCCTCTCCCAGCGCAGCGTCCGCAGCGCGCTGTCGGACCTGACGGAGACGGGGCTCGTCGAGGAACGGATCTACCCGGCGGACGCCCGCCAGCGGCTCTACGCTATCGACACCGAGTGACCCCCTCCGACGGGGCGACCGTGTCGAGTGTCTTTATTTGGACCCCGACCGGGAACAGCTACAGCGCGACTCCGGGGAGCAACTGCACCGCGACTCCGAGGACCGCCCGCAGTCGCGACCTGGTCAGGGCCGCGGGTCGAAGTATCGCGCCAGTTCGACGCCGAACTCGTCGGCGAGCGCGCCCACCTCCTCGCCCGCGAGCACCGTATACTCCTCCCGCATAGCCGTCTCGACCTGCGCGCCCAGCGCCACGTCGAAGACGGCGTCGCTCTCCAGCAGGGCGACGGCGGTCTCGAACTCGCGGGGCCGCTCGACGACGTAGCGGTCGCCGTCGAGGAAGGGGCCGTAGGTGCCCGCCGTCCCGTCGTCGGGCGCGGCGGGGTCGTCGGCGTAGGCGTCGTAGAACCCCTCGGCGTGGTCGCGGACGCCGACCGGCGGCCCCGCGTGGCGCTCGACGGCCGGCCGCTCGGCGACCGCGAGTTCGGCGAGGAAGGCGACCGTCTCGTCGGCCCACGCGGCCGCCCGCAACACGTCGAACCCGCGGCGGTCGAGCTCGCCGACGAGCCCGTCCAGCGACCGGTCGAGCTGGGGGTACAGCTGGTCGTCGACGATGTCGGGGGCGTCGAACCGGACAGCGACCGGCGTGGTCCCGCGGCGCTCGACGGCATCGACGACCGCCTCTGTCTCGACCGGGTCGGGCTCGTCGGCGAAGAACAGCTCCTCGCGCGGGTCGGCGAGCAACTCGCGGGCGTAGTGCTGGAGTCGCGCAACCGCCTCCGCGCTACAGACCGCGGCGACGTTGCGCTCGGGATCGGTCGGGTCGATGACGACCAGCGGGTCGTCGAACGTCTCCCGCCCGTGGTCCTCGGGGTCGAACTCGACGGGGGGATGCCAGTCCGCCGCGGCGGCGACGAACGGCCGGAAGCCGCCGTACTCCGCGACGAGCAGTTCGGTCAGATAGCCGGAGAACCCCCGCGTCCGGAGGTCGCTCCCGTAGACGCCGATCCCGGTGAGGAACTGCTTGGCGACCCGCACCTCCCCCGCCAGGTCGGCGTCGATGCGCTCGGCCAGGTACTCGGTGTGGAAGGGGGTGCGGTCGACCGCCGACCGGATCGCGGTGGCGTCGTCGACCGCGTAGCAGGGGACCAGGTCCACGTCGAACCCCTCGTAGGTCCCCTTGACGTAGGGGTGTTCGGCGTACTCCTCGTGGCCGTCCGGCAGCACCGCGTGGCCGACTTCGAGGCCGTAGGACTCCAGGTCCGCGCGGTCGAGGCTCGTCGGGAACGAGACGAAGAGATCCACGTCGCGGTCGCCGGCCAGCCACGTGTCCCGGGCCGTCGACCCCACCTGGATCACCTCGGCGTCGACCGGCAGGTCCGCGACGGCCTCGCGTGCGCGCTCGCGGAGATCCGCGACGACCCGATCGAGCCGCTCGCGCTCGTCGTCGTCGGGCGTCACCCGCTCGCGGACCCGCTCGACGACGGCGTCGAACTCGGCGCTCATGGACCCGGGTTGTTCGGGGGCGGTGAAAACCGGTCCGATGTGTCGCGACGGGGAGCCCGCGGGTCGAATCGCCGTACGTGACTCCGTGCCGTGGCGAGGGCAAAGCGAAATCCCTATACAACAACTCCGGCTATGGTGGGATGCGTGCCGCCGTAGCTCAGTTGGTAGAGCACCTCGCTGTTAGGGTGCGCAGGGTACCTGCGTGCCGCAGACACGAGGTTGTCCCAGGTTCGAGTCCTGGCGGTGGCGTTTTCCACTTCGACGCCTCGTTCGGTGAGTCGCTTCGCTGCGCTCTCGCTCAGACCGCCCGGCCGACGAGGCGGTCGGCGACGGAGCCGACGAACGTGCCGGCGTCGGAGAGGTCCCAGCGGACCTCCCAGAACGGGTTGGCGCCGTTGACCTGCGGGACCACCTCGGGGTCGGTGTCCGCGGAGATGTACTCGCGGCGGCCGCGGCCGGCGACGCCGATGTCGTGGGACCGCCGGACGAGTTCGGCGGCGCGCTCGTCGCAGCTGTTGTACGGGTAGCTGAAGCGGTCGACGTCGACCCCGAGCGCCCGTTCGAGGCGGCGCTTGGCGCCGACGATCTCGCGTTCGAGGCGGTCGGGGGAGACCTCGGCGAGCTTCGGGTGGGTCCGCGTGTGGTTGCCGATGGTGACCAGCTCCTCGTCGAGGAGCGCGAGGAGGTCCCCGCGGTCCATGTACTCGTAGTCGAAGCGGTCGTTGTGGGTGAACGACGGGTCGTCGATGGCGTCGGCGATCACGAAGACGGTCGCGGGCACCTCGTACTCGCGGAGGACGGGCACGACGTGCTCGGCGAAGTCGCGGTAGCCGTCCTCGAAGATGAGGGCGATCCGCTTCTCGTCGCTCGGCTCCCTGACCGCTGGGAGGTCGACGAGTTCGTAGTGCGTGTCGAGGTACTCGATGTCGCGGCGGAGGCGGTCGGGGGCGATGTCGTCGTGGAAGCCGCCGCCCACAGAGTGGTAGGCGACGATCTTGTTCGTGCCGCGGGAGGACAGCGACTCCACGCCCGAGAAGTGACCGACGAAGGCGACCGTTCGCCACGCCCTGAGCAGCTGCGACTCGGAGACGAGCATACCGGTTGTGCAACCGATGGCCCCTTCGTTATGGTCGACCTGATACCGTTCGCGACCGGATAAGACGCCGCCTACGTGTGGGATACGTTCCGCGACGGGCGCGGCCCCGGCGGCGTCCGGTCGGTCACTCGGCGTCGGCGACCCGCGCAGTCGCGCCGGGTGCGGCCGGTTCCCCGTCCGGCTCGCCGTCGGGCTCGGGCACGTCCCACCCGCGCCGTTGCAACTGGAGCCGGAACCGCGAGTCGTCGAGCGAGACGGGGCCGTAGTAGGTGCCGACGCGCTCGCGGCGCCACCACCGGCCGGTCTCGCGCAGTTCGTCGAGGTCGGTGAACTCGTAACGATACCGCAGCGCGCGGACGTGCTCCGGCGGGTCGTCGGGGAACGGGTCCGTCCGCAGCAGCGAGCGAGCGCCGTCGTCGCCCGCCAGGAGTTTCGCGAGGAAGTGGACGAACCAGGGGTGGCGGGCGGGGGAGGGAGCCATCGCAGCGAACCACAGCTGCCAGTCCAGCCGGAGGTGATAGGGCGCCCACTGCGGCGGGCGCCGCCCGGGGTCGGTGGGCTTGCCGGGGAACTCGTAGGTCTTCCACTCGGTGTCGTCGGTGACGACGGCGTCGTCGGTCCCCTGGACGACGAGTTCGTAGCGGGTGCGGGTGATCGACCCGAAGGCGCCGTAGGTGTTGACGAGATTGAGGGGGTCGAACGCGCGGTTCATCGCCTGCGACGAGGAGACCATGTTCCGCACGGGGTAGTAACTCAGCGCCGCGACGAGGACGACCAGTCCGGCGATAGCGACCTGGAACCACAGCGGGAGCGGCGCGAGCGTCTCGGGGTCGGGGACCGGGAGGGACGCCCCCACGGGGAGCGCGCCGGCGACGACGGCGTCGGCGAAGAGGCTCCCGGCGAGGACGATGCTGAGGAAGCTCAGGAAGGCGAAGTTGCCGGTGAGCATCAGCCAGCCGTGGAACCCGACGGTGGCCAGGCCCGCCGCGGCGGCGACGCGGGGCGGGCCGAAGTACAGGACGGGGACGAGGAGTTCGACGACGTGGTTGCCCAGCACCTCGACGCGGTGGAAGCGGTCGGGCAGGCGGTGGGCGACCCACGAGAGAGGGTTGGGCATCGGCTGGGTCTCGTAGTGGTAGTCCATGCAGGTCAGCTCGCGCCAGCAGTCGTCGCCGCGGATCTTGATGAGGCCGGCGCCGAGCATGTTGCGGAACTCGACCCAGCGGAAGAGGTAGACCACCACGGCCGGCGCGACGAGGTCGGGCGCGCCCAGGAAGATGGCGAGGAAGCCCGCCTCGCAAAGCATCGACTCCCAGCCGAACCCGTAGAAGGTCTGGCCCGCGTTGACGAACGAGAGATACAGCGCCCACATCGCAGTCCAGACGGCGAGATAGGCACCGAGGCCGAACCGGCCGGGGAGGCCGACCAGCGCCGCGGCGGCCAGCGCGACCCCGAGCCAGGCGCCGACGGCGAGCGCGCGGTCGCTGTCGAAGTAGTAGAAGATGGAGGGTTTCTCGCGGAACTCGTAGCGCTCGACGTACTGGCCGAGCGGGAGCAGCCCGTCCTCGCCGGCGAGCGGGCGGAACTGCCGGGCGGCGACGAGGAAGGCGACGAGGTACGTCGCGGCGATCCCCCGCTGGAGGAGCAGCCGGGCGACCTGGAACTCGCCGCCCCACGGCGCCCAGGCGTACCACGGTGCCATCGGTTCCCGGAGGGACGGCCAGCGCCATAAGCCGGACGGACGCGGCGGCGGCGGGTGACGGACATCAGACAACTCGGCGGCCGGTCGCCACAGTCACTCCGAGCCGACGACCGTCGGCAGCGACACGTCCCGGTGGAAGACCAGTACGGCCGCGAGGGCGAACCCGGCGAGGGCGGACACGCCGGTCTCGATGTAGATACCGAACGGCGCGCCGAGGGCGGGGAAGACGGCGAAGTTCAGGACGGCGAGCGTCCCGAACCAGATGGCGGTGAAGTCGCCGAAGCGGCCCATATCACCGGGAACCTGTCGGCGACACAAGTGCTTTCGGGCGGACGACTCCCCGATGGGGCGGGGGCCCGCGCCGCCGCGGCCCGCGCTCGACCGAGAGACAGGGCTAAGTGCCCGGCCGCGCGATGTGTGTGGCGATGACCGACGCCTTCCAGGTCTCCGAGCGACGGTCGGTCCCGCCCGCCGAGGCGTTCTCTCTCCTGGGCAACGAACTGCGCGTCTCCATCCTGCTGGAACTGGGCGACGCCAGGGAGGGCAGCCAGCCCCGCCCGCTGCCGTTCGAGGAGCTGCGCCGGCGCTGTGACGTGTCCGACAGCGGCCGGTTCAACTACCACCTCCAGGAGCTGATCGACGTGTTCGTCACCGAGAAGGAGGGGGGATACGACCTCCTCTACCCCGGCGTCATCCTCTACCAGGCGATCAAGGCCGACAGCTTCACCGACCGGACGACCGTCGAGCCGTTCCCCGCCGACGCCGACTGCGCCGACTGCGGCGCGGAACTGGAGGCGACCTACCGCAACAGCATGCTCGTCGTGCGCTGTCCGGACTGCGGGGCGCTCGCGTTCAAGTACCACCTCCCGCCCGGCGCGATCCGGTCGAACGACCCCGACGCGGTGCTGTGGGCGGCGAGCGTCTACGCGCGGCGGGACCTGATGACCGTCGCCGGCGACGTCTGTCCCACCTGCGCGAGCGAGATGTACCACGACGTGGTCCCCGACGAGGAGAAGTCGAGCGAACTCGAACAGGCGATGCCGGGGCCGGCGGTCGTCCACCACTGCTCCTATTGCAAGAACTTCTTCTGCACCGACCTGCCGGAGATCCTGATCTACCACGCCGACGTGCTGCCGTTCGTCGCGGCCAACGCCCCGGACCTGCTGACCGACCCGCTGTGGACCGTCGACGCCTGCGACCCCGACGACATCGCCGTGGCCGGCCGCGACCCGCTCCGGGTGACCGTCCCCGTCGAAGCGGGCGACGACCGCCTCGACGTGACCGTCGACCGCTCGCTTGCCGTCCTCGACACCGAACGGGCGTGACCCGCGCCGCGTCCCTCGTCCGTCCGATCGCCTCTCGCCTGCCCGACCGCTTCCCGCCCGCCGGCTCCGCTCCCCTGTGTGTGAGTGACTACCGCTGAGATATTTGCCGTAACTCGTGGTTATAGATGTCTGTAGATATATGCACGACACACATGACCGATCCGTACGCCTTCGGGACCCGCTGTGTCCACGCCGGCCAGGCGGTCGATCCCGCGACAGGGGCGCGGGCGCCGCCGATCTACCAGACCACGTCGTACGTGTTCGAGGACGCGGACACGGCGGCCGACCGCTACGCGCTGGACGACGGGGGGAACGTCTACTCGCGGTTCGACAACCCGACCGTCTCGACGCTGGAACGCCGCCTCGCCGCGCTGGAGAACGGGACCGCCGCCGTCGCGACGGGGTCGGGGATGGCCGCCCTCGACGCCGCGACCTCGATCCTCGCCCGCGCCGGCGACAACGTCGTCACCGCTTCCTCCATCTACGGCGGCACCCACTCCTATCTCTCCAACATGGGCAGCCGCCGCGGGATCGAGACGCGCTTCGTCGACACGCTCGACCCGGACGCCTACGCCGAGGCCATCGACGACCGCACCGCCTACGTCCACTACGAGACCATCGGCAACCCCTCGCTGGTGACGCCCCCGATGGAGGCGATCGCCGAGGTCGCCCACGAGCGGGGCGTCCCCGTCTTCGTCGACAACACGTTCGCCACGCCGGCGCTGTGCAACCCGCTCGACCACGGGGCGGACATCGTCTGGGAGTCGACGACGAAGTGGATCCACGGTTCGGGGACCACGGTCGGCGGCGTCATCGTCGACGGCGGATCCTTCCCCTGGTCGGAGTACCCCGAGAAGTACCCCGAGCTGGGCGCGCCCAACGACGCCTTCGACGGCGTCACCTTCGCCGACCGCTTCGGCGACGAGGCATTCGCCACGGCCGCCCGCCAGCGCGCGGTCCGCTCGCTGGGCGACGGCCAGAAGCCCTTCGACGCCTGGGCGACCCTCCAGGGGACCGAGACCCTCGAACTCCGGATGGAGCGCCACTGCGAGAACGCCGGGCGCGTCGCCGAGTTCCTCGCCGACCACGACGGCGTCGAGTGGGTCACCTACCCCGGCCTGGCGTCCCACGAGACCCACGACGAGGCCAGCGAGTACCTGGCGGGCGGCTACGGCGGCATGGTCGCGTTCGGTCTCACGGGTGGGTTCGAGGCGGGCAAGCGCTTCTGCGAGGAGACCGACCTGGCGCAGTTCCTCGCCAACATCGGCGATGCGAAGACGCTGGTCATCCACCCCGCCAGCACCACCCACGCCCAGCTCACCCCCGAGGAGCAGCGCGCCAGCGGCGTCACGCCGGACCTGGTGCGCCTGTCGGTCGGCATCGAGGACGCCGCGGACATCCTCGCCGACATCGACGGGGCCATCGAGCGCGCCAATGCGGACGCGAACGATGGAACAGGAAGCGCGGGTGAGACCTGAATGGAGGTCGAACGGGACACCGTCTCGCTGGGCGAGTTCGAGTTCGAGTGCGGCCGCTCGGTCCCGGAACTCGAAGTGGCCTACGAGGCCTACGGGGAGTTCACCGGCGACAACGCGGTGCTGGTCTGTCACGCGCTGACCGGCAGCGCCCACGTCGCCGGCCGCCACGCCGACGATGGGACCGACGGCCAGGCCCGCGCCTGGTGGGACGACATCGTCGGCCCCGGCAAGGCCATCGACACCCGCGAGTACTACGTCCTCTGCGCCAACGTCCCCGGCTCCTGTTACGGCACGACCGGCCCCGCGAGCACCGACCCCGAGACGGGCGAACCCTACGGGACGGACTTCCCCGCGGTCACCGTCACCGACTGGACCGACGCCCAGCGGCAGTTGCTCGACGAGCTCGGGATCCCGCACCTCCACGCGGTCGTCGGCGGGAGCGTCGGCGGCATGAACGTTATCGAGTGGGCCAAACAGCACCCCGACCACGTCGAGCGCATCGCGCCCATCGCCGCCGCGGCCCGGCTGGACGTGCAGTGTCTCGCCATGGACGCCATCGCCCGCCGCGCCATCACCACCGACGACGACTGGCAGGGCGGCGACTACTACGGCGACGGCCCCGAGCCGACCGACGGGCTCGCCCTCGCCCGCCAGATCGGCCACGTCATGTACCTCTCGAAGGCCTCGATGGAGCAGAAGTTCGGCCGCCGCGCCGCCGGCCGCGACGCCGCCCGGTCGTTCCCGACCGACCCGGCAGCCGGCTTCTTCCCCTACCGCGACGTGGAGTCGTACCTCGACTACAACGCCGAGTCGTTCGTCGAGCGGTTCGACGCCAACTCCTACCTCTACCTGACGCGGGCGATGGACAACTACGACCTCTCGGCGGGCTTCGAGTCCGACGAGGACGCCCTGGCCGCCTTCGACGGCGAGGCGCTGGTGATGTCCTTCACCGCCGACTGGCACTTCACGCCCACCCAGGCCGAGGAGCTGGCCGACGCGCTGCGCGGGGCGGACGTGGCCGTCGCCCACCACCTCGTCGAGTCCGACCACGGTCACGACGCCTTCCTCGTCGAACCGGAGAGCGTCGGCCCGCCGCTCTCGGACTTCCTCGCCGACGGCGTCGAGGGGACGGCCGTCACCGACACCGACGAGCCGCCCGAGGACGACGACCCCTCGTTCGCGCCCGTACACACCAGTTTATTCTCCGATTGAGATGTTTTCGCGGCCAACAGGCTTTTTTCTTCCCGCCGCGTTCTCACGCGTATTCGCTCGCGCGGGCCGGGTGTGGGTCCACCCCGTACCACCGTGAGAGCCGACGTAGCCCTCCCTACCCATGAACGTCGATCTGGACGCGACCCGACCGCAGATCCGCCCCCACCCGAGTCGCGACGGCGTCCAGGTCGTCGACCCGATCCAGGAGACCCAGTTCTCGCTTTTGACCCCCGACGACCCCGGTATCGACGACTGCGACCCCGACCGGTTCCACTTCCCGGCGGACGTCGGTGCGACCGTGCGGACCACGGCCGTCGAGACGCCCTACTTCGTCCCGCTGTGGATCCGCGACGCGGCGGGTAACACCGTTGCGGAGGTCAACGACAGGGAGTCGGTGAGTCTCCCGCCCGGCCGGTACAACGTCGAACTGGCGACCACCCAGGTGAAACTGCAGTTCGCCGTCGACGCCGGGCTCGAGGTCACGTCGATGGAGGATACCGTCCGACTCGCGCTCTCGGAGACCGACCGGATCCACGTCGGCGCGCGGTCGGTCCACGAACAGCCGGCGGCGACTGTGACGACGACGGAGGACCCGTCGGACCTGATGACGGCGCTCTCGACGCTCGGGTCGGCGCTGAAGACGACCAGCTGTGAGCGTTCGTTCCCGTCACTTCGCGGACACCCGCCGCTCGTGGAGCTGGGCGAGGAGCTGGACATCCCGAGTTCGATCGAGCCCCCGGAGACGAACGTCGGTATCGAGGTCCCGCCGATCGAGGAGTACATCTACCCCGTCGTCCCGCTGGCGTACTACACCGGGGCACGGATCGAATCCGGTCCGTCGCCCCGGATCGCCGGCGAGGACTGGTCGTTCCCGCTCGACGGCGACGACGGCTTCGAGGCCGAGGTCGAGCGCGTCCTGAAACACGTGTTTCTCATGGACTGCGTCACGCGCACCGAGGGCTACTACGAGGTCGACCTCCACGAACGGGCTGAAGTCGAGTCGCGGGTCGATCTGGACTTCGTCGACGTGTACGAGCAACCGCTCAGCGAGCAGTTGCGAACGTACCTGGATGTCCCCTTCGACGCGGTGGCCGACGTGGTGCCCAAGTGGAAACTTACCGCCGACGTGCGGCCCGACGCCGCGAACGTCAGCGCGCTCCCGTTCCTCGCGAACGAACTGGCCGTGGTCCGCTGCCCGAGCACGCGCCAGTCCCGCGACGAGGCGCTGGAGGAGCTCACCGACCAGGTCGAGTCGTTCTTCAGGAACAACCCCGACGCGCTCCGGCGGAGCGCCCGCTCGAAGACCCGCTCGGAGTCGTCGTCCTCGACCGCGAGTCCGGAGATCTTCCGCCCGGACCCCGCGGACAGCATCGAGCAGGCCTACGTCGGCGAGGGGCTCCCGGTCGGCGCGAGCAAGATGACCGTCGACGCCTACTACCGGCGGCTGGACTTCGAGCCCACCACGGACCCGCAGATCCAGGTCGTCGTCGTCTGCAACGACCAGGAGATGACCGACGAGAACGTCGTCTCCGAGATCTACGGCACCCGCGACTGGATCGAGTTCGACATCGTCTTCCGGGAACAGCTGACCACGATGGAGATGCGCGAGCTCCTGCGCTCGGACGTCGACTTCCTCCACTACATCGGCCACGTCGACGACGAGGGGCTCCGCTGTACCGACGGTTACCTCGACACCCGCCACCTCTCGGAGGTCAACGTCAGCGCGTTCCTGCTCAACGCCTGCGACTCCTACGAACAGGGCCGCGGTCTCGTCGACGCCGGCGCGATGGCCGGGATCGCGACCGTCACCGACATCGTCAACGAGGCCGCCACCTCCGTCGGGCGGACCGCCGCGAAGCTACTCAACCAGGGCTTCTCGCTCGCCGCGACGGTCTCGATCATCAAGGAGTACGAACAGATCGGTCACCACTATCTCGTCATCGGTGACGCGAGTTCATCGATCGTTGAAAACCAGTCCGGGACGCCGAACAAAGCAATGGTTGAAGGATCCGGACCCGAGACTTACGAGTTGAGTTTGTACGGTTATCCGACGCTATCAACGCCGATGGGAACCATGTTCGTTCCACAGCTCGAGGGAATTAGTTCGTTCTATCTAAATTCCGGACTGATGGGTTCCTACGTGCTAGATGAAGCTACCGCTCTTGAATTTCTTCACAAGCAGGACGTTCCGGTTGAAATCGACGGCTCGCTTCGATGGAGTATGGACGTTACGAGTCTCTAAACTTATGGACCAGTCATTGAGCCGCCATTTGCCGCCGCCACGCTCCCGACCTGCGAGAGCAGCAGCAGCGCGCTGAACATGACGCCGATCCATTTGGGGTTCTCTTCGAGGAATTCGCGGAGTCGCGTTGATTCTTGGCTCATAGCCAAGTGTTTATTCAGTCCGTCTGTGATTGAATTTATCTAAAAGTTCGGGATAAATTAACCGTTGTATTATCAGTATGTTCTAGAGAGATTTGCGAGCGATACTTCTGTTGTAGGATCACTAACAGTAAGACGTTTCGGAATCGAGGGGAACGGCGGGGTGTCAGGGAACGGCAACACTCATTGTCGTGTGGGTCGGGAGAGTCGATACGAGGCGATGCCGACCAATCCGCGCGGGGGGAGCGAACAGTGACCGTCGACGGCAGGGGACGAGCGGAGATCGGGGACGCGACGACGGTGCTGTTGCTGGCGCCGGCCGTCGGTGACCGGCCGACGGACGCCTGCGTGACCCTCCTGGACGGGCTCGACGGCCGGATCGACCGGGTCGTTCCGGTCACGATCACCGTCCCGGCCGGGGAGTGGATCGGCCAGTGGGAGCGCGAGAGCGACGGCGGGCCCGCGCTCGGGACCTGCGTCGACGTGGACCGGACGACGCGGTCCGCGGCGGTCGCCGGCGACGACCGCTCCGTCCCCGTCGAGCGGGTCGTCGACCCGACGGACCTGGAGGCGGTCGGGCGCCGGGTCAGCGACGCCCTCCAGCGGGCCGACGACGACGGCGACCGCGCCGGCGTCGCGGTCCACTCGCTGACCGGTGTCCTCGGCCACGTCGACGAACCGACGGCGTTCAAGTTCGTCTACACGCTCGGGGAGGTGGCCCGCCGCGTCGACGGCGTCGTCGCCTTCCACCTCGACCCGTCGGTCCACGACGAGGAGACCGTCGAGACGTTCCGCATCGTCTGCGACGCGGTCGTCGACGCCACCCGGGGTCGCTCGACGTCGCCCGGCTCCTGACGAAATCGAGGGACGGCAAAGGAGTGGCTCTTTATACCCTCCGCCCTTCGCGCCGGACATGCCCCCGGCACGGCACCTGGTGGTCGTCGCCGGTGCCGAGGCCGCGGTCACCGACGCGCTGGCGACCGCGCTTCGCGACGACGGCACCGTCCGGACGGCCTACAGTGCCGACGCCCTCCGCGAGAGTCTCGACGCCGAAGTCGACGTGGTGCTCGTCGACATCGACCTGGTCGACGGCCCGGTCGACGCCCTGCTGGCGGACGTTCGCGCGCGCGAGTTCGACTGCCAGGTCGGGGTGTCGACGCCCGACCCGGAGCGGACCGCCGCGGAGACCGACGCCGCCGATGCGGTCGTCGAACGCGACCGGACGGCCGTCCGCGAGACGGTCCGGTGGCTCGCCAGGCGGGCGCGGTATCGAGCACGCCTGGAGGAGTTCTACGACCTGTCCGAACGGCGAGCGGAGCTGACCGACGCGGACGACGACGCGCGCGACCGGCTCGACCGGCAGCTCGACCGCCTCCGGCGCGACCTCGCCGAACTGTTCGACGATCTCGACGAGGGCTCGGCGTTCGACGCCGCGCTCGCACCCGACGAGCGGGAGCTCGGACCCCGCGGGGACGGCGACGTCGCTACCGACCATTCGAACGACCGCACCGACGGTGCGTGAGGACCCTGCCGGTAGCGGTCAGTACAGGTGGTGTAGGTATCACGCCAGCATCCGCCGAGCGACCGTCGGGAGCGAGGCGGTTCACCGGACGCAAGCGAGCGGAGCGAGCGCGTCGTCCGGCCTTTTTCCCCACGTTTTTGCAGCGGAGGATTCCCGCAGCGCGCCCCTGGCGCGCGAGGAACTCTCCGCTGGAAAAAGTGGGTATGCACGTTTCCTACCTCGCACTACTCCCCGGCGACGAACCCCGAGAAGACGCGCGATTCGATCTTCCGGAGGTGCTCGCCGACGGTGGCGGGCGACACCCCGAGCTCCTCGGCCAGCCCCTCCTGGGTCGCTCCCCGAGGGTCCTCGTAGTAGCCGGCCCGGACGGCGGTCTCCAGTACTTCCCGCTGGCGGGCGGTCAGCCGGCCGAACAGCTGTCGAACTCCCGGGTCGTACTCGCCGGTCTCGACGACCTCGATACTCACCTCCGCGGGCATCGGGTCGAAGGCGCCGGCGAACGCCGAGGCGTCGCCGACGAGCGTGACCACCGTGGTGCCGTCGGGCTCGGACTCGATGGGCATCTCGACGATCAGGTCCGAGCTGCGGCGGTACCGCAGGAGCCGCCGCGTCAGTTCGTCCAGCTCGAAGTGGGTGTACGCGAACCCGCGGTCGGCGCCCGTGGTCGTGTACTCGATGACGTACGGCGAGTCGGCGAGGACCTCGCTGTAGCGGTCGAGCCCCGACCGGACTTCCGACAGCGAGACGCCCGTGTCGCCGTCGATCAGCTCCAGCTGGTGGATCGGACCGGTCGTGACCGCCGGCTCGTCGGCCACCGCCGCGCCCAGCGGGTGGAACGCCTCGCCCTCTGCGTGGGTCGCCCGGACCGTCACGTAGCGCATACCGACCACTGGGCTCGCCGACGGAAAACTCTCACGTATAAAACAACCTCGTATGACCGGCAACAGGAATAGGCCGCATGCGTCCCAATCGACTGCTGCTGGACGGGCACGGTCCGGCGGTCCCTGGCGCTCGTCCCGTTGTCGCCCTGAATTATCCGCCCTCTCCCGGGACCGCCGTCCCTCGCTGACGCCGCCGGCGCTATCGCCGATCGGTCGTCTCGTACTCGCGCCGGTCGTCGCTGTCCTGACTCCAGCCGCCAGCCGCAGCGTCGTCGCCGTCGCCCCTTTCGATGTCTTCCCGTCCGCCGGACCCGCGACCGCTGTCGGCCCCGGCGGACCGCTCGGAGACCGACGTGACCGACGAGAGGGCGGCCTCGCAGGACTCGCCCGCTCCGCCGGGGGTTCCGGACGACGCGTGCTTCCGGTCGGTCGCCCGTCCGGACCCGGACATCAGCGACCGGAGACGCTCGACGAACCCGGGGTCGGACTCGGGGCCGAGGCGGTACTCGCTGCCCGCACGCTCGACCGCGCCCCGGTCCCGCAGGCGGGCCAGTGCGGCGTCGACGGCCTCGTCGTCGGCGTCGGCCGCCTCCCGGAGCTCTCGCCTGGTCCGCGCCCGGTCCGCCAGCGCCGAACGGACAGCACGGTCGGTCGACCCGGCCCGGTCCGTCACCGATCCCGCCCGGTCCGTCGCCGTCGACGGGTCGTCGCGGCCGGATCCGCTCGCCGCCAGGCCGGCCTTCGCCGCGCCGTACCCGCTCCTGACGCCGGCGAACAGGACGACGAACGCGAGCGACGGGTCACTCCCCAGCGCCCACAGTATGCCGGCCCCGCCGCCCGCGGCGAGCGCCGACGCGGCCTCGGCGACCCACTCGCGGGCGACCCCCGCCGCTTCGGCGACGGTGGCGCCCTTCTCGGCGTGCAGGGCCGCGAGGACGACCGCCAGTTCCGCGGCGGTCGCCTCCAGCACGCCCGCGAATACGACCACTATCCCGACCGCCGCGATCACCCACCAGCGGTCGATCTCCGCGCGGAGGCTCTCGCGAACGGTCGGCGACATCGCCGACGGCTTCGACCCCCACCCACTAGTTCCTGTCCGCTCGGATGAACGTCCGCCCGGGCGACCGGGTGTCGGTCGCGAACTGACCCCGGTCCGTCAGTCCGCCGACTCGCGTTCGCGGTCCCGCTCGGTTGCGGGCGCGTCCGGGTCGCTCGCTCCCGGGTCACCCCCTCCCGGGTCACCCGCCCCCTGGTCGCGGTCGGCCCGGTCGTCACGCCCGCGGACGGTACCCGCCCGGTCGATCGATCCCCCCTCGGGACCGGCACCGTCGGCGTCCCCACCGTCACCGAGTTCGAGCGTGAGCGGGCGCGCGATCCGCCGGGCGAGGCCTGCGACGCGGGCCGCGGCCCCATCGTCGTCGCGGTCGGCCGCCCGGAACGCGCTGCCCTCGCGGACGACGACGCCGCGCGACCGGAGTTTCGCGAGCGCCGCGTCGATGGCCCCGTCGTCGGCATCGAGCGCCTCGGACAGTTCCCGGCGCGTCCGCGGGCCGTCGTCGAGCGCCTCGTGGACCCGCCGGCCGACGTAGTCGTGGTACACCTCGCGGCCGGTGGGTTCGTTCTCGGTCGCGCCCTCGTGGCGGACCGTCTGGACGGCGTCGACGACGAACCACGCGCCGACCAGCAGGAAGGCGACGGGGAGCGCGACGAGCGCCGAGTCGCCCAGGAGGAGCAACGCGGCACCGCTGATCAGCACATAGATGCCGAACCCCGCGTGCCTGACCGACTGGCGCACGTCGTACACGTCGGTCACGAGTTCGGAGAGGCCGAAGACCGCCATCGAGACGGCCGTGGTCACGAACTGCGCGGGGGACGGGTCGAGCAGGTGCCAGAGGACGACGCCGACGGCGATCCACTGGAGCGCGGGCCAGAAACCCAGCCGCTCGCGGAGGGCGTCACGGAGGCTGTCCGCCATCGCCGTCGTGTTCGCCCACCGAACGGATAGACCCGTCGGAGCGCGCCAGCGAGCGCGGTCCCCGGCGGTCGGCGCTGACCAGCGACGGGCGCCCGCTGCACGCCGGTCCCCACCCCGGTCAGTCGTCGGCGCTGGTCGGGTCGCCCGCGCCGTCGTCGGTCCACTCGGGGTCGACCAGCGGTGTCCCGTCGGCCTTCGGACCGAGTTGCGGCCCGTGGGGGCCGTCGTCGGGGTCGATGCGGCGGCGCTGGCGGTAATCGGTCGACCGCTCCACGGGAACCCGCCCGATGGCGTCGATCATCTCGACGTACTCGTCGAACGAGCGGAGTTCGCCGAACGACCCGCCCGCGCGCTTTGTGATCTCCTCGCTGAGGATGGTACCCATGAAGTCGTCCGCACCGCAGGAGAGCATCTTCAGCCCCTGCTCGTCGCCGTACTTCACCCACGACGACTGGATGTGGTCGATATTGTCCAGAAAGAGCCGCGAGACCGCGATCAGCAGCTCGTCCTCGTCGGTGGTCGCCCCCGCCTCGACCATCCCCTCCTCGTACAGCGGCGTCTCCTGATGGACGAAGGATAGGGGGACGAACTCCGTGATCGCATCGGTCCGGTCCTGGAGCTCTCGGATCCGTTTCAGGTGGAGCACCCTGTGCATCTCGTTTTCGACGTGGCCGTACATGATGGTCGAGGTCACGTCGAGACCGACGTTCGCGGCGGCCTCCATCGCCTCGAGCCACTCCTCGGTGCCGATCTTCCCGGGGCAGATCACGTCGCGGACCTCGTCGACGAGGATCTCGGCGGCCGTTCCGGGGACCGAGTCCAGCCCGGCCTCCTTCAGGCGGCCGTACACCTCCTCGTAGGACCAGTCGGTGCCCCGCCGGCCGTGATAGGCTTCCTCGGGGGTCATCGAGTGGACGTGGACGCCGTCGACGCTCATCGCGTCGATCTGCTCGCAGTAGGTGCCCGGGTTCACGTCGTACTCCGCCGGGGGTCGGTAGTTCAGGTCGCCGCGGTCGCTGGATTCGAGGATCTCGCGGTGCTCGTCGTCGAGCGCGAACGCGGGGTGGAGTCCGGAGACGGACGTGACCTCGTAGATGCCGCGTTCGACCGCCTCGCGGACGATATCCCGCGATTCTTCGGGTCGTTTCGTGAACCCGCCGTGCTCCGCGTCGTTGGCCGATCGGAACTGCTCGGAGCGGTCCTTGAAGTTGCAGAACAGGCAGCCGGTGTTGCAGGCGGTGGTGACGTTGTTGTTGAGGTTGGCGACGAAGGTGACCTCCTCGCCGACCACCTCGGCGCGCCGGCGGTCGGCCGCTTCGAGGACGAGTTCCTTCCGCTCGCGGTCGATTTCCTCACTCTCGGTCCCGGTCGTCAGCAGCTCGACGCCGTCGGCGACCGTCAGCCGCTCGCCCGCGCGGACCTTCGCCAGCGCGTTCTCGAACGACCTGTCGGTCTCGGGGACGCGGTCGAACCCGAACTCCCCGCGGGGCACGTTCGGGCGCGTCTCGGCGGCGTCTGTCATTGCACACCACCACAGCACCCACCGGTATAAGCGGCCGGGAACCGGCCGATGGTCCCGCCGTCGGTGACGACCGGGTGTCGGCCCGCGCTCGGGGTCGGCCCGCGGTCAGCCGCCCGGGTTCGGCAGGAGAGTGACCGCGTCGGTGGCGGCCTCCAGGACGACCCAGGCGACGAACAGCGCGTAGGCGACAAGCAGCGCGACCGACTCCGGCGTCGAGAGCGCCAGGTCCGTCCGGAGGAAGGTAAAGAGGAGCACCGTCGCCAGCGTCAGGACGGCGAACATCGGCACGGCGAGTTCGAAGTTGAACGACCACGTCCCGGCGACGAGCACCCCCACCGGGATGGCGACGAGCAGGTCGAAGGTGTTCGACCCGAGGACGTTCGCCAGCGACGCGACCCCGCGGTCGTCCCGGGCCGCGCGGACGCTCACCAGCGCGTCGGGCAGGCTCGTCGCGCCGGCGGCGACGGTCACGCCCATGATGAACTCGTCGACGCCGACGGCCAGGCCGATGGTCTCGACCGCACCGACGAGTTCGTGGATCGCGACGAGGATCACGGCGAGGCCCGCGAGCAGGTATCCCCACTGCCGGCGGGCGTCGACCCCGTCCCCGGCGTCGGGGTCGGCGGTGTGGTCGGCGGTGTCCTGGGCCTGGATGAAGATGTACAGGCCGTACAGCGCCAGCGGGATGGCCGCCAGCGGCCGCGTCATCTCGCCCGAGATGAACTCGGTATCCCCGACGGGGTAGTAGATGACCGCCATCGCGAAGGTGATCACCAGTGCCGACACCGCCAGCATGTAGAACTGCGCCTCCTTGTAGACGAGCGTCCGGCTGGCCTCGATGTCCTCGTCGGTCGAGATGCCCGCGACCGCGGGGATCACGAGGATGTTGAAGATCGCCGACCCGACGATCGCGCCGGTCCCGATCCCGAGCGCGCCGCCCAGGGCCGAGACCACCACCGTCGCCAGCTCCGGGAAGCTCGACCCGACCGCCGCGACGACCGACCCCTGGACCACCTGGGGCAGCCCGTAGTACGCCGAGAGCCGCTCGCTCGCCGACTCCAGCCAGGAACTCCCGAGCCAGACGGCGCCGGTCGTGACGACGACGACCGCGACGGCCAGGCCGACGGATTCGACCATCGGAGCCATCTCGACGGGGCAGGCAAGTAGGCGTTTTGGGATGGCGCGACGCAGGGGTCGCACGCGACGCGAGTGAGAAACGACTTTGCCGCGGGCGCGAGAGGCTCCGGCAATGACTTCCGTGAAGGAGTTCCGGGTGGAGGAGGCCGCCACGGCCGACGAGCTGGGCCGCGGCGCGTTCGTCTTCACCGACGACTACTCGGTGTTCGACTGGGGGAAGATGCCCGACGAGATCCCCGACAAGGGCGCCTCGCTGTGCACGATGGGTGCGTTCAACTTCGAACTGCTCGAATCGGCGGGCGTCCCCACCCACTACGAGGGCGTCGCCACCGACGACACCGACGGCGCGGTCCCGCTCGACGAGGCGCTCGATTCGGGCGCGGCGCCCCGCGAGATGGTCATCGAACTCACGCAGGTGCCCGACCTGCCATTCGAGGGCGAGGCCGCCGCCGACCCCAGCGGCTACGACTACGACGCCTACCACGCCGACGCGGGCGAGAACTACCTCGTTCCCCTCGAGATCGTCTTCCGCAACCGCGTCCCGGTCGGCTCCTCGCTCCGCAAACGCACCGACCCCGCCGACCACGGCCTCGACCGCGACGAGTGGCCCGACGAGGCGGTCGACCTCGACGACCCGGTCGTCGAGTTCTCCACGAAGTACGAGGAGCAGGACCGCTACCTCGACCGCGGGGAAGCCGACCGCATCGCCGGCGCGGCGAGTATCGACGACCTCGAATCGGTCGCCCGCGAGGTCAACGCTGTCGTCACCGACCGGGCCGCCGAGGCCGACCTGACCCACGAGGACGGCAAGATCGAGTGCCTGTACTTCGAGGGCGAGGTCCGGGTCGCCGACGTGGTCGGCACGTTCGACGAGAACCGCTTCTCCTACGGCGACCAGCAGGTCTCGAAGGAGGTCGTCCGCCAGTACCACAAGCGCACCCAGCCCGAGTGGGTCGAGGCGGTCTCGGCGGCCAAGGCCGAGGCCGACGAGCGCGGCGTCGCCGACTGGAAGTCGCTGTGCGAGCGCCAGCCCGAACCGCTCGCCGACCGCGTGGTCGCCGCGGCCCGGGACCTCTACTGCGCCGGTACCAACGCCTACGTCGGCCGCGAGGTCTTCGACGCCCCCGACATCGAGGCCGCGGTCGAGGCAGTTCGGGACCTCTGAGCGGACCGCGAGGATGACCGACGACCCGTGCGACGAGCGGCGGACGACCGAACCACCGGGGACGGACGACCGATTCCCGGTCCCGCTGCGCGGCGTCGCGGTCGATCCCGAGACGCGCTGCGCTCACTACGACGCGGCGGTCGACGTGATCGCGCTCCGGTTTCCCTGCTGTGACTGCTACTACCCCTGTTTCCGCTGCCACGAGGCCGTGACCGACCACGACGCCGAACGGGTCCCCCGCGAGGCGTTCGACCACCCGGCGGTGCTCTGTGGCGCCTGCGGCGAGCGGCTCTCGGTCCGCGAGTACCTCGACTGCGGCGACGCCTGTCCGGCGTGCGCCGCGGCGTTCAATCCCGGCTGTCGGCGCCACCGCGACCGGTACTTCGCCGTCGAGGAGTGACCCCGCTCTGGAGACCGGTCGCGCGGTCGGCCCTCGGCACGTCTGGCCGTAGGTTCAAGTGCGGTGACGGGACCAGCCGGGCCCGTGACCTGAGAGCCGACGCGGGGCGCTCCGCGGGAGCGCGACACGCCGCCCCGCGAGCCGTCCGTGTCGCCTGTTCGCCAGAAAAACCGCCGGCCGTCGACCGGAGAGCCGCTCGCGGTCAGTCGTCGGCTTCGGCTTCCTGCTCGTCGTCCTGTTCGGCCACGTACTCGCCGAGCCCGTCGATGGGCCGGTCGGGGTTGGCCTGGTCCAGATCGCGGGGCGCGCCCAGCTGCGCGTCGGTCTCCTCGGGGTCGCGCAGTTTCGTGCGCCCGCGGTGGACGGTCACCTCGTCGTTGAGGTGGAGGTCGATGGCCTCCAGCAGCGCCTCCGCCTCGAGCGGCTGGCCGATCTCCTGCAGTTCCGCCTCGGTGGCGTCGTCGGGGACGTTGAACGCCCGCTGGGTGATGATCGGCCCCTGGTCGAGGTCCGTCGTCACGTAGTGGGCGGTGACACCCGCGATGCGGACGCCCTCCTCGATGGCCTGCATGTACGCCGAGGCGCCGGGGAACGCCGGCAGGAGGGAGGGATGGACGTTGATGATGCGGTCCTCGTAGCGGAACACCACGTCCGGGCTGAGGATGCGCATGTACCGCGCCAGCACCACGAGGTCGGTGTCGTACTCCGCCAGGAGGTCGAGCAGTTCGTCCTCGTCGGGCGTGCCCTTCTCGTCGCCGATGTCGTGGAAGGGCACGTCGTACTTCTCCGCCAGCGGTTGCAGGTCGGAGTGGTTGCCGATGACGACCTCCACGTCGGCGCCGAGGTCGCCGCTGGCCCACGCCTCGAAGATCGCCTCCAGGCAGTGCGATTCCTTGGTGACGAGGACGGCGATCTGCTGGGTCTCGCGGTCGTCGGGGAACCGCACCTGCACGTCGACGCCCAGGTCGTCGCCGAGCTCGTGGAGGTTCTCCCGCAGGGTCTCCTCCTTGACGATCATCTCGGAGGTGTCGACCCGCATCGTCATGCGGAAGACGCCCTCGCGGACTGCCTGGTCGAGGTCCTCGATGTTGATGTTGCGCTCGAACAGCAGCGAGGTGATCTCCGCGATCAGGCCCGTGTCGTCGTCGCCGACGACGACGATCTCGGTCAGGTCGCTGGTCACGGCGACCACCGCCGGGGTACCGGCGAGCGCGTGTGCGAACGGACAGTCATCGGGTAGCGCTGACGGGCGTCGGTGCCTAAAGCGTTCTCGTCGCTCGCCGCCGCGGCGTGCCACCGCACGTCCCGGTCGAACAGTATCAACGCTGGATCGCGTACGCAGAGAGTTATTACGGTGGAGTCGAAAGAGCCCGCAGAGACGGAATGCGCGAACTGACTGTGTTGTGCGTCGACGCCGACGACGAGGAGCGCACGGCCACGCGCGAGACCCTCGTCGCCGACGGCGTCGCGGTGACCGAGGCGGGGTCGGTCGCCGCCGCGGGCGACGCCCTCGAGGCGGGGGGCGTCGACTGCGTCGTCACCGGCTACGACCTCCCGGACGGGACCGGCCTCGACGTGGCCGCCCGGGTCCGGGAGACGACGCCGGACACCCCCTGTATCCTCTTCACCGACGCGTCGCCCGACCGGATCGACACCGCCGACCGCGAGGACGTGGTCGTCGAGTACCTCCCGCGGGACATGCCGGAGGCCAGGGAGACGCTGGCCCGCATGGTCGGCAACCTCGTCGAGCAGCGGACGCAGGTCGGCTACCCGCTGCCGACGCGGGAGGACGAACGCCTCGCCGCGCTCGAACAGTACGACCGCCCGGGCATGGCGGCCGCCGAGGCGTTCCGCCGGCTGACGGCGCTCGCCCGGTCGCACTTCGGTGTGAACGTCGCGTTCGTCGGGCTGGTCGACGCCCACCAGGAGCGCTTTCTCGCCTGCGCCGGCGCGTCCTGGGAGACGCTCTCCCGGGAGGACTCGATGTGTACTCACACGATCCTCCGGGACGACCTGATGGTCGTCGAGGATACCCACGCAGACGACCGCTTCGCCGACAACGACCGCCTCGACGAGCTTGACATCCGCGCCTACGCCGGCGTGCCGCTGGAGACGCCCCGCGGCGCGACCATCGGCGCCTTCTGTCTGACCCACGACGAGCCGCGCTCGTTCTCCGAAGATGGGCTCGCCGACCTCCGGCGGTTCGCCGACGAGGCGATGGACCAGCTGGAGCTGCGCCGGCAGCTCAACGAGTGCGAGGACGAGCGCGACGCGGACGGCCACGGGACTGACTCGGAGGAAGGCGACCGCGACGCAGCGACCGGAGCGGGGACTGGGGACGGAGACGAGGGCGGTGATGGGCCGTGAGCGTGCAGGAATCGACCTACACGTTCGAGGGACTCCCCCTGAACGGGGTCGAACCCGGGACGAACGTCCTCGTCACCGGGCCGGCGCTGGGGGGCATCCGCGAGCTGACGATGCGGATGCTCCTGCGGGGCCACGCCCGCGAGGGCGCGCTCGTCCTCGCCGCCGACGTGGACGGCCGCCAGGCGCTGACCGACTACGAGTCGCTGGGCGGCGACCTGGATTTCGCACGGGTGGGTGTGGTCGACTGTACCGAGAACGGCGCCGACGACGAGGAACACAACGTCCACGCGGTCGGGAGCCCCGCGGACCTGACCGGCGCCGGCATCGAGTTCTCCTCGCTGTACGAGCGGCTCCACGCCAACGGCGCCGCGCGGGTCCGCACCGGCGTGTACACGCTCTCGCCGTTCGTCGTCTACGCGCCCGCGAAGTCCGTGTTCCGCTTCGTCCACACGCTGACCGGCCGCATCCGCACCGCCGACGGCCTCGGGGTCTGCGCGATCGACCCCGGCGCCGTCGACGACCAGACCCTCTCGTCGGTCGCCCAGGCGTTCGACGGGAAGGTCGAACTCCGGGAGGCCGACGGCCAGCGGGCCGTCCGCGTCCGCGGGCTGCCCGACCAGCCCGACGGCTGGCAACCCGTCGAACTCGACACCCCCTGACCGCCCCATCGGACGGGCCGGTCGCGGCCGTCCGGGTCCGCTCGCGTCCGCTCGCGAGTCGGCGGCCGGGGCGAGTCAAAACCGTTTTCTCCCGGCGCCGCCGCGACTCACGTGATGACCGCGTACACCGCGACGGTCGAGGTGCGCCTGAAACACGGCGTGCTCGACCCGGAGGCGGAGACGACCGGGCGCGCGCTCGAACGGCTCGGGTTCGAACTCGAGGACCTGCGGGCCGCCGACCTGTTCGAGGTCGACCTGGAGGCCGAGTCGGCCGACGCCGCCGCCGAGCGCGCCGACGAGATGGCCGAGCGGCTGCTCGCCAACCCGACCATCCACGACTACGAGGTCTCCGTCGAGGAACGATGACCGCCTCCGTCTCTCCGACGCCGACGCTCTGCTCGCACACCGGGGGGTGCTCGCCGTGACCGTCGCCGTCGTCCAGTTCGGCGGGTCCAACTGCGACCGCGACACCGTCCAGGCGCTCGCCCACCTCGGCATCGACGCCCAACTCGTCTGGCACGAGGACGGCCTCCCCGCCGACACCACCGGCGTCGTCCTCCCGGGCGGCTTCTCCTACGGCGACTACCTCCGGGCCGGCGCGATGGCCGCCCGCTCGCCGGTCATGGACGAGGTCCGCGAGGCCGCCGCCGAGGGGACGCCGGTGCTGGGCATCTGCAACGGCGCACAGATCGGCTGCGAGTCGTCGCTGACTCCCGGCGCCTTCACCACCAACGAGAGCGCCCGCTTCCAGTGCGAGCACGTCCACCTCCGCGTCGAGAACGCCGACACCCCCTGGACGAGCCACTTCGAGGCGGGCGAGGTCGTCGAGTTCCCCATCGCCCACGGCGAGGGCCGCTACGAGATCGGCGACGACCGCCTGGAAGAACTCGAAGCCGACGACCGCGTTCTGTTCCGCTACTGCGACGAAGATGGGGCGGCCACCCCGGAGGCGAACCCCAACGGCTCGAAACACAGCGTCGCGGGCGTCCTCGGCGAACGGGACTCCGTCGCGGTCCTGATGCCCCACCCCGAGCGCGTCTCCCTGCCCGACATCGGGTCGACCGACGGCCAGGGCGTCCTCCGCGCGTTCGGCAAGTAGCGCTTCCATCGACGCCTTTCTGTCGGTCGGGTCGCCCGGTCAGGGGCCGTCGCGGAGTTCCCGGGCGCGCCCGTACACCCGACGCGTGTACTCGGGGTTGAACACGTCCGTCGGCAGCTCCGCCAGCCACCGCGCCTCGGTGATCTCCTCGTCGGGGTCCCCGAGGTCCGACCGCCCGGACACCTCGGGATCGGTCGCCCGACAGAGGAAGTGGACGAACCGCATCTCGGCTCGCCGCTCGCCGTCGACGACCACGTTCTCGTCGACGGCGACGGGACGGACGGGTTCGACCGCCACTCCGGTCTCCTCGCGCACCTCGCGAGCGACCGCGTCGGCGAGGCCCTCGCCAGGTTCGACGGCCCCGCCCGGGAGCGTCCACTCGGTCGAGTACGCCTCGTTGCGGATCGCGAGTAGGTGGGCCTCGTCGGACTGCGTCCGACTGCCCGAGGTGCTCCGCACCTCGCTATCGAAGACGACCCCGGCGACGCCCCACCCGGACCGGAACACCTCTGACTCCCCGAGTTCGTCGAAGCGCTCGGGGTCGACCTCGTGTCGCTCCGACTCGGTGACCAGGTCGTCGTAGCGCTCCCGGGGATCCGTCCGCTCCATGCGTGGCCGGTCGCCCGCCCGATCGATAACTTCTGTGACACCGCGGCGCCCGGCCGAGACCAGAACAGTCAACTGTGTGATGTTCGACGGATCGGCCGACATGGGGACGAAAGCGGTGCAGGTCGAGGACCTGCGCAAGCGCTACGGGGACGTACAGGCCCTCGAGGGACTGTCCTTCGAGGTCCGCCCCGACGAGATATTCGGGCTGGTGGGTCCGAACGGGGCGGGGAAGACGACGACGCTGCGGACGCTGGCGACGCTCATCAACCGCGACAGCGGCACGGCCACCGTCGCCGGCCACGACGTGGACGGCGACCCCGACGCGGTCCGGCGGTCGATCCGCTACCTCCCGGAGGACGCCGGCGCCTACGAGTCGATGAGCGGCCGGCAGTTCCTGGCGTTCGTCGCCGACTTCTACGCGGACGGCGAGGAGGCGGCGGCGATGGTCGAACGCGGCGTCGAGATCGCCGACCTGGGCGACCGGATCGACGACGACACCGGGGAGTACAGCAAGGGGATGACCCGCAAGCTCCTGCTCGGCAGCGCGCTGATGACCCGCCCCAGGCTGGCGATCCTCGACGAGCCCACCTCCGGGCTGGACGTGCAGAACAGCAAGACCGTCCGCGAGGTCGTCAAGGGGTTCCCCGACGACGAGCGGTCGATCCTCCTCTCCAGCCACGACATGCTCGAGGTCGAGTACCTCTGTGACCGGGTCGGCCTGCTCAACGACGGCGTCATCGCCACCACCGGGAGCCCCGCGGAGTTGATGGCCGAGTACGACGCCGAGAACCTCGAAGACGTGTTCCTGGAGGTGGTGGCCGAATGACCTTCGCGATTCCCGTTCGCACCCGCAGGGGGCTCCGTCGATGAGGCCGTTCGTCCGGCTCATCTGGAAGGAAGCGCGGGAGCTGCTGCGGCCGCGGTACATCCTGCCGATCCTCTTGCTCCCGCTGATCTTCATCGGTATGGGCCAGGGCTTCTCGGGCGTCGAGGCCCAGCTCGGCCAGGAGCCGACCGTCGGCGTCGTCGACCGCGACGGCGGCGAGTACGGGGAAGTCGTCGTCGAGACGCTCGACGAGCGCGCGGAGCTGGCCTACCGGTCGACGGACGGCTCCGTCGACGCCGCGCTGAACGAGACGACCGCGGCCGGCGGGTCGGCCGTCGTCGAGGTCCCCGCGAACTTCACCGAGCGGATACGCGCCGGCGAGCGGGGGCGGGTCCACCTCTACACGAGCGTCGAGAGCGTCAGCATCGTCGGCATCGCCAGCTCCGCGCAGGTCGAGGAGCTGCTCTCGGCGTCGGCCCACAACGTGACCGTCGCCGTCACCGGCGCGAGCGAGGCGCAACTCGACCCCATCGAGCGCGACCACACGACCTACGTCAAGGGCCGTCAGCTGTCGGCACCGCCGGGCGTGATCTCCGCGGCGTTCACCTCGCAGTTCATCTTCGTGCCGGTCATCATCATGCTCGCCATCGTCTTCTCCGGGCAGATGGTGATGAACTCGATGGCAAGCGAGAAGGAGCACAAGACGCTGGAGACGCTGCTCACGATGCCCATCGAGCGCCGCTCCATCGTCGCCGCGAAGCTCGTCGGCGGCAGCGTCGTCGGTCTCGTCGCGACCGCGCTGTACACCGGCGGGATCGCGCTCAGCAACCTCTCGATCGGCGACGTGGGCGACACCGCGGCGCTGACGCTCGGCGCCGGCGACTACCTGCTGGTCGGCGTCTCGCTGTTCTTCACGCTCGTCGGAACGCTGGCGGTCGCGCTCTCGCTCGGTATCTTCGCCGACAGCCAGCAGGGCGCCCAGATGCTGCTGCTCCCGCTCTCCGGGCTGGCCATCGTCCCGATGTTCGCGACGATGTTCACCGACGTGGACGTGCTCGGCCTCCCTGCCAGGGCCGCCCTGTTCGCGATCCCGTTCACCCACCCGATCATCGCCCCCAAGCGCCTGCTGTTCGACGACGTGGACCTCGTGCTCGCGGGCATCGCCTACGAGGTCGTCTTCGCCGTCGCCGCCGTGTGGTTCGCCGTCAAACTCTTCGAGTCGGACCGCCCGATCACCGGCAACGCCGGCTGGCTCGACCGCCTCGTGCGCCTCGTCCAGCAGTAGGAGCGGCGGTCGGCGACGCGTCAGTCCGCGTCCGCGGGCCGTCCGTCGCTCATCTCGACGAACCGCTCGCGGACCTCGGGCGAGGGGACCATACACTGGGCCTTCCTGCCGAAGACGGCGTAGCGGTGGCTGGCGACGACCCCGTAGACCGCGTCGCGGAGCGGCCGCGGTACGACCCGGAGCGCCCCCGCGAGCGACCACGGGAACTCGAGTTCGCTCGCGACGCGCAGCGCGGCCTCCGATTTCGTGTAGTAGTCGTCGCCGTCGACGAGGACGAACGTGTCGAAGTCGTAGTCCTCGAAGCCCACGTCCGAAAGTAGCCGCTCGGCCGCCTCGGACTGCAGCGGCGCGAACCGGAAGACGCCCTCGGGGTCGTGCTCGATCACGAACTGGATCGACCCGTTGCAGAGGTTGCAGACGCCGTCGAACAGCAAGATTGGCTTCTCGCGCGGGATGTCTCCGGTCATCGTCGAACGTAGGCGGCCGACACACTTGAAAGACCCCACGCCGCCGGCGCACCGGGGAGCCGATTCCGGGACTGCGCCGCGGTCACCCCGAGGGGCACTCCTCGCCGAATGGACCCTCGTCGTTCGCGCGGAGCCTGGCGTCGGCGGTGTACGCCTCGGTCGCGCCGCCGGGCTCGCGCTGTCGGCTGGGGCTCCCGAAGTCGACCTCGGCCCAGGCGCACTCCCCGCGGGGCCAGGTCCCGTCCGGCAGGTCCGTGTCCACGGCGAGGTCCGAGTCCACGGCGTCGACCTGCAGCCGGTAGGCGGCGGGGTCGCCCGACCAGTCGCGGGTGATCCTGGCGCTCGAATCGTTCGCGATGGTCTCGGTCGTCGCGAGCAGCTCCGACCCGTCCGCAGTGAGCGTGATCTCGACGGTGATCGAGTCGCCGGTCCAGTTGTACACCTCCATCCCCGTGAGGACGACCTCCTCGCGGCCGCCGCCGAGACAGCCCGCGAGCCCCGTCGCCGCCCCGGCGCCGACCGCGGCCAGGGTCGCTCTGCGGGTGAGTCGCCCCGGAGCGCCGTCGGTCGATCCCCGGCCATCGGCCGACCCCTCGCCGGCGACCCGGTCGGGCGGCTCGCGGGTCATCGTGCCCCCGATGTCACCGTTCGGTCGCCGCTCGACGCGCCCCGGCGCACCTGTGTCCCACACATCCGTCCCCGGGCGAACGGACGCCCCGCTGGTAAGGATTTCCCCGGGGCCGGGCGGACGACCGGGCAGCCGACGCGGCCGTCCGGGCGCTCGCCCGGGGTCGGGCCAGCGTTTAAGCCCCGCGGCCGCGAGGAACGGGTCGATGCGAGAAGTCACGGTCGAGCGGTTCGTCGGCGCGACGCCCGCCGAGGTCCGCCGGGCGCTCGACCCGGGGGTCGTCGTCGAGTACGAGGGCAGCTTCGAGATACTCGAGATCGAGGAGCGCGAGGACGCGACGTTCGTGACCGCCGGGGCCCGCGGCGTCGGCGTCACCCTCCGGTTCGAGCCCCGGGAGGGCGGCCTGCGCTACGAGCAGGTCGGCGACGCCGGCCCGTTCGACGAGATGTGGACCGACATCGACTGGGAGCCCGACAACGAGGGGAGCCGCGTCACCGCCCGGTCGGGCGTGAGCCTCGGCCTCCCGCTGGCGGCCGTCACCGACCGCGTCGCCGCCTGGAAGCGCCGGGGCGAACTCGACCGCGCGCTCGACCGGCTGGCCGCCGACCTCGAATAGGCCCGGGCGTCACCGCGCCCGAGCGCCGCCGCGCTCGCCCGCCGATACTCTCGCTCCGGCGCCCGTGCGAGACGCTCGCACGACCGGGCGGGGTATTTTGTCGGGGGCGGTCCCAGTTCCCCGCGCCCATGGGTGTGCTCACCACGGTCAGGAAGCTGCTCCGCGCCTCGACGCAGAATCCCACGCGAGGCGACGACCCGACCCGCCAGTCCGAGGGCGCCTACTGGTGTCACGACTGCGGCGAGCGGGTGCTCGAGGGCGACGCCGGGGACGAGCAGCCGCCCGACTGCCCGTCCTGCGGCGACGCGATGACGTTCGAGCGCTCCGCCGCGTCGACCGGTTGCGCCTGCTGAGGGTCGGGAGCAGCGACCCCGCGGTCCGGACTCGCCCACTCCGGCACCGCCCGTGCCCATGGGATTGGGGGAGCCACGACGGGTCCCGTGTCCGCGCGCCGCCACGGCGACGGTCGCCGCGGCGGCCCGCTGGCATCTTTAAATACGTCCGTCTGCTACGAACGTTCATGATAGACGGCGACCGGTCGCTCGCCGACCGCATCGCGTCGTTCCGCGAGCGGGTCGAGGAGTGGCTCCACGGGTTCTACCACGGGATGATCGAGCACCCCTCCTTCGAGAAGATCGAGAAGGAGGCCGAGGACGTCGAGGACACGTTCCTGTTCGCCTGTTTCGCCGACGCCTTCGGGATCCCGAGCCCGGTGTCGTACTACACGGTCGAACTGCTGCCGTACCTCGCCGACGAGTTCGAGGCCTGGGAACGGCGCATGTGGGACCGCGGGTCGCTGCTCGAACGCAAGGGCCAGCAGTACCACTTCCACTGATGACGGGGAGACGACTTCCACCGACGACGGATGGGCGACTTCCGACGACGGGCTCACGAGTTTCGCCAGTGGCAGGCGCCACCCCGCGGCCCGGGCGCGCGACGGGGGCGGTCTGACCGTGGAGAAGTTCGTCTTCTTCGGCGGGAAGGGCGGCGTCGGCAAGACCACCGTCTCAAGCGCCTACGCGCTGAAGTGTGCCGAGGCGGGACTGGAGACGCTCGTCGTCTCGACGGACCCGGCCCACAGCACCTCGGACGTGTTCGACCAGGACTTCGACGACGACCCGACCCCCGTCGACGGCCACGAGGGGCTGTGGGCGATGGAGCTCGACCCCGATGAGGAGGTCGAGCGCCACATGGGCGAGATCCGCCGGCGCATGAACGAGCAGGTCAGCGCGGCCATCGTCAACGAGATCGACCGCCAGATCGAACTCGCTCACCGGACGCCCGGCGCCTACGAGGCCGCGCTGTTCGACCGGTTCATCGAGGTGATGCGCGAGGCCGACGACTACGACCGGGTCGTCTTCGACACGTCGCCGACCGGGGGGACGCTCCGGTTGCTCGCGCTGCCCGACTTCCTCGGGGAGTGGATCGAGCGGCTCGTCGCCAAGCGGGCGAAGTCGGTCGACCTCTTCGAGAAGGCGGCCGTCGGCGACCGGGAGGCCCGCCGGAAACTCGACGAGGACCCGCTGATCGCCCACCTGCAGGGCCGCAAGGAGAAGTTCGAGTTCGCCGGCCGGACGCTGCGCGAGGACGCGGCCTTCTTCCTCGTACTCAACCCCGACGAGCTGTCCATCCGCGAGACCGAGCGGGCGGTCGCCGAGATGGCCGAGCAGGACCTGGCGGTCGAGGGGTTCGTCGTCAACAGGGTGACGCCCGCGCCCGACGACGACGAGCAGGGACGGGGGGCGACGTGGCTGCGCGACCGCGTCGAGACCGAGCGCGAGCGGATCGCGGAGATCCGGAGCGAGTTCGACGAACCGGTCGTCGCCGAGATCGAGTCCCGCGTCCGCGAGGTGAAAGGCGACCTGCTCGCGGCCGTGGCCGACGAACTCGCCGTCGACGTGGACCCCCCGCCCGCCGAAGCGTAGTCGGGGGTCGCCCCCGGGCGTCGTCGCCGCGAATCGTCCCCGGAAGTCGGCCCGTTCGACCGCCGGTGGCCTCCCGGGCGACCGTCGCTCCCGCGTCCGGATCCGTACCGCGGGACCCCACGTCCGGATCCATAACGCAGGCAACATCGATCGTCCGCGACGGGGACCGCCGCACCGCCCGCTGACCCTACACGGTCGTTCGTACCGTCGCTTTACGGCCAGTAAGTGTCAGGTATGTCATATCATAATCTTCAAGTTTTATGGTGTTCTTTCGTGATGTAGGGTGTGAGGTGGCAACACATGGTACAGGTGATGTGGCTCGCGATCGCGGCACTGGTAACGTTCTCGGTGGGGTATCTCGGATACTCCAGGTACCTGGCTCGGTTCGTCGAGCTGGACGACGAACGGGAGACACCGGCACACAAGTACGACGACGGACAGGAGTACGTCCCGTCGAAAAAGCCCGTCTTGCTCGGACACCACTACTCGAGTATCGCGGGTGGGGCGCCCATCGCGGGGCCGATCACGGCCGCGGCGGCGTTCGGCTGGATCCCGGCGATCATCTGGATCGCCGTGGGCAACCCGCTGTTCGGCGCGGTCCACGACTTCATGTCGCTGTCGTCGAGCGTCCGCCACGACGGCAAGTCGATCGGGTACATCATCGGGCAGTACGTCGGCGAGCGGGGCAAAAACATGCTGCTGTGGTTCGCGTACCTGACGATCATCCTCGTGATCGCCGCGTTCGCGTACCTGATCGGGCTCGTGCTGGACGCGTTCCCGGCGGCGGCGACGGCGTCGGTGATCTACATCGCGCTGGCGGTGCTGTTCGGGGTGTACCTCTACCAGCTAAACCTCCCCTTCCTGCCGGGCGCCGTGGCGTTCGTCGCCATGGTGTTCGGCGGTGTCTGGGTCGGGCTCCAGTACCCGCTGGCCATCTTCGCGCGCCCGGAGCTCCCCGAGGGGACCATCGTCCTCCTCGGCTCGGGCGGCGAGTGGCTGCCGCTGGCGGGCGCGTTCGACCCGAACATGGCCGCCTGGGTGCTCGTGACGGTCCTCTACGCGTTCGCCGCGAGCGTCCTGCCCGTGTGGGTGTTGCTCCAGCCGCGTGACTTCCTCACGTCGAGCCTGCTGTACACGGGCGTCGGCGGGATGATCCTCGGCGCCATCGTCGGGACGATCATCGGCTTCAGCCCGGTCGAGGTCGACGTGTTCGTCCCCGGGCTGGCGGAGCCGGTCCAGACGGCGACCATCGAGTCGCTGACGACGCAGGTCCCCGGCTGGACCGGCTTCGTCTCCAGCCTCGGGCCGCTGTTCCCGTTCCTGTTCGTCACCATCGCCTGCGGGACGATCAGCGGGTTCCACTCGCTGGTCTCCTCGGGCACGACCGCCAAGCAGCTCGACAAGGAGAGTGACGCTCGCCTCATCGGCTACGGTGGCATGCTCGGCGAGGGGCTGCTCGGCGTCACCGCCGTCCTGGCGGTCGTCATCGTCGCCGGGTCGACGGCCGGCCTCGGGTCGGCGCTGGTCACCTTCCCCTCGGGCGGCGGCGCCCTGCTGACCGTCTTCGGGCTCGGGACCGCCGCGGCCGCGACGTTCATCGGCCTGGTGTTCGTCAGCTTCCTGCTGACCAGCACCGACACGGCGATGCGCCTCGGCCGGTACATGCTCGAGGAGATCGTCGGCGCGCCCGAGACGAGCGTCGAGGAGACGGTCACGAACCGCTACGTCAACGCCGGGGTCCTGTCGCTGGCCGGCTACCTGCTCGTCGCGTCGGGGACCTGGGAGAACATCTGGCCGCTGTTCGGCGGCGCCAACCAGGCGCTCGCGGCGCTGGCGCTTTTGGTCGCGACCGTCTGGCTCGCCAACTGGGACGACTCCAAGCAGCTGGTCAGCACCGGCGCGCCGCTGGTCTTCATGCTCGCGGTGACCGTCGTCGCGCTGCTGTGGATCGGGCTCTACCGGAACCCGACCACCATCCTCGCCGGCGAGTACGAGACCACGATCGCCGCCGTCTCGCTGGGCTTCCAGAGCCTCATCGCGCTGGTGCTGGTCGGGCTGATCTTCGGGATCACCCGCCGCGCCTACAGCGACATCAAGGAGGCCCGCGGCGGCCTCGACCGCGAGGCCATCGTCGGCTCCGGCGGCGGAGGCGGCGGCGTCGAACCCGGCGACGACTAGAGGAACCGACCGAGGAGTCCCGACGACTCCTCCGCCTCGGGGTCGGACCACAGGTCGAACGCCCGGTCCAGGTCCGTCGCCCGGCTCGTCACGATTTCTTCGGCCTCGGGCGCCACCACGACCAGGTTCACCTCGTAGTGGCCGTAGTAGCCGTACCGGATGAGCGTCCGGTCCTTGAACCCCGAGACGAACTCCCGGACGGCCGCCGGAATCCGCGGGACGACCAGCGCCAGCGTGAAGTCCGTGCTGAAGTGTTCCTCGTCGGCGTCGATCCACTCGTCGGCCAGGTCGTGTGCCCACTCGACGAGCGCTTCCAGATCCGCGACGCCGACGCCGTCCCGGCGGGCGACGAACAGGTGCTCCGTCGAGTCGTGGTTCGCGTAGTTCAGCGCCGCGTGGAACAGCTGTTTGCGGCTCTCGATCGCCATCCGCCCGTACAGCGTGAACGACTCGCCGGCGACCGTCCGGTCTCGCTCCAGGTCGAAGTTGTGCATCAGCCGGCCGCTCACCCGCTCGACGTACTCGTCGTCCCAGACCGGCACGTCCTCGGGCCTCGCCTCGCCGGTCGCGGTCTCCTCGTCCAGGTCCGCGGCCGCCGCCTCGTCCGCGGCCGCCGCCTCGTCCGCGGCCGCCGCCTCGTCCGCGGCCGCCGCCTCGTCCGCTTCCTCGGCCTCCGTCGGCCCGGTCGGCTCTGGCTCTTCGCCGTCGGCGTCCGCGCCGGCTCGCTCCCGGTCGCTCATTGGTCGCCTCTCCCGTCCTCACTCTCGGCTCCCGCGTTTCCGTTCTCGCCTCGCCCGCCCCCGCTCTCGTCGTCGTAGGCGTGTACGTCGTCGACGGCCGGCGCGCCCACGACCAGCGCGACCGCCCGCTCGTCGGCCGACTCGGGGACGTGCGCCCGCTGAGGGCTGGCGGGCTCGACGACGAACGCCTCGTCGGGCGCGACCTCGTAGGTCTCGTCGGGCGTCTCGACGGAGAGCGTCCCCGAGAGCACGTAGAAGACCTCCTCCTGTTCGTCGTGGTAGTGGTAGGCCAGCGGGACCGCCTCGCCGGGTTCGACCTCGTAGCGGTTGACCGCCACGTTCTCCAGCCCCGCCGCGTCGGAGACCGACCGCTGGACGCTCGGCCGGTCCGGCGTGGGATCGAGGTCCGCTACTGCCACGTGGTGGTATCCCATGTCGCGTTCGATGGGTCCGGGACCGTAAAAACGTGCGCCCGGGACGGATCGGCGGTGTTCGCGTGCGAGTTGCGTCGTGGTCTCTGTCGAGTGGGTCGTGGACGGAAGTCAGGCGAGAGTGGCCGCAGTCGACGGCAGGCGCTGAAAGGGCGAGGCGCGCTCGCGGTCGCTGAGGCGGGATATCCGCGCTCTCCGCACCGCACCGCGACCGCATCCATCCGCACAGCACCGCAGACAGCCACGAACCTCCCCAGCCGATTCGCGACCCGCGAGTCGCGAATCCCTCGCGCGGCTACGGTCGCGCGCATGAACGCGCGCTCCAGCGCGCGCCGACCGCACCGCAGCGGCTCGCCTGTACGAAACCCGCGAAGTGCGAGAGGACGAGCGGAGACCCCCGGCTACTGCGGGTTCAGGTCGCCGGACTCGACCATCGCCTCCAGCGGGTTGTCGTCGATCTCCAGGGGGAACTCGACCCGGCCGCGCCGGCGCGCGGACTCCCAGATCCCGAAGATGATCTCGGTGCTGTTGAGGGCGTTCTCGGCGCCGATCACGGGCTGGTCGCCCGATTCCAGACAGTCGACGACGTGGGCGACGGCGTCGTTGATGGGGTCGGTCCAGGCGCCCTCCTCGACGGTCTCGCCGGTCCACTCGCCGCTGCCGGCCCGCCAGCGCAGGTCCGCGTCGGACTCCTCGGGCCCGACTTCGAGGACGCCGTCGGTCCCGACGAAGCGCATGTCCGCGGGGACGAACGAGCGGTCGCCCCCGGTCGAGACGACGGCGTCGACGCCGCTCTCGTAGCGCCAGTGGGCGTGGGCCTGGTTCTCGTTGTGGGCGCCGAACCACTTGTTCTCCTCCCGGTAGTCGATCCCCCCGATCGCCCACTCGGCGGGCACGTCGCCCGCGACGCCCGTCGCGAAGTCGATCATGTGGGTGCCGCCGTCGTAGATGTTCCCCGGGGCGAGTTCGATCCGTTCGAGTTCGCCGACGGCGCCGTCGTCGATCCGCTCGCGCGCTTCGACCCAGGTCGGCTTGAACCGGCGCATATGGTTGAAGGTGAGCTGGACGCCCGCCTCGCGACAGCCCTCGGCCATCCGCCGGGAGTTCTCCCACGTCAGGTCCATCGGCTTCTCGCAGTGGACGGCGTCGACGCTGTCGCTCCGCGCGCAGTCGAGCACGACCTCGGCGTGAATGTCGGGCCACACCGACACCGAGACGATGTCGGGTTCGGCCTCGGCGAGCATGGCCTCGTAGTCCTCGAAGACGCCGCCGTCGTCGATGTCGAAGCGGTCTGCGAACGCCGCGGCGCGCTCGCGCTCCAGGTCCGCGCAGGCGACCAGTTCGCACCCGTCGAGGCGCTCGTAGCCCTCGGCGTGGTAGTAGTTCATCGCGAACCCCTCGGGGTTCGGGTTCTTCAGGTCCGCCAGGTCGCCCGTCCCGACGAAGGCGATGTCGTGGGTAGTCACGACTACCTCTCTCGCGGGCGCTCCGTTAGTCCTTGCGCCCGCGGAAGCGCGGGCGACGTGGTGCCGGGAACGACTCTCCGCGGACCCGGTCAGTCCGACCGCCTACGTCGCAGCCACAGTCCGGCAGCGACGCCGACCACTCCCGGCAGGAGCGAGAACGTGAGCGTCTGTTCGAGCGCGACGGGGAAAACGCCCGCGAGCGTATCGGGGCACGGAGAACACCCGTAGACCTGGTACCACCAGAGCCGATACGCGAAGAACGGCGCCGCCCCGACGGCGAATCCCGGGACGACCCCACCGTTCAGTACTGTCGCCGTTGCGGCGACTAAACCGATCACGGCCGCGAACAGGACGTGGAACTGGTAGTCGGCGCCGGGGAACGCGATCAGCGGCGACAGCACACCGAGCGACGCGTACGCCGCGATTCCGAGCGGAATCCCAAACAGGATGACTATCGCTGATCTCTTGCTGTTCGGCCCGATCAGGACATCCTTGCTCATCCAAGACATGGATACGTCATCTTTATTGAAGGTAAAACCATCTCCGGTAGTGCCGAATGTATGGACTATGTCGTCAGAGGCCTTTCACCGATCCAAATTTTGCGCCGCTCGGCTGAACCCCGATAGGTTACACCTTCAGTCTTGATTATGGATTCTTTTCGCCGTCTCCGACTGTCACGGGATTGTTATTCACTACCCGCCAAACTGGGTAAGTAAGCATATAACTGCCCTTCCGTACCGTATCCCCTCCACAGTTCGTCGTTTTTGACTCGTATGGGAGCCAGTTATTTACTGCAATAACCGAAAGATTGCCATCCCAATCGATCCAGCAAGGACCGCCGGAGTCCCCCTCGGCGAAAGTGGTGCTCGTTTTGATGCCGGTCCAATTCGTTTTCAGACAGTTTTCACTGATGTATTTCCCCCGTTCCGTGACTGTCCCCGTTGTCCGACCTGACGTAATCCCAAATTGCTCAACTAACTTCGAGTTGCTTTGGATCGTCTTCAGTCCGTCATCGCTCACGTATCCATTGACTGTACGCTGAGGATCGTCCTTCGAAGAATCAAATGACGTATATTCGCGAGTGACGATCTGGTCGTCCAAGTCGGTGCTCGGATCAACTAGAATCCAGTCGTGGCCTTTGTGATAGATGCTGGAACCAACGCCGATCTTATCACCATCGGTATCTGTTACCTCAATTCCTTCACCGCTCTTGCTGCAATCTACGTTGGGTGCTAGAACGTGGTTCGCAGTGTAAAGGAACTCCTTGTTCTTGTCCGTATGCCACATTCGAAACCCTGCCGTCCCTCGTGGATTGTTACCCCCATACACCATGAGTCCTCCGGGGAAGGGTGAATCGGTGTAGTCGGCGTAGCAGCCGCCGGGACCGATCTCATGATTCCGTTCGTACTGACCAATGTCTTCGTTCAGGACGGCCGCGGGGACGGACACGTTGGTATCGCTGAGCTTCTCCGGTAAGTCGTCACGAACGGACTGGGGAGCGTTTTCGTCTATCTCGAAGGCCGCTTTCATACAGGAGAATCCATCGACTGTGCGATCAGACTGAATCAATCCTCCTCCGAGGACATACTCCCCATCGACGTGTGGTGCAAGCGCGTTCTCGTAGACCCGTTCTAACGCTGTCTCGTGTCCGTACCACCGCCCAGGCACTGACTCCGTGACGAGTGCGTCGTTCGACTTTCCACCTCGAACAGCCACGATGCGCTTCCCCCGTTCGTTTTTCCCGGAAACAGTTTGTGCTCCAGTGAGTCCAACTGCTCCTGCTCCTATGTAGCCGAGTACTTTCCGTCTCGATGTGGTATGATTAGGACACATCAAATGGATGTATAAATTAACACTATAAAAAAGTCCCTCAATAGAAAAAGTAAAATCGTAAATGTATTTAAAATAATCTATTCACTTTTGGGTTGAAAAGCCTTCGGCGCCGACTGAAACCATACTAGATGTGGTGCCGGAGACCTACGATCCAGAGCAGTCGCTCTGGGTCGGCCACGTCAGTATGTCATCTGTCGATGTCGACAGTTCTACCAACGGGACGATTTCTAACGCCCTTAGCGCGGCGAACTGATGGCCGTCTCTGGCCTTTGGAAAAGCGATTCCGTCCGTCTCTTGGTTTGTTTGCTGTCCGGTCACTCCTGCGTCGGCTAGAACCCGTCTTCCCACCTGAAAATGCCATCGCGCTGGATCACCTCGCCGTCGACCTCCAGCCGCGAGTCGCCGGTCATGTCGGTGATGAGGTCGACGTGGACGGCCGAGTCGTTACCGGACTCGCCCTCCGGCAAGTTGGCGTCGTAGGCGCGGCCCAAGGCGAGGTGGACGGTCCCGGCCATCTTCTCGTCGAAGAGGATGCGACCGGTCGGGCGGTCGATTCCGCGGTTCATCCCGACCCCGAGTTCGCCCAACTGCCGCGAGCCCCCGTCGGTCCCGATGACCTCGTCGATCACGTCCTCGCCCTGTGCGGCCTCCCAGTCGACGACGACGCCGTCCTTGAACGTCAGCTTCACGTCGCGCACGTCGCGGCCGCGGATCGTCATCGGCACGTCGAAGGTGACGACGCCGGCGGTGTCGTAGGGCGCGGTGAACACCTCGCCGGAGGGGAGGTTGTGCGAGTCGTAGGCGACGCTGGCCGCGGAGTTGACCGCAGTCCGGCCGTCGATGAAGAGGGTGAGGTCGGTCCCCTCGTTGACGATCCGGACCTCCTCGCCGTCGTCGAGGATGTCCTTCAACTGGGCCATCTCCCCGGCGAGCGCCTCCCAGTCGCGCAGGGTAGCGTCGTAGACGAACTCGCGGTACTCCTCGTAGGCCATGCCGGCCTGCTGGGCGAGCGAGCGGGTCGGGTGGACCGTCGAGACCCAGTCCGTGTCGAGTCGGGCCTCCCCGATCCCCTGGCGGGCGCGGTCGTAGCGCTGGGTGCGCCCGCCGGGCACGTCGGCCGTCGCCGCCGTGTTGCGGCCGCCGCCCAGCGAGAGCACGCTGTCGGCGTTCTCGTACAGCGCCTGCTCGTACTCCGGGTCCTCGTCGAACTCGCCGTCGTGGGCGCGGAGGTAGGCTCGCCGGACCTCCTCGGAGCTGTAGACGGTCACCACGTTCGCGCCGCGCCCTCCGAGTGCCTCCGCAACCGCCACTGCCAGGTCGTGTGTGCCCTCGTCGACGGACACGACCACATCGTCGCCCGACTCGATCCGTGCGCTCCAGTCGACCAGCGTCTCCGCGTGCTCGCGTACGCGTTCGTCCATACCCCGCGGTCGGTCGCCGCGGACTAAACGGTGGCGCGCCCGACCTGTCCGGTGGCGTCCCCGATCTGCCCGCGGCAACTCGCGGAGCACCCGTCGGAGCCTGCTGTTCCCGTTCGAGACGCCGATCCTGTCATTTGGCTTTAGGTCCACCTAAAGTCCGAAACGGCTTTATCGGATTAGGTTGGCCTAAATCGTATGGCCGATTCCGATCCCGATTCCGATGCGACGCGCAGAACGTACCTGGCCGCGGCGGCCGCCGTCCTCGGCGGTGGCGGTCTCGCGGGCTGTGCCAGCGACGGCGGATCGACCGAGACCCCCGGCGACGACGCCGGCGCGACCGACGAACCCACTGCCACGCCCACCGATACGCCGACACCGGCCGACGCCGCCGGGACGACGACCGGGACGCGATCGACCGTCGAAACCCCGTACTCGGTCTCGATCGAGCCCGTGGGGAGCGTCCAGTTCGACGCCGTCCCCGAGACGTGGGTCGCCAACAACGGCTCGTGGGCCGACATGGGGGTCGCCCTGGGGCTCGAACCGCCCGAGGCGGTCTGGCTGAAAAACCGCTACCACACCGACTACTACGACTCCATCCCGGGCGTCAGCGTCGACAAGAGCGACATGGTGTCGCTCTACCAGGACGGCGGCGTCGGCACGGAGCTGTTCTACGAGCTCGACGCCGACGTGCACGTCATGGACCCGAACTTCCTGATGAACCGCTTCAAGGGGTGGGAGCAGTCCGACGTGGACGAGATCGCCGAGGAGGTCGCGCCGCTGTTCGGCAACTGCATCTACGCCCAGCACTATCCCTGGCACTCCGACTACCGCTACTACACCCTCTTCGAGGCCTTCGAGAAGCTCGCGAAGGTGTTCAAGCGCACGGACCGCTACGAGGCCTTCGAGGCGGTCCACGACGAGTTCCAGTCGAACCTCGCGCCGGTCGTGCCCAACCAGGGCAGCCGTCCCGAAGTGGCCGTCCTCTGGGGCGTCGGCAACGAACCCGAGCAGTACTACCCCTACATCATCGGCGAGGGGACCGGCTTCAAGCATCTCCGCGACCTCCGCGTGCGCGACGCGCTCGCCAGCACGGACATCAAGGACTTCCACGGCTCGCGGGCGGCGATCGACCTGGAGACGCTGCTGAAGGTCGACCCCGAGGTTATGATGCTCCGCGGTTACGAGGCCATGTCCGCCTCGGAGTTCGAGAACACGGTCGTCTCGTTTCTCGAAGACCACCAGACCGCGAGCGCGCTCACGGCCGTCGAGAACGGGGACGTGTACCGCGCGGGCGGCCTCTACCAGGGGCCGATCACCAGCATGGTGCTGACCGAGCGGACGGCGGGCCAGCTCTACGGCGCCGACGCGGAACTGTTCGACCGCGAGCGCGTCGCCGAGATCGTCGGGGGTGACCTGTAGATGAGCGACGACCGACTGACCCGCCGGCAGTGGCTCCGCGCGGGCGGCGCGCTCGCCGGCGCCAGCCTGGTCGCGGGCTGTGCCAGCGACGGGACGACCGGCGACGGTACCGGTGACGCGACGCCGACGGACGCGTCGACCGACACGCCGGCGGAGACGCCCACCGCGACGGCGACGGGGACGCCGACGCCCGCGACACCGTACAGCGTCGAGATGGCGCCGATGGGGGAGGTGACCTTCGAGTCCGTCCCCGAGTCGTGGATGGCGTACTTCAGCACCTACGGCGACATGGCCGTCGCGCTGGGCCGGCTCGACGGGCTGGAGGCGCTGATCTTCACCGACAACTGGCCGCTGGAGCTCTACGACGCGCTCCCGGACGTCGACATCTCGTTCGACGACGTGCCCCAGCTGTACGCCGAGGAGAGCATCGACCGGGAGGCGTTCTACGAGTTCGACGCCGACGTACACCTGTTCGACCCGAACTTCATCCAGCTGCTCGACGACAGCTGGACCGACGGGGACTTCCGGGAGGTCGCCGACAACGTCGGCCCCATCGTCGGCAACTCGATCCGCCGGCGCGGCGAGGACTGGCACGACTACGAGTACTACTCGCTGTACGACGCCTTCGAGAAGGTGGCGACCGTCTTCCGGGAACGCGAGCGCTACGAGGCGATCAGGGGAGTCCACGACGGGATGCTCGCCGAGATCGACTCGCGGCTGCCGCCGACCGGGGAGCGGCCGACCGTGGGGCTGCTCTCGGTCAACTCCGACTTCGAGAACGGCTCCTTTTACGCCTACCCGGTCCACGACGGCAACGGCCACAAGCAGTACCGCGACCTGGGGATGCGCGGCGCGTTCGACGACCACATCGAGGGCAGCTACGCGGAGTGGGACTACGAGCAGCTGGTGGAGGTCGACCCCGACGCGCTCGTCTTCCAGTACGGCCTCTCGCACGTCTCCCGCGAGGAGTTCGAGGCCCGCCTCGACGCGATGCGCAAGGACCCCCTGGGGAGTCAGCTGTCCGCGGTGCAGGACGGCCGGCTCTACCGCGGCGGCACCTCCTACCAGGGGCCGGTCGTCAACCTGCTCCAGACCGAGGCGGCCGCCCGGCAGTTCTACCCCGACGAGTTCGGCGAGTGGGAGGGGGTCGAGACGCTCGCGGAGACGGACGACCCGCTGTTCGGCCGCCGGACGGTCGCCGACGCGATCAACGGTGAGATCTGATGGCTGGCGCGAGCGACGACGGCGGGAGCGACCGCGTCGACCCCGAACCGGACCACGCGGACGCCGTCGTCGTCGGCTGCGGCCCGGCCGGCGCGGCGGCGGGCGTGTTCCTCGCCCGCTACGGGCTCGACACCGTCGTCCTCGACCGCGGGACCGCGTCGCTCGACCGCTGTGCGTTCCTGGGGAACTACCCCGGCTTCCCGGCCGGCATCGACGTGGACACCTTCCAGCGGCTGCTGCGCGAGCACGCCCGCGAGGCCGGCTGCCGGGTGGTCGACGACCTCGTCGAGACGGTCGAGCGGGCGACCGACGCGGACGGGGCGGACGACAGCCCCGAGGGGGACGCCGGCGGCCCGTCCGACGGCCCCCTGGCCGTCTCGACCCAGGAGGGGCGCCGGGTCGTCGCCGGTCGGGTGGTCGCCGCGACGCGCTACGACGGGGAGTACCTCCGGCCGCTCGGTGGCGACGCGATGTTCGAGACCCACGAACACGACGGGGAGGAACACGAGCACTTCGACCCCGACTACCCCGATGTGGACGGCCGGACGCCGGTCGACGGCCTCTACGTCGCCTCGCCCGCGGGCCAGCGCGACGCGCAGGCGGTCGTCGCCGCGGGCCGGGGTGCCCACGTCGCGCGGTGTCTCCTCGAGGACCGCCGCGTCGCGCGGGGGTACCCGCACGAACTCGCCCGCCACTACGACTGGTTGCGGCCCGAAAGCGAGTACGAGGGCGAGTGGGCCGACCGCGAGCGCTGGCGCGAGTGGTTCGACGAGCGGATCCCCGACGACCACGACGCGAGCGAGGAGCGCCTCGCCGACCTGCGCGCCGAGTACGTCGACGACGCCTTCGACACCCGCCGGAGCGCCGACGAGGTCGCCGACCTGACCGACCGGGCTCACCGCCGGCTCCTCGAACACCTCGACGACGACGCGGTCCTCGACCGCGCCGCCGAGATCGAGGCCGAACGGGCCGAGGGGACAGATCCCGGGGAAGACGCGCGGTGACTCACCCCGCCGGCCACTCCACGGGCGAACCGCAACCTCTAAACCGCTGTTTAGGCATACCTAAATCGATCGAATGGTAGAGAACGCCGTGTCGGAAGCGGGGACGGAGTCGGGCGCGGAGGGGTCCGAGGGCGCCCGCCTCGACTGGGTCGACCGGTCGCTGCTGGGGCTGTGCCTGGGGAGCCTCGCGGTGGCCGTCGCCGCGGGGCTCGTGCAGGTGAGCTTCGGGTCGTACTCGATGTCGGTCGCGCGGGCCTGGCGGTCGGTCGTCGACCCCGCCGTCCTGCTCGACCACCGCTGGGTCCTCAACTTCCTGCTCGGCGAGGGCCTGATGCGGACGGTCACGGGCTTCCAGGGCGAGCTCCCGGAACTCGCGACGCCGACGCTCATCGTCTGGACGATCCGGCTGCCGCGGGTGTTCGTCGCCGGGCTCGTCGGCGCGAACCTCGCCGTCTCGGGCGCCATCTTCCAGGCCGTGACGCGCAACGAACTGGCGAGCCCGTTCATCCTTGGAGTCTCCTCGGGCGCGGGCCTGCTCATCCTCCTGACGCTGGTCGTCTTCCCGGTCCTGGCGGCGGCGCTCCCGATCATCGCCGCCGTCGGCGGGATGGCCGCGTTCGTCCTCGTCTACGTCATCGCCTGGAAGGGCGGCACCTCGCCCGTACGGCTGGTGCTGGCGGGCGTCATCGTCGGTACCGTCTTCCAGAGCCTCCAGACCGGTCTGTTCTTCTTCGCCGACAGCATCGGCGTGGTCCAGTCGGCCATCGCCTGGACGACCGGGTCGCTGACCGGCGTCGACTGGGAGCAGGTCCGCACCGCGCTCCCGTGGTCGATCGTCGCCATCGGGCTCGCGCTCGTCGGCGCCCGCCAGCTGAACGTCCTCCTGCTGGGCGAGCGCACCGCCTCGTCGCTGGGGATGAACGTCGAGCGGATGCGTTTCGCCCTCTCGGCGGTGGGCGTGCTCGCCGCCGCGGCCTCCATCGCCGTCGCCGGCATCGTCGGCTTCGTCGGCCTCATCGTCCCCCACGTCGTCCGCAACGTCGTCGGCAGCGACTACCGCCGGCTCGTCGTCGGCTGCGTCTTCGCCGGCCCCGCCCTGCTCGTGGCGGCCGACGTGGGCGCGCGGCTGGCCATCCCCGTCCTCACGGGCGGGAGCGGCCAGCTCCCGGTCGGCATCGTCACCGGCCTCGTCGGCGGCCCGTACTTCCTCTACCTGATGCGCAGACAGGACCAACTCGGAGCAATATGAGCCAGAGCGACACCACCCCGGCCGAACCGCACCGCGACGACCACACCGACTGCGACGAGACGCCCGACGCCCAGTCGGCGCTCTCGGCGCCTGCTATCGCTACCGGCGCCGACGCCGACGCTGACGGCACCCCCTTCGAGGCGGAGGACGTGGTCGTCGGCTACCCCACGAGCGAGGAGCCCGTCGTCGACGGCGAGTCGCTCGTCGCCGCGCCCGGCGAGGTCACCGCCCTCGTCGGCCCCAACGGCAGCGGCAAGAGCACCCTGCTCAAGGCGATGGCCGACCAGCTCGCCCCCGAGGCGGGCGCCGTCCGCATCGGCGGCAGCGAGGTCGCCGACATGGACGCCAAGGACCTCGCGCGCCGGCTGGGCCTGCTCTCCCAGGAGAACGTCGCGCCCGACAGCATCACCGTCGAGAAGCTCGTCGAACACGGCCGCTACCCCCACCGCGGGTTCTTCGACGGGCTCACCGACGAGGACCGCGCCGCGATCGACCGCGCCATCGACCTCGCCGGCGTCGACCACCTGCGGGGTCGCGACGTGGGCAGCCTCTCCGGCGGACAGAAACAGCTGGTCTGGATCGCCATGGTGCTCGCCCAGGAGACCGACGTGCTCCTGCTCGACGAGCCGACCACGTTCCTCGACATGCACCACCAGCTCGAAGTGATGGAGATAATCGAGACGTTGCGCGAGGAGAGCGACAAGACCGTCGTGGTCGTCCTCCACGACCTCCAGCAGGCGGCCCGCCTCGCCGACCGGGTCGTCGCGCTGAAGGACGGCGCCGTCCAGAGCCGCGGCGACCCCAACGGGGTCGTCACCGAGGAACTGCTCGCCGACGTGTTCGAGATCGAGGCCGAGGTCACGCCGACCGACCGCGGCCCGCAGATCACGCCGCTGCGGCCGCTCCACGGCGACGACGGCGACCGCCACGACTGAGCGGCTTCCCTCGATTCTGGCCGCTCCGCCTTGCACCGTGTTTCCTCCGCCCCCGCGCGTTCTTTCACCGGAGCGGCGGCGTCTGACGCTGTCGAGCACATCCCGGTGTATCGAATCGGATGTGGATGTCTCGAACCAGGGACGCGACCGAGCCACTCGGGACCGCGCTGCCTGGCCGCTCAGAGCGCGTCGCGCTCGGCTTCGATCCGCTCGACGTACGCGTCGGTCACCCGCTGCAGGATGACCTCGCCCGCTTCGGCGGTCGCTTCGCCGGGGTCGCCGAGGACGCCGTTCTCGGTGATCGCCCGGAACCCCTCGCTCAGCAGTCGCGCGGTCGAGAACTCGCCTTCGGGTCCGGGTTCGAGCTCGTCGGTCCGCACCAGGTCCTCGTCGATGGCCAGGACGACCGCGGTCTCGGCCGCGCCCGCGTGGATCACGTCCTGGTCGTAGTCGATCCCCGCCTCGTCGAGACCCTCGTTGAGCAACCGCATGTGCTCGTCGAGGTCGGCGAGCGCGATCACGCTCGCGTCGATCTCGCGGCCGATCTCCGGCGCGACGGTGGTGACCGGGCCGAAGTTCCCGCCGTGCGTGGGGACGAGCACCACGTGCTCGAAGCCGTGTTCGTCCAGCGAGCGGCAGTACGAGCGGATCGTCTCCATCAGCGTCTCGGGCGGGACGGTGATCGTCCCCGGGAACTCCATGTGATGGCCCGAACAGCCGGGGCGGATCGCCGGCGCGGCGAGCGCGTCTCCGAGGTCCGCCGCGATCCGCCGGGCGAGTTCTTCACCGTCCAGCGTGTCCATGTTCAGCGGGAGGTGCGGCCCGTGCTGCTCGATAGACCCGACCGGGACGACCACCGTCTCGGTCCCGTCGGCGAGCGCCGATTCGACCTCCGGCCACGTCAGTTCCGCCAGACGCACGGATCGACGAGCGGTCATACCGGCTGCACAGGCGTTCGCGGTGAAGTTCTTCCGGTCGGTTGTGGGTTAGTAACACATGCTGCCTGGGGCGCGGTCGCGGTCCGTTCTCGGCACCGACGGCTCGCGCGGACGAAATGTCGCTATCGACCTCTCTCGCGGTCGATCCCGTGTGTTCCGTCGTCGGGGTCGTTCCGGGACCGTCTGACGCTGTCAAGCGTATGCCGGTATATCGAATCCCTCGGGTCCGCTCGTCGCCATTCCGGAGCGCGAAGAAACGTGGCCCGACGCCGCGGTCTGTACCCGGAGGGGGGCGGTTTCCGCGCGCCGACGGCTCTCCCGGCGTGCTCTGGCCGTGGACGGTTTCCCGGTGTCGCCCTTCAGGGCTTTGGCTGGGCTCACACTACTGCCGGCGACCGACTTCCCGAACGTTGGTCACCAAACGTCCGGTAGTTGACCTTCGTGCCGATCCAGCGGCCGGACCGGTCCTGGCGCTTCGGTTCTCCGTCGAGGCGTTCATCTCGTCGCCCTCTCACGGGCGGTTCGATTTCGCCTCCAGCCCGAACGAGCGCGCCCTGTCGGGCGCACCCGTTCGGCTCGTCCGATCTGTCCTCGCCGCATCCGTAACTGTGTGACAGGTGTTGTTCGACAAGAGCGGCGTTGTGCCCTGTGTGCCGGTCGCGCTCCGGTCGCCGTGCCGTTCGACCGGCAACTGGGTCGACGCCGCGGGCCCGTCGGACCGTGAAACCACAACCCCTACTTGCGCGCCCGGTGAGACTCGGCGTATGCAACTGGGCGTCGTCGGACTCGGCCGGATGGGACAGATCGTCGTCGACCGCGTGCTCGACGCGGGCCACGACGTGGTGGCGTTCGACCTCGACGAGGAGGCCGTCGCGCGGGCGGCCGACGCGGGGGCGACCCCCGCCGACTCCGTGGTCGACCTCGCCGAGCGGCTCGGCGCGGACAAGCGGGTCTGGCTGATGGTCCCCGCCGGCGACGCCGTCGACGCCGCGCTCGACGACCTGGAACCGCACCTCGACGGCGACGACATCGTCGTCGACGGCGGCAACTCCTACTTCGAGGACTCGGTCCGCCGGGCGGAGGCCACGGAGGCCGCCTACCTCGACTGCGGGACCTCCGGGGGCCCCGCGGGCGCGGAACTGGGTTTCTCGCTGATGGTCGGCGGTCCCGAGTGGGCCTACGAGGAACTCGTCCCCGTCTTCGACGCCGTCGCGACCGGACCCGACGGCCACGACCGCATGGGCCCGTCCGGTTCGGGCCACTACGTGAAGATGGTCCACAACGGCGTCGAGTACGCGCTGATGCAGACCTACGGCGAGGGGTTCGAACTGCTGGCCAACGGCCGCTACGACCTGGACCTCGAATCGGTCGCGCGCACGTGGAACAACGGCGCCGTCATCCGCTCGTGGCTGCTGGAACTCTGCGAGGAGGCCTTCGCGGAGGAGGGGTCGGATCTGGGGACCGTCGCCGACCGCGTCGAGGGCGGGTCGACGGGCACCTGGACCGTCCAGGAGGCCCTGGAACAGGAGGTGCCGGTTCCCCTGATCTATCAGGCGCTCGCCGAGCGCTTCGACTCCCGCTCGTCCGGCGGCGAGGGGCCGGGGCGGTTCTCCCGGCGGCTCGCCAACCGACTGCGCTACGGGTTCGGCCGCCACGAGGTGCCTCGCCGGGAGGAGTAGGGCACCGCGGCGGCGCCGGCGCCGTCCCGTCGCTGGCAGAACACGTTCGGGGTCGGCGTCGGGCGGTTGCCCACCGTTGAAGCGTCAGTTAGTTATACGGGCACTCCGAAGCGGCAAACATGGTCGATACAGTGAGTGTCGCGATCGGGGCGGCGTTGACACTCGTCGTCGTCGCGGTCCACTACGCGCGGGGGACCGGCTGGGAGCCCCCGGCGGACATCTCCCAGGAGGTCCTCGAACAGCGCGCCGCGGCGGTGCCGGACACGGACTTCCCCGAGCCCATGAACCGCTCGATCGGCGGCGGCGCCGCGGGCGCCATCCCCTCGGGCGAGGGCGGCGCCGAGCTCGAAGAGGGCGAGGAGGGCGGCGACGAGGCGGAGGGCTTCGACCCCGAATCCATCCCCGACGACGAGGTCGAGTACTACGAGATCGAGTTCGCCAAGGAGGGCGAGACCATCGAGATCGCCAACAACGAGAACATCCTCGACGTGGGCGAGGAGGAGGGCTGGGACCTCCCCTACGCCTGCCGCCAGGGCCAGTGTGTCTCCTGCGCCGGCCAGATCCAGGACGGCCCCGCCAGCGACTACATCCGCCACGAGCACAACGAGGCGCTGTTCGACGACGACATGGACGACGGCTACTGCCTGACCTGCGTCGCCTACCCGACCGACGACTTCACCCTCGAGACGGGCGAACAGCCCTGACCGCCGCCCGGATTCTCCGCCCTTCGCCGCGTCTCACAACGGTTAAGGGCGCCACCGCGCTACCCGACTACGAGGGCCCGTAGCTCAGTGGACAGAGTGCTTGGTTCCGGACCAAGTTGTCCGGGGTTCAAATCCCCGCGGGCTCGCTTCTCCGATCTCGACCGGCGCGGAGTTTCATCTCCGCGTCCGCTCCGGATCGGTGTGCGTCCCGGGGGGATTTGAACCACGGCAGACCGCCATGCGGTCGGGCATCGGGTTCAAATCCCCGCGGGCTCGTTCTGCGAGGAACGGACGTGACGAGCGCCGGGAGGGTACGACCCGGGCGCGCTCAGCAGGGATACACCCGGACGTTCTTGAGGTTCATCTCGTCGGCCGTCGTCCAGATGTCCAGTTCCCACTTGGTCTTGACATCGGCCCGGCCCGTGTCGGCGCGCGGGACGCCGACGGGGCAGTACACCGTCTCCCAGTTCGGACCGACGGAGAAGCTCGTCTCCGCGCGCGGGAAGTCGTCGAAGGAGTCGGCGCGGACGGTCACGTCCCTGACGCTGTCGGGGACGCGCGCGTCGAACTGGACCATCATCGTCGTGAACTGCGGGTTCAGCTGGATGTCGCGGGTCCGCAGCCCGCCGAAGACCTCGTCGCCGGTCGACGAGCCGATCGTCCAGAAGGGGTCGGCGCGGGCGTTGTCGACGACGGGTTCGTTCCCCATCGGGAGCCAGAAGCTGTCCGCGAAGTCGTCGAACTTCGGCGAGGACTCCTGGACGATGTCGCCCTCCGGGAGCGTCCACGGGATGAGCAGCCCGCCCGTCGAGGAGGCGACGTGCAACTCCCCCGCCTCCCGTTTCTCGACGAGGTAGTCGAATATCTCCTCGAGGCGCGGCCAGTCGTCGACCTTGTGGCTGTGGAAGAACAGCCGCAGGCGGCCCTTCGGCCGCTTTGTCAGCCGGTCGATCATCGCCTTGGCCTCGTCGGCGGTGTGCTGGTCGGGTCGCTCGATCAGGGCCGAACTCTGGCCGTGTTTGGCGGTCGTCGCGGTCGCGGCGTAGTCGGCGCCGTTGGTCGCCCAGCCGTGGCCCGAGGCGGCGAACAGCGACCGGACGGCGTAGAACTGCGGCTCGTCGAGTTCGCCCATGTTCAGCCCCCGGCCCTGCCTGGGCTGGAGGTGCGCCACCGGGAACCCCAGCGCTTCGAGGCCCCGTTTCTGCTCGCGGACGATCCGCAGCAGGTCGTCCAGCTCCTCGACGCCGTCGCTGTCGTTCCCGGGCTCGGTCAGCCGGCCGCCCTCGTCGACGGTCCCGCTGCCGGTGTAGAGGCCGACCTCGCAGCCGTGCAGCAGCATCTCCTTGAGCTGGTCGGTGCTGACGAGCCCCTCGGCGTCGTCTTTCTCGATGCGCGCCGGGGTCGCGCCCATCATCCAGGGGAGGCCCCGTTCCTGCATCCGCGGGTACAGCTCCTCGTACTCGGCGATGTGGCTCCCCTCGCTGTGTATCATCACGACCGGCGTCTCGCGGGTCGGGTACGTGGCGATGTGACGGGGCATCTCCATCGGCCTGCTCGGCGGCGCCGGGCTCGCGATGCGGCCGGCCGCCCGCTCGTCGAGCGTGCAGCCGTGGACGTACCCCTCGGTGGAGCGGACCTGGTTCGCGTTGATCCGGTCGGCCTCCCGCGTCGCGGGGGTCCAGGCGTCGCCGTCGCCGTCGTACACGGCGCCCGTGTCCGTCGCGACGAACGTGGCCGCCTCGTGGGGCGTGTACTTCGACAGGTTCGCCTCCTCGTCCCTGACGACCAGCCGCTCCTCGATCGTCGCCATGTCGGGGGAGTGCGTCCAGTCGGTCTCGCCCGGCTCGTACCGGTGGAGGTCGTGGTTGGGAGTGCGTTCGACCATCGTGATCACCCCGTCGGACTGCTGTAGGCCGCGGCGCCGTACCCCGACCGGCCGTTCGTTCGCTCGCTCCCCGCCGTGTCGATCGAACCGGTATCCGGGGTCGCGTCGGACCCGTCGGTATCCGGGGTCGCGTCGGACCCGTCGGTATCCGGGGTCGCGCCGGCCCCGTCCGTGTCCAGCCGTGTCCCAACTCCGGTCGGGCTCGTCGGCGTGCCGGCCGGGACGGCACCGTACCCGGTTCCGGCGGACTCCCGGTCGCGTCCGTTCGACCGCAGTTCGCCGATTCCCGTTCCGACGGGGACCCCGATCGCCAGCCCGATCACGTTGCGTCGCGACAGTTGCAAGGTAGTCACCTGCCGAAGCGATCCCGCGGGGTGGCAATTAGTTATCAATCGTATTCGACGGAGTAGGTGCCGTATAACCGCTACTTCGGGCTGCGCCTGGTTCGCCCCCGCGCTCAGCCGTCGACCGGGGCGCCCGACCCGTTCGTCCGCGATCAGCCCCTCGGGCGGGGATGGGATCCGATCGCCGAATATGGATAGATAGAAAAGTCCGCGGGAGCAACTGCCCGATATGAACGTTCCCTACGACCTGAGCTCCTACGTCCGCGTGCTGAAACTGGCCAGCACGCCGTCGTGGGAAGAGTTCTCGCAAGTCGCGAAGATCGCCGGGGCCGGCATCATCCTCGTCGGCATCCTCGGCTTCCTGATCTTCGTGATCATGAACTTCGTGCCGGGGGGGCCCTGAGATGGGTATCTTCGCCGTCAAGACCACGGCCAGCCAGGAGCGCACCGTCGCCGACATGATCATGAACCGCGAGGAGGACTCGATCCACGCCGCGCTCGCGCCGGACTCGCTCACCTCCTACGTCATGGTCGAGGCCGACGACTCCGCCGTCTTCGAGCGCATCTCCGACGAGATCCCCCACATGCGCGGCGTCGTTCCCGGCGAGTCGGGCCTCAGCGAGGTCGAGCACTTCCTCTCGCCCAAGCCCGACGTGGAGGGCATCGCTGAAGGGGACATCGTCGAGCTCATCGCCGGCCCGTTCAAGGGCGAGAAGGCCCAGGTCCAGCGCATCGACGAGGGCAAAGACCAGGTCACCGTCGAGCTGTACGAGGCAACCGTCCCGATCCCCGTCACCGTCCGCGGCGACCAGATCCGCGTGCTGGACTCGGAAGAGCGGTAACGTAGCGTGCGGCGGCGCAGCCGCCGGTTCTCCGCGACGAGCGAAGCGAGTCGCGTTTTTTGCCCCATCTTTTTCGAGGCGGGTACCCGCAGCGAGCGACGCGAGCGAGGATACCCGTCGATGAAAAAGGTGGAGGCCCGACGGTCCCGATCCCCGTCACCGTCCGCGGCGACCAGATCCGCGTGCTGGACTCGGAAGAGCGGTAACGTAGCGTGCGGCGGCGCAGCAGCCGGTTCTCCGCGACGAGCGAAGCGAGTCGCGTTTTTTGCTCCATCTTTTTCGAGGCGGGTACCCGCAGCGAGCGACGCAACGGTGAGCGACGGCGTCCGAGGATCCCCGTCGACCGGCGGGGCGTCACTCCCGGATCCACGCGGTGATCCGGTCGGTCAGGCGGGCGACGGTCCCCTCCTGCGAGTCGGCGGTGACCCGGAGGCCGACAGCGACGGCGACCGCGGCCAGCGCGGCGCCGGCGACCACGTCGGTGGCCCAGTGGATGCCGAGGTACATCGTCGAGACGGCGATGGACGCGGCGAGCGCGGCGGCGACGGGGTACCACCGTGGGTAGACCTCGCGGTAGCGGTAGGCGACGAGCGCGACCGTCACGGACAGCGAGGTGTGCAGCGACGGGAAGACGTTCGTGTTGCGGTTGACCCGGCCGGTCAGCAGTTGCGCCTGGGGCCAGTGGGCGTACAGCAGCGAGTCGACCGCCTCGGGCGTGACGTTCCGGGGCCCGTAGGAGATGAAGAGGACGTAACAGACGAGCCCGAGCGCGTAGTTGACGGCGTAGGCGACCAGCAGCGTCCGGACCGGGCGGTCGCTCCGGCAGGCGAGGTAGGCGACGACGGGGAAGGTCAGCAGGAAGGCGTAGCCGAAGACGTAGACGGCGCTGAAGTAGGTCGTCAGCGGCGGGGCGGCGAACGACTGGACCCAGGCGACGAACCCGCGCTCCAGCGCGTGGATCGCGCCGGTGATGTTGACGCCGATGAGCCAGGAGATCTCGACGCCCACGTCGCGGACGACGCCGTTGACGGCGAGGACGACGACCAGCAGCCCCAGCGTCGGCGCGACCGCGCGGAGGTTCGACCGGACCCGTTCGGTGGCGCCGGCCAGGCCGTCGCGGCCGACGACCGCGGCCAGGCCGAACAGGTGCAGGGCGACGACGCCGGCGGCGACCTGCGCGAGGACGGTTGCGAGCGCCATCAGTCGCGCTCCACGAGGGTCCCGTCGTCGTACTCGTAGCCGGCGTCGCGGAACGCGGCCCGCGCGGCGTCGGCGTCGACCGTGCCACTCGACCCGAAAAAGGGCGTCACCGGGTGTTCGTCCTCGAACCGGAGGTCCGCGGGGGCCAGGTCGGTCCCGGCCAGGAGGGTCGCCGCGGGCCAGCCGTAGCCGTCGAACACGTCGTCGACCAGCGCCCGCTGGTCGACCAGGTGGCCGAGCGTGTTCCGGAACCGGGGGTTCGTCAGCGGCGGCCGGCGGGCGTTGTAGCCGACGACGTACGGCGAGGGCGACCGGCCGACGACCAGGTCGACGCCCTCCGACCGGCCGATCCGGGGGATCGTCCCGGCGCCGACGGCGGTCCCGGTCACGTCCGCGTCGCCGCTCGCGACCATCGAGACGGCCGTCTCGTCGGTGCCGACGACGGTCACGTCCACCCGCTCGAACGGCGGGAGCCCGTCCACGTCGCCGGGGAGCTCGGCCGGCGGGTCCGACGCGAGGAAGTGGTCGTCGAACCGGTCGAGCACGAGGCGGTCGCCGGGGACGTTCCGCTCGAAGGCGAAGGGCCCGCTCCCGACGGGCGGGACGTTGTTGGTCACGAGCGCCTCCGAGGTCGCGCCGAAGTCGACGCCGCCGACCGAGGCCGGTCCCGCCCGGTCGCGCCAGACGTGCTCGGGCAACACCGGGACCGTGAGCGCCCGGGCCGCGACGGTCGCGGTGCAGTCGGTGAACCGGATCTCGACGGTCCGCGGGTCGAGCGCTTCGGCGTCGGCGACGAGGCTGCTCCGGCCGCGGAACCGGGGCGCGGCCACGGCCGCGTCGTCCTCGGTCGCGGTGTCGGTCCCCTCGGTCGTCCGTCCGAGCGTCACGTCCGACAGCAGGGCGTAGGTGAGCGCAACGTCGGCGGCCGTCAGCGGTTCGCCGTCGTGCCAGGTCAGCCCGTCGCGGAGCCGGACGCGCGCCCGCGGCCGCCCGCCGACGGTCTCGAACTCCCAGGTGTCGGCCAGCCAGGGCTCGACCCCGCCGGAGTCGGTCTCGTAGCCCAGCGGGTCGTACAGCAGCCCGGTGAGGACGCCGGTCCACCGGAACTCCGCCGCCAACGGGTTGAGGTTCTCGGTGGGCCGCCGGTCGGTGATCACGGTGCGCAGCGTCGCGGGGTCGTCGGAGGCGGTCGCGGTGGTGGTGGCGGTGGCGCCCTCGCTGACGGCCTCCCGGGACCCCTCGTCGAGCGAGAGGTAGCCCAGCGGCGACTCGAAGTCGATCCCGCCCCACCCCTCGAACCGCCCGTCGCGGACGGCCCGGACCTCGTCGGGGAACGCGACCAGCGAGAACGGCTGTGTGCGGGCGACGCTGCGCTGGACGGCCGCGAGCGCCTCGCTCCGGGCCTCGCCGGTCGCGGTGCGCTGCTCGACCAGCCGGTCGTCGACGTCGAGGTTCGCGTAGCCGAACGGGTTCTGCCAGCCCGGCTCGGAGCCAAAGCGCGAGTGCAACAGCGCGTAGAGGCCGTCGCCGTCCCGCAGGCGAGCGGGGATCCGCCCGACGAACGCGTCGAAGTTGTTCCGGATGAGCACCTGGCGGTACAGCTCTTCGGGGGCGACCGGCGTGACCGACACCTCGAGGCCGGCCGCCCGGAACCACCCGGCGACCGACTGGGCGACCCGCAGCGCGTAGGGGTCGGCGTCGGCCGGGAGCGTCTTGATCCCGACCGACACCGGCGTCACCGACTCCCAGCCGGTGGCAGCGCGCAGCCGGCGCATACAGCCGGCGGTCCCGAGGGTGGCCCCGGCCGCGAGCGAGCCCAGCAACCTGCGCCGTCGGTTCGAGGGCGGCGCGTCCGATCGATCCCCCATCTCTCCGCCAGTTCGGCACCGACGGCATTATCTGTTGGGAAAGACCGCCATCGGGCGAACGCGGGACCCACCGCCGTTCGGTGGCCGCAGTCACCGTCGTTCGGCGGTCGCGACCAGCTTCACGCCGACGAGCGCGGGCGGTGTCTATCGAACGCGGGCGGCGTCCACCGACCACGACGACCGGCGCAACGATCACCCTATGTACCGCGGACCCGATTCACCGACAGTGTCACGCCGAGTGAAGCTCCGTCTGCTGCTGGCCGCGGTCGTCGTCCTCGCGACGGGGACGGTCGCGGTCGGCTACGTCGCCGCCGAGCGGTCGAGCGACCGGGTCACCGGCGACCCGTCGGTCGAACAGGCGCTGCGCTCGGGCGACCGCGGGCCGGTCGTCGACCCCCGCGACGGCCGCACCGTGGTCGCGACCGACTCCAACGCCTTCGTCAGCGACGAGAGCGACGGCCCCCGCGCCCAGGCCGAACTCGTCGCCTTCGACACCGACGGGGGGATCTACTACCACGAGAACGACCACACCCGCTACTGGGACGTCGACCCCGTCGCCGGGACCGAGGCTACCGTCGAGTTCGTCTACGCCGACCACCTCGAACCCGACGAGTGCGACGGCTCGGTCTGCACGCGCAACGGCGTCGAGCGCGTCAACCTCACCACCGGCGAGTCGACCGAGGTGTTCAGCCGCGTCACGCCCGGCAAGCACTCGACACGGTGGCACGACGTCGACCGGATCGACGACCACCGCCTGCTCGTCGCCGACATCGACCGCGACCGCGCCTTCGTCGTCAACACGACCACCGAGCTGATCACCTGGGAATGGGACGCACAGGCCGCTTTCGACGTCGACAGCGGCGGCCCCTTCCCCGAGGACTGGACGCACCTCAACGACGTGGAGCACGTCGAGATAGCGGGCCGCGACGCCGCGATGGTCAGCCTCCGCAACCACGACCAGGTGGCCTTTATCGACTTCGAGCGGGGACTGCTGGAGGAGTGGACGCTCGGGAGCGACGGCGACCACGACACCCTCTACGAGCAGCACAACCCCGACTACATCCCGCCCGAGCGCGGCGGGCCCGCGCTGCTGGTCGCCGACTCCGAGAACGGCCGCGTCGTCGAGTACCAGCGCGAGGGCGGGACGTGGAACCGGTCGTGGACCTGGAGCGACGCGCGCATGCAGTGGCCCCGGGACGCCGACCGCCTGCCGAACGGCCACACGCTGATCACCGATTCGAACGGCGACCGGGTGTTCGAGATCGACCGGGCGGGCGAGGTGGTCTGGACCGCCACCATCGGGTTCCCCTACGAGGCCGAGCGGCTGGGCACCGGCGAGGAGAGCGCCGGCGGCGAGAGCGCGGCCGCGCTCGACCTGCCGAGCCGCGAGCCTGACCCCGCGAACCTGTCGCTATCGGGTCGTGCCATGGCGGCGCTGCCGCCGTCGGTCGCCAACGGGATCGCCTACGTCTTCCCGCGCTGGGTCGGCTCCGTCGAGGCCGTCGCCATCCTCGCGCTCGTCGTCGCCGTCCCGCTCTGGGCGCGCCTGGAGTACCGCTGGTCGGACGTGTCGGTCGGGGTCCGCAACCCCTTCCAGATCGACCGGAAATGACGGCGAGCGGTACCCGCGAGAGCGACCGGTCGCTCGCGCTCGCGGGGCGAATCGGGGACGCGGTCCCCCTCGACGGGCGAGACGCCCGATGGCTTGGCCTGGCCGTCCTCCCCGGCGTCGTCGCCGTCGCCGTCTACCTGGCGACGAACCCGTATCCGGCCTACGGCGGCGGGCTGTACGCGCAGATCGCCGCCGAGATCGCAGCGAACGGCTACGCGCCGCCGGCGACCGTTCCGGGCTACGCCCTCCCCGTCCCCTTCGCGTACCCGCCGCTGCAGTTCTACGTCTTCGCGCTCGCCCTCGACCTGGGGCTCGGTCCCCTGGCGGTCACCCGGCTGTTGCCCGCCGTCGCCGTCGTCGCGGGGCTGGTGCCGGCGTACCTGCTCGGGCGGGACTACACCGGCTCGCGGGCGGCCGGGACCGCGACCGCGGCGCTGATAGCGCTGAACCCGCAGGTGCTGGAGTGGCACGTCTCCGCGGGCGGCGTCGTCCGCGGGTTCGCCTTCCTGTACGCGCTGACCGCGGTCTACGCCGGCTATCACGTCTTCGCCGGCGGCGGTCGGCGGGCGCTGTTCGCGGGCGCCGTCGCGGTCGCGCTGACGGGCCTCACCCATCCCACCTACGCGCTGTTCGTCGTCGCGAGCTACCTCGTGTTCTGGGCCGGGCTCGATCGGTCGGTCCGGGGACTCGCGCGCGGACTGGCCGTCGGCCTGGGGGCGCTCGCGCTCGCGAGCCCCTGGCTCGCGTGGGTCGTGACGACCCACGGCCCCGGCGTCTTCACCGCCGCGGCCGGGACCCACGGTGGGATCGGCGGCGGGCTCGCCCAGCTCGTCGAGGGCCCCTCGGTCTACCGGCTCACGCCGTTCGCGGCGGCCGCGGCGGCGCTCGCCGCCCGCCGCGACGCCGTCGTCGCCGGCTGGACCGTCGCCGCGACGCTGCTTTTTTTCCAGCTCCGGTTCCCCTACGCGGTTGGCGCGCTGGCCCTCACGGTCGCCGGGCTCGGGGTCGCCGAGCGCGTCGCCGCCGGCGGCTGGCCCTCGGGGCTCTCCTCGCCCCGTCGACGGGCGGCGGCCGCGGCGGTTCTCGTCGTCCTCGCGACCACCGTCGGCGGCGCGTCCCTCGCCGCGGAGACGACCTCGACGGCCGACGGCACCACGCCCTCGTTCCTCGACGACGAGTCGGTCGCGGCCGCCGAGTGGGCGGCCGCCGAGACGCCCGCGGACGCCCGGTTCCTCGTGCTCGGCGACGCCGCCGAGTGGTTCCCCGCGCTGTCGGGGCGGTCGATCGCCGTCGGTCCGTGGGGCGTCGAGTGGGCCAGCGCCGGCGCGTACGACCGGCAACTGGCGGCGTTCGAGGACGCCTCGACGTGCAACAGCGCCGCCTGCGTCGAGTCGGCCGCCGCGACCGTCGACGCCGATCCGGACTACGTCCTTGTTCCGAAGGGCCGATACACCGTCCGCGGCACCGGAGTCGTCCAGTTCGGCACGCTCGAACGCTCGTTCGCGGTATCGGACGACTGGACGCGCGTCCACGAGACCGACGGCGTCGTCGTCTACCGGGCCGCCGGGCGCGGAGCCACCGACACGTAACCGTTCGGGCGGGACCGTCCCGTCGGCGCTCGCCCAACGAAAAGACACTTACACTGGCCCCGTGTTCCGGGGGACGAGTACGACAGATGCCCTCCATCCAGACGAACGGACTCACGAAGACCTTCGGCGAGGACGTGGTCGCCGTCGACTCCCTCGATCTCACCATCGAGGAGGGGGAGATCTTCGGGTTCCTCGGCCCCAACGGCGCGGGGAAGTCGACGACGATCAACATGCTGCTCGATTTCATCCGGCCGACCGCGGGGTCGGCGCAGGTGTTCGGCATGGACGCCCAGCACGAGTGTGCGGCCATCCGCGAGCGCATCGGCGTCCTCCCGGAAGGGTACGGCTTCGACGACTACCTCACCGGTCGCGAGTACATGGAGTGGGCCGTCGAGACCAAAGACGCCGGCGACGACCCCGAGCAGCTGCTCGACCTCGTCGGCATCCGCGACGACGCCGACCGCGTCGCCGCGGGCTACTCGAAGGGGATGCAACAGCGCCTCGCGTTCGGCATGGCGCTGGCCGACGACCCCGATCTCCTGATCCTCGACGAGCCCTCGACGGGGCTGGATCCGAACGGCATCCAGCACATGCGGTCGGTCATCCGCGACCGGGCGGAAGACGGGACGACCGTCTTCTTCTCCAGTCACATCCTCTCGGAGGTCGAGGCGGTCTGCGACCGCGTCGGCGTGATGAACGAGGGGGAGCTGGTCGCCGTCGACTCCATCGAGGGGCTGCGCGAGAGCGCGAGCGGCCAGGCGACCATCAAACTGGAGTGTGCGGAACCGCCGCGGGCCGACGGTGTCGCCGACATCCCGGGCGTCTCCGCGGTCGACGTGACCGAGCGGACGCTGGTCGCGGAGTGTTCGGACCCGAGCGCGAAGGTCGACGTGGTCAGGCTGGTCGACGACCGGGCCGAGGTCGTCGACATCCTCGCGGACAACACCTCGCTGGAGGAGCTGTTCAACCAGTTCACCGGCGGCGGCCGCGACGCCGATCGGTCCGTCGGCGAGGAAGGCGAGCTGGACGACTCCCGGGAGGCCTCGGCATGAGCACGGTCACCGTCGCGAAGAAGGACTTCAAGGCCGCGCGCCGGTCGAAACTGCTGTGGGCCGCGGCCATCGTCCTCGGACTGATCGCCGCGTTCGTCGGCTACGTCTCGGGCAACGCGCCCGGTCCGGACGCCGAGCAGGTGCGGGCGCTCTTTCGGGTGTTGACGCTCATCCTCGGGATCCTGTTGCCCATCGTCGCGCTGGTGGCGAGCTACCTCGCCATCGCGGGCGAGCGCGAGGGCGGCGGGATCAAGTTCCTGCTCTCCCTGCCGAACACGCGCCGGAGCGTCTTCGTCGGGAAGCTGCTGAGCCGGAACGGCATCGTCGCCGGCGGCGTCGGGTTCATGTACGTCGCGGCGATCAGCACGGCGCTGACCCGCCACGGCGCGTTCCCCGCCGGCGTGATCTTCGGCACGCTGCTGGTGACGCTGGCCTACGGCAGCGCCTTCGTCAGCGTCGCGCTGGCGATGTCCTCGGCGGCCGCGTCGCGGAGCCGCGCCATCGCGGGCGCGTTCGGGACGTACTTCGTGCTCGTCATCCTGTACGTCTTCCCGGTCGTGTCGGTCGGCGACATCGCCCGCTGGCTCCACACGACGCTGCTGGGCGCCGACCCCAACCCGGACCTCTACAACGCCGTCCAGTACACCAGCCCCTACCTGGCCTACCGGAAAGCGGTGAATCTCGTGCTCCCGGCGGACATGCGCCAGATCGTCTTCATGTCGAGCCTGCCGGACGACATCAGCTACGGCTCGGCCGACACCAACGAGGTGTTGCCGCTGTACCTGCAGGACGAGTTCTCGCTGGTCGTGCTCGCGTTCTGGCTGGTGGTACCGCTGCTGATCGGCTACCTGCTGTTCGAGCGGGCTGATCTGGAATGAACCGGCGCAACACTATCGGCACGGCGCTGGTCGTCCTGGCGGTCGTCCTGTTCACGGTCCCGGCCGTCTTCCCGGTGCAGGCGATGCTCGTCCACGACACCGGGTCGTACGCGACCGGCTCGCCCGAGGAGCTCCGCGACGAGGGCCACGAGATAATCGCCTACGAGAACCTCTCGGAGCGCGGCCAGGAGCTGTACCGGACGACCCTGGAGCACGACGGCGAGTACCGCGTCCCCGTCGGCGAGGGCGCGCCGGAGTTCAGCTACCTCAACCAGACCGAACGGCGACAGGCCTACGAGAACGACAACCTGACCGCGGTCCAGCCGGTCGTCATCGAGCGCCCCGAGGACGGCGGCGACCTCCCGCCGGCGGACGAGCCGGAGTTCGGCCCCCCGCCGGGCGAGGACGCCAGCGAGGAGGCCCAGCAGCGCGCGGAGACGGTCCAGCGCTACGACGCGATGCGGACCGAGACCAGCGAGCCGCCGCTGGGAGCGACCCCGCAGTTGCTCCGACTCGCCTCGGTCCTGCTCGCCGTCCTCTCGATGGGCGTCGGCGGCTACCTGCTCTCCTCGAAGTGAGGGCCGCTCTCGGTGCAGTTCTTTCGGTGGCGGATCCGTGACGCTACCGCTAGAGCGATAGCTGAAAAGACCCCCTCAGATAGCGCCGTTGCCGCCTTCGAGGCGGTCGATGACCTCGCGGATGTCGGCCGCCTCCTCGATGTTCTCCTTGACGTTCTCGCGGCGCCGGACCTCCTTGGCGGTGGCGTCGTAGGCGCGGACGTACTCGGCGCGGCTGTGCTCGTCGAAGGCGTGGCGGATCGCGAAGTAGCCGTCCGGGAGGACGGTCCCGCAGACCTTGCACTCGATGCGCTCGTGTGCCGTCGACTGGTGGACGATCAGGTCCTCGACCCGGTCGAACTGCTCGTCGTCGCCGTCGATCGCACACTCCCAGGAGGCCATATATCCGAGTCATGCCCCCCGCTCTGTAAAAACGTTCCCCCTCCCCCTTCGAGTGACGTCCCGATCCCGCTCGGTAGTTGTCCTGACCGCACTCGACGGCGAGTGCTGAAAGCCCTCGACGCGCTCGCTAGCTGGAGTCAGTACCGCACTCGACGGCGAGTGCTGAAAGCCCTCGACGCGCTCGCGGTCGCTGAGCGACATATCCGCGCTCTCCGCACCGCCCGCGCGGATAGGGGTCGCTCAGGCGACTGTCGGCGCGAGCGCGCCTCGCCCTTTCAGTCCGCCAGGGACAGTACCGCGACCGCACCGCCCCGCACCGCGACCGCAGACGGCCACGAACCTCCCCAGCCGATTCGCGACACGCGAGTCGCGAATCCCTCGCGCGATTCCGTCGCGGCACGGAGGCCGCGACAGCGCGCGCCGACCGCACCGCACAGCACTGCTCACTTCGGTCACACCGGGAGAACGGCGGCGCGAAACCGACTCAGAACGGGAGGGCGACGCCCTCGGGGAGGTAGGCGGGGAGGACGTGGACGAGGCCGGCGGCGACGACGAGTTCGAAGGCGGTGACGGCGAGCATCATGGCGTCGGCGTAGTCGCTGCTGACGGGGACGCCGATGGGGGCGCCGAACTCCTCGTCCCAGAGGGGGTAGAAGAGCGCGAGCCCGCGGGTCGTCCCGAGCGCGTCGAGGACGTAGTGGGTGAGCACGCCGAGCCACACCCAGTGGAGGTTGGCGAAGTAGATAGGGTAGGCGGCGACGATCCCCAGCACCGGGAGGTTGTGCAGCGTCTTGCGGTGTTTCCCGAAGTGGGTGTCCACGTCGGGGAACAGGGCCCCGAGCACCAGCGGGACGAACACCGCGGCGATGGTCCGGAACGTCGCCACGTCCCCGGCCGGTTCGAGGATGAATCCCAGCCCCACCGCGAGAAAGACCGCGTTCAACACGTGTCCGCGCTTGTCCATGGAGCGATGCGATGGACCCGCGGGTCACAAGTGTTGCCCTTCGGCGACCGGCGAGCCCCCATCGGTGAGTCCTCGTCGGCGAACCCGCAGCGGCGACCCCCGAGCGCGGAACCTCTGACCGGCGTCGCGACGCCGGGAACGGGTCAGTCGCGGGAACTGACCGCGGTCTCCAGGTCCCGGAGCGCGCGGCGGGCGAGCCGCTCGCGGACGGCTCCCCGGTCGCCGTCGAACGCGTAGCGGGAGACGCTGGCGGTCGAGTCGCCCGACTCCCAGGGGGCGGCGTGGGCGACGCCGACGAAGCCGGTGCCGACCGGTTTCTCCTCGGTGCCGCCGCCCGGGCCGGCGACGCCGGCCGTGGCGACCCCCCACGTGGCGTCGGCGGTGTCGCGGGCCGCCCGGGCGAGGTCGCGGGTGACCGGTTCGCTGACGGCGCCGTGTTCGTCGAGCGTCTCCCGGGGGACCGCCAGCACGGTCCGGAGCGCGTCGTAGTCGTAGGGGACGACGACGCGGTCGAGGTAGTCGCTCGCGCCGGGGACGCTCGTCAGCAGCGCCCCGACCAGTCCCCCGGTCGCGGTCTCGGCGACGGCGACGGTTTCGGCGCGCTCCCCCAGCAGGTCGCCGACCCGCTCCTCGACCGGCGGGTCGTCGGCGAACTCGCGCATATCGGTGCGACGGGCGGCCGCCGGAAAAACGCGGGGGACGGAACGATCGCGGACGCGGTCCCGGCCATTTACCGCCGCTCGGCGTCGACGACCCGCAGGTCGTCGTCGACCGTCAGCGCGAGTTCGTCGCCGTCGACGGCGAAGGTGAACCGCGCCTCGAAGGGGTCGGTCGACCGGACCGACTCGTCCAAGTCGTTGTACGCGGCCGACAGCGCGGGGAGCGTCTCGTCGGTCGGGGCCAGCGGGTTCAGGCCGTGGTCGAGGAGAAAGGCGAGGAGGGCGGGCGAGTCCGCCAGTCCCACGACGGCCGCGCCGCTCTCCTCGTAGATACAGTTCGAACAATCCAGGTCGACGGCGACGGCGTAGCGGCGGCCGCAGGCGTCACAGAGGCCGCCCTCGGCGCTGGCGTCGGCGCCGTCGGCCCGCCCGTCGCGGGCGTCGCCGTCGTGGGACTCGCAGACGCGACGGCGGCGGTCGAGCGCGGCTGAACAGCGGGGACAGACGCCCGCGGCGGCGGCGAACAGTTCGAGGTGACCCCAGGTCCAGGCCGCGCGGAACACCGCCTCGGGGTCGCGCCCGGCGACGCCGGCCGGCGGGAGCGGGTGGTAGCCGAGGTACCCCTCGGCCGCCGCGCGGTCCGCCCCGCAGTCGTCGCCCGGCCCGTCGCTACCGCGGGTATCGTTCTCGCGGTCGTCGGCATCCCCGTCGTCGCCAGTATCGCCGCCGTCCCTGCCGTCGGCCGGCGAACTCGTCCGGCTGTAGGTGCCCGGACACTCGGTGCAGAACACCTCGACGCGCTCCTCGCGGAAGCGGACGGCGACCGGCGCGCCGCAGAAGTGACAGGGGTGGTCGATCTCGGTCCGTTCGAGGACGGGCGCCGCGGTGACCGCCCCCGAGAGGACCGCCTCGACGACGCGTTCGCCGGCTCTGCGGAGCTCGTACCCGGCCGCGCGCTTGCTGACGAAGTGGCCGGTCAGCCGGTCGAGGTGGTAGTTGAACCGGCCGGAGTCGGCCATCCCGACGCGGTTGCGCAGCGCCGAGAACGACACCGGGTCGTCGGCGCCGCCCAGCGCGCTCAGGATGGCGACCCGGGTCTCGTTCCCGAGGACCTCGAAGGCCTCGTCCGGCGAGAGCGGCCGCGAGTCGTCGGACATACCCGCCGCTACCGGGCGGGGCACGAAAAAACTCGCGTCGCGCGAGCGACGGTACCGACGACGGTCGCGTGCGGAAGCCTGACAGTCTCTCGACCGTCGTCAGGTCTGGACCTCGATCTGCGTGCCGCGAGCGGTGGCGCCCTCGTAGATGGGCAGGCGCACTTCGAGGATGCCGTTGCGGTACTCGGCGGCGATCTCCTCGTCGTCGACATCCTTCGGGAAGCGGAACCGCCGGTGGTAGGTCCGGCGCGTGCCGCGCGTCTCGTCGTCGTGTTCGGCGGCGACGTTGAGCACGCCCTCGTGCCACGTCACGTCGATCTCCGCAGGGTCGAACCCCGGTAGCTCGACGCTCAGTACGAACTCCTCGTCTTCCTCGTAGAGCTCGTAGTCGTTACCGCCGGTCTCGAACAGCCTGTTCGGCAGGTCCATACCCTGGAACCACGAACTGACTGGTCGATCCGGGAGAGCCATGGCTTCTCACCTCGGCTCAGTAGATCGTTGTTCGCGGTTCTATAAAAACCTGTCGGAAGGGGAAACCGGGCGACGGCAGGACACCCACGTTCATGATGCGGGGGGTTCGAGATGGGGGCAGATGGCGCCGCGACTCGTCGTCCAGTGCGGGCTGCCGGGGGTCGGGAAGTCGACGGTGGCGAGGGAAGCCGCCGACCGACTCGATGCCGAACGGATCCGTAGCGACGCGGTCCGGGCGGAACTGTTCGACGACCCCACGTACGATCGCGCGGAGAAGGAGCGAGTGTACACGACGATGCTGGAGCGGGCGCGGGCGGCGCTCGACGCGGGGAAGCCGGCCGTCCTCGACGCGACCTACGAGCGGCGCTACCACCGCGACCAGGTCGCGACGCTGGCAGCGGCGATCGGTGCGGACCTGACGCTCGTCCGCGTGGTCTGCGACGAAGCGGTGGCTCGCCGGCGGATCCGCGAGCGCGAGGACGACCCCAGCGAGGCGGACGTGTCGGTCTACGAGAACGCCCGCGATCGGTTCGAGCCGCTCGAACGCGACCACGCCGTCGTCGACAACTCCGGCGACCTCGCCGCGACCCACCGGCGGGTCGCGGAACTGTTCTGAGGACTGCCAGGCGGGCAACGCCAGGGTTTACGTCGCGGGCGGCCAACCGCCGGTAATCGATGGACTACGAGACGCCGCAGTTCTTCCGGGTGATGCAGTACGCGGCCCGCGCCGACCGCGACGTGGTGGACATGGTGAGCGGCAACCCCGACTGGGAACCGCCCGAACCGCTCCGCGAGGGGCTGCGCGATTACGCCGACGGCGACGTGAGCGAGTTCCAGTACCCGCCGAGCGTCGGCCTCGCGGAGCTCCGGACGGAGATCGCCGAGCGCCGCGGCGTCGACCGCTCGCGCGTGCTCGTCACCAACGGCGCCGGCGAGGCCAACCACCTCGCCACGACCGGCGCGCTGGAGCGGGGCGAGGGGTCGGAACTGGTCATGACCGACCCGGTCTACCCCTACTACGCCGGGCGGGCGAACCTGCTGGACGCCGAGGCGACCTACGTCCCCGCCGACGAGACGGGCCAGCTCGACCCCGCGGACGTGCGGGCGGCCACGAGCGACGAGACGGCCGCCATCGTCGTCAACTCCCCCAACAACCCCACGGGCGCGGTCTACCCGCCGGAGACCGTCGAGGCACTGGTGGGGATCGCCGAGGACTACGACGCCGTGCTGGTCAGCGACGAGGTGTACGACCACTACGACTTCACCGGCGAGTTCGAGAGCGCCCTCGCGACCGGCTCCGACCACGTCGTCGCGACCAACTCCTTCTCGAAGACGCTGGCGATCACGGGCCTGCGGGTCGGCTACGCCGTCTTCCCGCCGGAGGACGGCCCGCTGGGCGATCTGGTCGACCGGGCGCGGACGCGGCACATGATCCAGAACGTGACCGGCAGCCGGCCGGCCCAGGCGGCGGTGTTGCGGGCGCTCCGGGAGACGCCGCCGGAGTACTACGAGCGCAACCGCCAGCGACTCCGCGAGCGCATCGACCGGTTCACCGAGGCGCTCGACCGGGCCGGCGCCGAGTACACCACGCCGGGCGGCTCGTTCTACGTGATGGCCCGCTTCGACGGCTTCCCGGGGACGATGGACAACGTCGAGCGGCTGATCGACGAGGCGGGCGTGGCGGGGATGCCAGGCGAGGCGTTCGGCGAGTCCCGCGCCGAGTGGGTCCGGTTCGCCCTCGTGACGCCGCGGGTCGACGAGGCGGCCGAGCGGCTGGCCGACTACCTGGGCTGAGCGGCTCCCCTCGGGCGAACGGGGGACTGGATCACGGTGGCAGGGACGGCCTCGCGGCGCCGGGCGACGGGGTCGGCGCCGGCCGACGGCGGACTCACTCGATCTCGTCGGGGTCCCCGGCGTCGAGGCGGACGGTGACGGTCGTCCCGTCCGGTCCGGTGTCGAAGTCGAGTTCGCCGCCGGAGCGCTCGACGACCCACGAGACCAGCCAGAGGCCGACGCCGGTGCCGTGTTTCAGCGGCGTCTCCTCGCGGTCGGCGAGCACGTCGAGTTCCGCCTGGGAGATACCGGGGCCGTCGTCGGTGATCCGGAGTTCGACGGTCCCGTCGCCGTCGTCGGTCGCCGTGATCCGCACCGATGGCGTCGCGTCGTCGTGGGTGACGGTGTCCTGCTGAGCCTGCGAACCATGGCCCGTGGAACTGTGTTCCGCGGCGTCTTCGGGGGCATCAGCGCTCGAAGGCTCGACGGTGCTTGCTCCGTCGGCGTCCTGCTGAGCCTGCGAAGCAGGACTCGTCGAACTGTGCTCGACGGCGTCGTCGGCCCCCGGCCGACGGCTCGTGGAACTGTGTTCCACGGCGTTCTCGACGAGGTTCTCGACGGCGTAGGGGAACGCGCGGTGGGCCCGCACCGGTACCTGTTCGGTGATGCGTACGTCGTACTCGGCGTCGCCGTGGGCGGCCGCGACGTTGGCGACACAGCGGTTGACCACCGAGCGGAGGTCGAGCGTGACCCGCCCCTCGTCGCTGTCGATGACCCGCTCGATGGCGCGGGCCTTCTCGGTCGTCTCGACGAGCCCCTCGCTGCGGTCGACGATGGTCTCGGCCATCCGCCGCTGCTCGCCGTCGGTGCGTTCGGCCAGCACCTCCGCCTGGCCGCGGACGACGGTCAGGCCGGTGCGCACGTCGTGTCTGAGCACGCGCGTCAGCACCTGCTTGAGCAGGTCGAGCTCGCTCTCGCGGCGCTCGCGGGCGGTCACCTCGTGGAGGATTCCCACGGAGCCGTCGGCGTCGTCGGCCGCGTCGAGCCCGGCGACGGTGGCCTCGAACTGCCGGACCTCGCCCGCCGCGGTCTCGAGGTCGAACTCGCAGGTCCCGCTCGCGCCGCTCGCGGTCGCGCGGTCGAGCGCGTCGCGGATGCGCTCGGCGGCCGCCCCGGGGAGCAGTTCGGAGAGGGGGGTGCCCTCGAGCGACTCGCGGTCGCCGTCGAACAGGGCCACGAGCGCGTCGTTGCAGATCTCGACGCGGCCGTCGGCGTCGAGGACGTACATCGGGTCGCCGGCGCTCTCGACGAGCCGGCGGTACTGTTCGAGCCGGCGCTCGCGGTCGCGGCGGTCGGTCACGTCGCGGGCGACGTTGACCAGCCCCTCGTAGCCGTCCTCGCCGTCGCGGACCGAGAAGTGGACGGCCAGGGTCCGCTCCTCGCCGTCGGCCGTCTCGAAGGTCATGTCGATGACGGCGCTGTCGCGGTCGTCCTGCCGGAGCTGCTGGAGCGTCCGCTGGCCCGATTCGAGCTCGCCCTCGGTCATGTAGGCCGCCGTGTGCTCGCCGACCATGTCGTCGTAGCCCAGCAGGTCGGCGAACGACTCGTTGTGGTACTCGACGCGGCCGTTGGCGTCGACGACCGAGATGCCGTCCTGGACGTGGCGGTCGAGCAGGTCCAGCAGCTCCAGCCGGGCGTTCGACCGCGCGGTCCAGGTCACGTCCTCGACGACGACCAGCCGGAGCGGCCCGACCGTCTCGGGGAACTCGTGTTCCGTGTAGCGAAAGCGGGCCTCCCCGTCGGCGGTCGGGACGACGAACTCGGTGGGCTCGGCGGGCACGTCGGGCCCGCGGATCGTCCGGATAGCGTCGGGGTCCTGCGAGAGCGCGGCCGTCAACTGTCGGTAGAAGTTCGGCGTCTCCGGGACCGCGGCGGTGACTTCGCGGTGTTCGAAGTACTCGTCCAGCGGCGTCGCCTCCCAGATGACCGTGCCGTCCTCGTAGACGAGAAAGGAGGTCGACGACCGGGCGTCCGGGTCGGTCCGGTCGAACGCGCGGGCGAACCGCGAGGCGGCGTCGGGCGTCCGCGCCGCCCGCAGCAGTTTCTCGACGACGAAGTCCAGCCCCTCCTCGGCGGTCCACTTCTCGACGAGCGTGTCGACCGCGTCGAACACCGCCGGGTCCACGTCGCCCGGGTCGACCCGCGTGTAGAGGGCGACCGCGGCGTCGGCCGCGTCGGCCGCCTCGACGAGGGCCGCCACGTCCGCCGGCGCGTCCGGTTCGACTACGAACACGTCCACGTCGCCGGCCTCGAACCGCCCGCGGACGCGGTCGGGGTCGCTCGTCCCCTCGTAGTCGACCCCGTCGGCGTCGCCCGTCTCCTCGTCCAGCCGCGAGAGCACCGTCTCGTCGGGGTCGAGGTGGGCGATCCGGACGACCGCGTCGTCGGCGTCGCCCGTATCTCCGTCACTTTGCCCAGGGTCGCCGTCGGCTGCGTCCCCGCCGTTCCCGCCGGTGGGATCGTCGTCGCGGTCCCCGCCGCCGGGCACCGTCATCGCTCCGCTCCCCGCGGGCCCCGTCGTCGAGATTCCCTGACAACCAGTGTCATCGACCGTCAGTGACGGACGTGCAGTCTCCACCAACTTAAGTCTCCCGCGGCGGCCGGCGACCGACCGCCGGACGGCGGACGGAAACGCCCGGAAGGACGGTCGGGCCGACCCGCGACCGGTCGCGTCGTCCGTGCGTTCCCCACCGCCCGGTGTGGCGTCGTGCGTTCCTCGCCGCCCGGCGTGGCATCCGTGCGTTCATAGGCGAGGACGACACAGGGATCCACGATGGCCGACGACCGGGCCGCGAGCGACGGCGAGGGGGACGCCGGGACGAGTGTCGACGCCGTGAGCGGGTCCGCCGCCGGGAGCGGCGACGAGTCGGACGCCGGCGACCGCGCCCCGGACAGTGCCGGTCCCGAGGAGTGGTCGACGGGCGACCCCGCCGAGGCCTGGCGCGACGTGTTCGGCTTCGACGAGCCCTACGAGAGCCAGACGGACGCGATCGAGACGGCGATCGAGGTGGGCCAGCGGGGCGGCTACTTCGCGATGGAGGGGCCCTGCGGCACCGGCAAGACGATGGCCGCGCTGACCGCCGGCGCGACGCTGGTCCGGACGACCCGCAAGTACGACCGCGTGCTGGTCGTCACGCCGGTCAAACAGCAGCGCAACCAGTTCGTCGCGGACCTGCGGACGATGAACGCCCGCCTCGCCGCCGACCCCGACCGGCCCGAGCCACTCGACGGCGTCGCCCTCGTCGGGAAACGCGACCTCTGTCCCTACGGCCGGGAGGGCGCGTTCCCCGACGACGCCTCGACCCACGACCGCTGCGAGGACCTCCGCGAGAACACGGCCGACCTCGTGGAGGCCGACCGCCGGTCGGGCGACGAACCGGCCGCCGACGCCGCCTTGGCGTCCGACCCCGACGACGTGTGGTGGGACCCGAGCCTCGCGAGCGATCTGGTCCGCGAGGCCCGGATGGACGCCGACACCTACCGCACGTTCGACAGCGCACTCGAAACGGCGGGCGCCGAGTCGCCGTACCCGCGGAGCCAGCCCAGCGCCCCCGAGTCGATGACCGCCGGCGACGACGACCCCCTCTACTGCCCCTTCGAGGCCGACTGGTTCGCCCGTAACAAGGGCTCGCCCGTCGACTTCTCGGTGGGTGAACATCGGGTGGTGACCGCCGACGACTACCTGCCCGCCAGCGTCGAGCGGGGGACCTGCCCCCACCGGGCGATGGGCGTCATGCTCGAACACGCCGACGTGATAATCGGCAACTACAACCACGTCTTCGACCCCGGGTCGCGGCCGCTCGTCGCCGCGGCGCTCGATTCGTCGACCTTCCTCGTCGTCGACGAGGCCCACCGGCTGGAGGAGCGGGTGCGTGACCTGCTCTCCGACCGGGTGGGCCGGTCGACGATCAAGCGGGCGCGCAACGACTGCAACCACCTCCTCTCGCGGGCGCGGGAGAGCGAGAACCGCAAACAGCAGGTCCGGGACCGCCTCGCGACCCACGACGTACCCCTCTCGGCGCTCGACCGGGCGCGGGAGTTCTACGACGACCTCCTGGGGTGGCTCGACGAGCGGGTCGAGCGCTACCTCGACGAGGAGGTCGAGCGGGACTGGCGCGTCGGCGACCCGACCGAGAGCGTCCCCGAGCGGGACGTGGAGGTGCCGCTGCGGGACCCCGAGGAGCCCGAACCGGACGAGCTGACCCGGTGGGCCGAGCGGCAGGGTTACGACGGCGACCTCTGGCGGACGCTCGCGACCGTCGGCGCCGCCGTCGAGGACGCCATCGACGGCCTCGGGCTGGCGCGCCAGCCGGTCTGTGCCGCCGTCGGCGCCGTGATGGGTCACTGGTGGGAGCGGGGCCACGACCGGTACCTCCGGGAGATCGAACTGGAGTACGCCCCGAAGACCGGTCAGGCCGCCGACGCCGTCGACCGCGAGTACCAGCGCGTCTACACGCCCGGGCTCGTCCTGTTCGACTGCATGCCCGCCGAGTCGCTGCGGGAGATCTTCGACGCGCTCGGCGGCGGGGTGCTGATGAGCGCCACCCTCTCGCCGCTGGACGTGTTCACGGAGGTCTCGGGGCTGGAGTCCCTGCGCGAGGGCGACCCGGACCCCGGTCCGACGCCCGAGGAGGGCGACCACGGCCGACCCGTCGAGGCGAAGAGCTACCCGCTGCGGTTCCCCGAGGAGAACCGCGCGAGCTGGACGGTCGACGCGGAGCCGTTCACCGCCCGAAATCGGGGAAACCCGGCGGAGATGGAGCCGCTGGGCGACGGGTGGAACCGCACCCGCGACGAGTACGCTCACGTCCTCCGGTCGGTCGCCCGCTCGCCGGGGAACGTCCTCGTCGCGATGCCCAACTACCGGGAGGCCGAGTGGGCCGGCGCCTACCTCGACGGCGCCGTCGACAAACCCGTCCTCGTCGACGAGAGTTCGAGCAACGAGGCCACCGAACAGTTGAAGGCCGATTTCTTCCGCGGCGGCGGGAAGGTGCTGGTCACGAGCACCCGCGGGACGCTCACCGAGGGCGTCGACTACGACGGCGAGAAGCTGGCGGCGGCGCTCGTTATCGGCGTCCCGCTCGTCAACGTCGGGTCGCCGCGCGTGCGAGCGGTTCAGCGGGCCTACGCCGACGAGTTCGGCGAGGACAACGCCTTCGCCTACGCGCTGACGGTCCCGGCGGTCCGGCGGGCCCGCCAGGCCATCGGCCGCGTCATCCGCGGGACCGACGAGGTCGGCGTCCGCGTGTTCGCCGACCGCCGGTACACGGCGGGCGCCCCCCGCTCGGTCCACGAGTATCTCTCGCCCGCCGAGCGCGAGGAGTTCGTCCGCATGACCGCTGAGTTCCTCGACGGCCAGCTCGACCGGTTCTGGCAGGGCCGGTCGCAGTGACCCGCGGTCATCGCCACCCCCCGATCCCGTCGGTCCGCCGTCGGACGGTCGCCGCGTTGTATCATTCGGATTACCGGTAGCGCGGTGGTACCCGTCGGAAGCGGTGCTCTGCCGAGTCGGGAGGGGAGTTAATCGGTCTATACCGCCGTCGACGGCCGGAAAGCATATGGCGGATGATTACAGTTACTCAAGGGATGCCAGAGTGTCAGAACTGTGGGTCGTTCGTGACAGAGGCGTACGTACGCGTATTCACGCCCGACGGTCACACCGGCCCCCGCGTCTGTCCGTTCTGCGAAGACAAACTCCGCGACGGTGCCGAGGTGCGCGAGGCTCGGTCGTCGCGGTCATAGGCATCGCGCCTGTCCACCGCTCGTGCCGGCCGTCCGGGGGGACGGTCGACCGATCGCCGTTCGTGGGGTGTGGTCGTCGCCCGACAGCCGCCGCGCTCGTCCGAGTTCCGAGTGTTCGAGTTCTCGGTACCAATATCGGCCCTCCGTGCTCGACGGTGAGCGCTGAACGCCCTCGGCACGCTCGCTAGAGTCGCTACCGCACCTGACTGCAAGCGCTGAACGCCCTCGGCACGCTCGCGGTCGCTGTCACCGGAAATCGAAGGTTTCCGAGATAACGAGAGGGCGAAGCTCTCTCGAACCAAGCGACATATCCGCGCTCTCGGCACCGCCCGCGCGGATAGGGGTCGCTCAGGCGACTGTCGGCGCGAGCGCGCCTCGCCCGTTCAGTCCGCCGGGAGAGCACGCTCTCCCGAGCCCGCGCCCACACGTTCCGCGGACACCAGGGACCGCGACCGCAACAGCACCCGACCGCAACAGCACCCGACCGCAGCAGCACCGCAGAGGGCCTCACACCTCCCCAGCCTCTTGCGCTCCGCGCGCCTGCGGCGTGCGGTGCTCATCCCTCGCGCGGCTACGGTCGCGCGATGAAACGCGCTCCAGCGCGCGCCGACCGCACCGCGACCGCTCACCGAGCGACGACCGTCGCAACCGCAGGGGGGCGTCCGAGCGCGAGCGGCGGTCCGACGGATACATCCGCCCGCCGGCTTCAGGTGGAGGTATGAGCGAGATCGACGTGGAGGCGGTCGAGGACATCGACGACGAGGCGGTCCCGTCCGGAGTGGACGCGCCGGAGTACGTCCTCTACGGGGGCAAGGGCGGCGTCGGGAAGACGACGATGGCGGCCGCGACGGCGCTGGCCAGCGCCCGCGACGGCACCGCGACGCTCGTCGTCTCGACCGACCCGGCCCACTCGCTGTCGGACACACTCGAAACCGAGATCCCCGCCGAGCCGGCCCAGATCCGGGAGGACGTGCCCCTCTACGCGGCGGAGATCGACCCCGAGGCCGCGCTGGAGGACGGCCCCTTCGCCGAGGGCGGCGGCGGGATGGGCGGCGCGGGCGGCGCGCTCGGCGGGCTGGGCGAGATGCTCGGCGGCGCGGGCGAGGAGATGGTCGACCCGCTGGGCGGGTCGATGCCGGGCGCCGACGAGGCCGCCGCCATCAGGCTGCTCATCCGCTACATGGACGACCCGCGGTTCGACCGCGTCGTCGTCGACACCGCACCGACGGGCCACACCCTGCGGCTGCTGGAACTCCCCGACGTGATGGACTCGATGCTCGGGAAGGTGCTCGCCATGCGCGAGCGGATGGGCGGGATGATGGAGAACCTCGGCGGGATGTTCGGCGGCGACGACGAGGACGTGGACCCCGAGGAGGGGCTGGACGACCTGCGTGTCCTCTCCGACCGCATCGAGCAGTTGCGCGACGTGTTGCAGGACCCCAGCCAGACGGACTTCCGCGTCGTGATGGTGCCCGAGGAGCTGTCGGTCCTCGAATCCGAGCGGCTGCTCGGCCGGCTCGACGAGTTCGACGTACCCGTCGGGACGGTCGTCGTCAACCGGGTGATGCAGGACCTGACGGACGTGGCCGACGTGGACGCCGACTGGTTCGTCTCGCCGGACCTCGACGACTGCGAGTTCTGCCAGCGCCGCTGGGACGTGCAACGCGACGCGCTCGCCCGCTCACAGGAAGTCTTCCGGGGCCACGACGTGCGCCGCGTCCCGCTGTTCGCCGAGGAGGTCCAGGGCGAGCGGACGCTCCGGGTCGTCGCCGCGTGCCTGGAGGAGTAGTCGGTCGCCGTCAGGACAGCACCCACCGAACCAGCCGGTAGCCGGCGTCGCGCCACCGGTCGGGGAGGTGTCGCGTCGCGATCGTCGCGGTCGCGAGCGTCCCGACGGGGTAGCGGGCGTCGGGGTCGGAGGCGCAGGCCGCGTCGGCGATCACCGCCGCCACCTCCGACGGGTGGACGCCGAAGTCGCCGCCGCTGGCGAGGACGTCCGTGTCCTCGAAGAGGGCGTACAGGTCGCCGTAGCCCGCCGAGCGGTCGAGGCGGTCGACCTCGTCGTCGGCGCGGTCGCCGAACTCCGTGGTGACGGGGCCGGGTTCGACCAGCACCACGTCGACCCCCTTGTCGTCGACCTCCTGGCGGAGCGCGTCGCTCATCGCCTCCAGGGCGAACTTCGACCCGCTGTAGGCGCCCGCGCCGGCGGTTGCGATCCGCCCCTGGACGCTGGAGACGTTGACGACCGTCCCCGTCCCGCGCTCGCGCATGTTCGGGAGCACGGCCCGCGTGAGTCGCTGGGGCCCGTAGACGTTCACGTCGAACTGGTCGTGCAGGGCGTCGACCGGCACGTCCTCCACCGGGCCGTACTGGGCGTAGCCCGCGTTGTTGACCAGGCAGTCGATGCGCCCCGTCTCCTCGAGGACCCGGTCGACGACCCGCTCGACGTCGGCGTCGCTCGTCACGTCGAGTTCGGCCGTCTCGCAGCCGGCCTCCCCGAGGTCGGCCACGTCGTCGGTGTCCCGGGCCGTCGCGTACACCGTCCACTCCCGCCGCAGGAAGTCGACGGCGGTCGCCCGTCCGATCCCCGACGAGCAACCGGTTATCAGCGCCGTCTTCGTCATGTGCCCGACGACGAACGCCCACCAGTTAAGTCTCGGCGCTCCGACGCGACGGGAACCGGTGCGGACGACACGGCGAGTGCAGTACGGACGACACGACCAGTGCGGTGCGGTCGGCGCGCGCTGGAGCGCGTTTCATCGCGCGACCGTAGCCGCGCGAGGGATGAGCACCGCACGCCGCAGGCGCGCGGAGCGCAAGAGGCTGGGGGGTGTGAGGCCCTCTGCGGTGCTGTTGCGGTCGGGTGCTGCTGCGGTCGGGTGCTGTTGCGGTCGGGTGCTGCTGCGGTCGGGTGCTGTTGCGGTCGGGTGCTGCTGCGGTCGGGTGCTGTTGCGGTCGGGTGCTGTTGCGGTCGCGGTCCCTGGTGTCCGCGGAACGTGTGGGCGCGGGCTCGGGAGAGCGTGCTCTCCCGGCGGATTGAACGGGCGAGGCGCGCTCGCGCTCGTGTAGTCGCCCGAGCGCGCCGAGGGTTTTCAGCGTTCCTCGTCGAGTGCGTTCGAGTCGACTGCTAGCGAGCACTGGGAGAGCCTGCAACACGTGCCGACGGCCACAGCCACACTCCGAGACCCTATCGCGTCGTCGAGGTGACGCGCGTGTCCTCGCCGTCGTGGACGTGGACCACGACAACTTTCCGAGGGAGCGCGCTGTCGAACGCGACCGTCGCCTCGTAGTCGGTCTCGGTGATGCACTGGGCGCACATCGTGTCCGTGCCCGCGTCGGACTCCGAAGCGACGACGACGGTGGCGGTGTCGCCGTCGAGACGCACGTCCGACAGGACGGCCGTATAACACGCGTCCGACCCCCAGATCGTCCCGGTCACCGTGACCGTCCCGTCGAAGTCGACCGAGGCATCGTCGGTCTGAGTGCCACAGCCGCTGTCGGTGACGGCGAGCGACGAGTCCGCCACGCCGCCGGGCGTCGCAGACGGCTCGCTGTCGGGCGTCCCGCTCGCCGTCTCGGCCGGCGAATCGCTCGGGGTGGCACTCGGGTCGTCGGCGCCGCCGGGGTCCGGTTCGGTCACGGTGTCGCCGGTCCGGTCGCTCGGCGTCGCCGTCGGCCGGTCGGTGTCCGTGGAACCGTCGGAGGGCGTGTCGGTCGGAGTATCGGCCGGTTCGTCGGTGTCGGTCGGCTGGCCCCCCGGCCCGTCGGACAGACAGCCGGTCAGGGCGAGCGTGCCCGCGGCGCCGAGGCCGCGGAGGAGGGCGCGTCGCTTCACGACCGGAGAGAGGCCCGTCCTGATAAAGGGCCTTGTCGACGGTCAAGCGACCCTTTGACACTGCCCGGACGGATCGTAACCCCTTTACAATCAACCGCGGTAGATAGGGGTGAGTCCGGGTAGGGTAGTGGACTATCCTCTTGGCTTGCGGAGCCAGGGACCGGAGTTCAAATCTCCGCTCGGACGTTTCCTTTCGGTCGTAACTCGCCCAGCGTCGCGTCCGTCCCGACGGAACGTTTCGGTCGCGACGGATCCTTTCGACGAGTCTCGACCGGGGAGAGCCGCGCCCTCTCAGACGAACTCGTCGACGAGGAAGCCGCCGACGGCGCCCAATCCGGCGTTGACCGCTAGCGTGACCAGTTCGCCGACCGTGACGAACGCGACGAGGGCGACGCCGCCGCCGAGCTGGCCGATCGCGTCGGCTCCCGCGAGGAACCCGCCCGAAACGGCCACGAGCAGCGGGAGCGACAGCGCCCACCCGAGGAACGCGGCCACGGCGCCGATACGCACGCCGCTGCCGGCCTCGTCGTGTAGGTACGCCGCGGCGCCGCCGCCCGCGACCGCCGCGCCGGGGACGAACGAGACCAGCGCCGTCACGGCGGCGCCGTAGACGGCACAGGCCCGGAAGGTCGCGGTCGTGCCGCCCCTGCGGGCGACCCGGCGGCGGGTGCGCCGGCGCGCGACGACGAACGCCGCGGCGGCGACGACCAGCGCGAGGCCGGTCACGGCGATGCCGGCGGCGAGCCAGTCGACGAACGGCACGCCGGCGGTGATCGCTTCCGCGGGCGTGATGCCGTTCACCTCCACCCCCTCGCTGGTGATGGCGTCGGCGATCATCGCTCGGTCGACGCGGACGTACATGCCGACGCCGAGGGCCGCCATGGCGAGCCCGATCACGCCGGCGACGAGGCCGAGCAGCCAGTCGGCGACCGCCGGCACGGGGTCGCGCCCCTCGGTCGGTCCGTCGTTCGAGCGTCTGTCCGTGTCGTGGACGGTATCTACGTCCGTCATACCTACCGATAGAGGCCCAAAGGGGGTATACCCCGCAGCCGCGCTTCACGGTCGGCAGTGGGGCGAATCGTTTAAGTGGTTCGAGCGGACCTCCGGTCCTCCGGCGGGGACCGACGCGGTCGGGCAGGCTGGTCGCCCCCAGAGATATGTCCCGAGCGTCCGACGGCCCGGTATGGAGCGAGTCAGCTTCGACGACGCCGAGACGTACGAGCCCGAGGAGGGGTGGCGCCGCGTCGCGCTGGCGGGCGACGACGACGTGAGCCTGGAGTGGTTCGAGAAGCCGCCCGGTCACAGCTCGCCGACCCACGACCACGAGAACGGGCAGGTCTGTCTCGTCCTCGACGGCGAACTCACCGTCCACACCGACGAGGCCAGCGAGCGCCTCGAACGGTACGATTCGGTGTGGCTTGACCCCTGGGAGTCCCACCGCGTGGCGAACGAGGGCGAGGAGACCGCCGTCGGCCTCGATATCTTCGTCCCCGGTCGGTCGTTCGACTTCTGGACCGACCGCGAGGAGTAGAAGTCGTCGCGCACGCCCCGGCCTGTCGCGGAGCGCTTAACTCGCGGCCCCCCGACGGATCGATCGATGACACTCCGACACACCGCCGTGCGCGTCGAGGACGTCGAGGCGAACGTCGACTTCTACGCGGACCTGCTGGGCTACGAGGTGCTGCGTGAGTTCGAGACCGACGACGGCACCCGGAACGTCTTCGTGGGCGACCCCGCCGACGCGGACACCGACGACCCCGCGGCCATCCAGTTCGTCGAGGCCGACGGGCCCGTCGAGACGGGCGACTTCGAGCACGTCGCGCTCACCGTCGACGACGTGGGCGCCGCGGTCGAATCCCTGGACGACGAGCGAGTCGACGACGGACCGATCACGATGGAGGAGTTCGACTCCCGCGTCGCGTTCGTCACCGGCCCGGAGGGCTGGGGGATCGAACTCGTCGAGGACCTGTAGCCGGCGCGGCCCCGCCCCTTTTCGGGCCCGCCCGCGAACTCTCGGTATGGACGAGTCGATTCGCGGGCGGGCCGAGCGGGCGTTCTGGGAGCGCCACGCCAATCCGGCGAGCGGGTGGTCGCGGACGCTGACGCTGCCGGCGCTGCTGTACGCGGTGTATCACCGCCGGTGGCGGCTGCTCGCCGTGACGGTCGCGTTCGCGCTCGTCAACCCGGTTCTCTTCCCGAGACCCGACGACGCCGACGCCTGGATGACGACGGTCGTCCTCGCGGAGCGGCGCTGGCGGGCGAGCGGCGACGACCTGGGCGCGCTCCAGTTGCTCAACGTCGGGAACGGACTGGCGACACTGTACGCCGTCTACGCCGCCTATCGCCGCGACGTGGGCGGTGCTACCGTCGCGGGGGCGCTGGCGATGACGCTGTAGTTCGCGTTCGTCGACGCGCTGGTCCGGCGCTACGAGGGCGAACTGGACACACTCGCCGCCGAGCGCGGCGACTCGGCCGACCCCGAGGGCGGCGACCGCGACTGACCGCCGCGCCGTCGACACGCCGGACCCCACGCTTATTGCGGTCTGCTACCAAGTCACCCGCGTGTCGACCACAGTGCCATCGGAACGGCTCGCAGAGTTCCTCTGGGAACGGCACGCCAACCCCTGGAGCGGGTGGACGCGCGTGTTCGCGTTCCCGGTGCTGGTGTACGCCATCCTGACGCGGCGCAGGCGCCTGCTGGTCGCTGCGGTCGCGGCCATCGCCGTCAACCCGGTCGTGCTCCCCCAGCCCGACGACGCCCAGGCCTGGACCAGCGACGTGATCCAGGCCGAGCGCTACTGGGTCGACCACGGCAAACACGGCGCCGTCCTCCGGTCGCTCGACGCCGCCACCCTGCCCGTGACCGTCGGCGCCCTGTACGCCGCCTACCGCCGCAAGCCGCGGTCGACCGCCGTCCTGACCGCCCTCTCGATGGCGCTGAAGTTCGCCTTCGTCAACGCCCTCGTCCGCCACTACGAGGCCGAAACCGGGGAGAATAGCCGGCGGGCCGCGATGGAGGGCGTCGACGCCAACGCCGACGGCGCGGACCGCGACGCGGCGGAGGACGCCCCCGACGACGCCGGCCCGTAGGTGTTTTCGCCCCGGCGACCCGATCGATTTCCATGGACGCGCAGCTGCGGGCGGGCGTCGCCGTCTACAACGCCGGCCACTACCACGCCGCTCACGACGCCTGGGAACAGCGGTGGCTCGCCCTCGACGAGGGCGACGACGAGCGGTTCCTCCACGGGCTCATCCAGTTCACCGCCGCCGTCTATCACGCCCGCGAGCGCAACTGGTCGGGGGCCGTCGGCCTCGCCGGGAGCGGCGGCGACTATCTCGCTGACCTCCCCGCGGACTACCGCGGCGTGAACGTCGACCGCGTCCGCGAGTACCTCGCCGCGCTCGCTCGGGACCCCGAACGCATCGAGCGGGCGCCCGCGCCTGCGCTCACCTACGAGAGCGAGGCGCTCGGGCTCGCCGACCTGGGCTTCGACGGGGCGGCCGTCGCGGCCGAGGTGCTCGCCGAGGACCTGGGCTACGACGAGGACGCCGTCGAACGAGCGGTCGAGTACGCCCGCGCGGACCTCGAAGCGGGCGAGGAGGGCAGCCGGTTCGTCACCTTCCTGCTGGACTTCGTCCGCGACCCCGACAGCCGGGCGATCGTCGCCCAGCGGCTCTCCGAGCACGTCGACCGTCGGGAGGGCCGCGAATCGGACGTGGACGGACTGTTCGACGAGCGGTGAGCGGCTGACCCCACCCTACCCCGAGCGACGCCGCCCGCGACCGACCGCGGTCAACTGTTTTCCGCGCGGCTACCCTACCCCGACCCATGTCTGACGACCGCGCGACCGCCGAGGAGTCCGTAGACGAACCGGACGACCCCGAGGAGGCGTTCGAGAGCGAGCGGACAGCAACGCGGGCCGAGGCGGCCGCAGTGCTCCGCGGCCTCGCGGACGGGGTCGACGCCGGCGCGGTGGCGCTCGGCGAGGGCGAGGACGCGCTCGCCGTGGCGGTCCCCGACAGCTTCGAGTTCGAGGTCGAGTACGAGCGCGAGGACGACGAGGTCGAGATCGAGGTCGAACTGGAGTGGGCGCCCGACGACGAGCCCGCGACATCCGAGGCCGTCGCGGGCGGCGACGCCGGCGACACCGACGAGTCGGAGTCCGACCCGGAGGACGGGACGGACGACGACCTGCCGGCAGTGGAGACGGCGACGGTCGCCGCGGCGGAGGTCGAAACCGGAGACGGAGACGAGGTCGATACCGGGGATGAAGACGAGGCGGACACCGGGGACGAGGACGAGGTGGACGAGCCCACGCCTGGCCGCGAGGCGGTCGAGTCGCCCGTCGCGGCCGCGGCGCCGGTGGTGAGCCAGGCGCGGTTCGAGCTGTTCCGCGACCGGGCCGACGAGTGGCGCTGGCGGCTCGTCCACCGCAACGGCAACGTCATCGCCTCCAGCGGCGAAGGCTATACCCGCAAGCACAACGCCGAGAAGGGCATGCGCAGCGTGATGCGCAACGCCCCCGACGCCGATGTCGTCGAGGACTGAGCGGCGCCGCTCTCCGGTCGGGACGAACTCCCGCCGGTGGCTTTGAGACGGTGGCGGTCTAACGGCCGCATATGGAATCCAACGTCGGCGGACGCGACCGCCTCGCCCGCGGGATCGTCGCGGTACTGCTGACCGTCGTCGCGGTGAAGGCGCTCGCGAGCGGCAGGCGCTCGCGTGGCCTCCTGCTGGGCGTCGCCGCGCTCGGGCTGGGGTTCAACGCGGTGACCTGTTTCTGCGGACTGAACCGGGCGCTGGGGATCGACACGACGGAGTGAGCGAAAACAAGCGTTATCAGTCTGTTCGCACTCGTACCGGTGTGCCCACTTGCCGGAACTGCGACGCCGTCGTGACGAAATCGTACGTTCGCGTGTTCGCACCGAACGGGATGGACCAGCCCCGCGTCTGCCCCAACTGCGAGGACAAGACCCGCGACAAGGGCGACGTGCGAACCAAACGGAACTGACCGCCGCTCCGCGGTCGCCGACCGCGGACCCGCGTCGGGAACTCTCCGGTCCGAGTAGTCGGCGGTCTCCCCCTTCGGACGGTCGTCCGTTGCGAACCGGTGAGACGCAGCGCCGGACCGTCAGGACCGCCGCGTGGCCGCGACTGCCGCGAGTGCGAGCGCGGTGACGGCCAGCCCGAGGCCGAAGCCGGCGCCGGACCCGCTGGCCGTCGTATCTATCAGGTCGCTTTTCTCCTGTACGTCGGGGTCGTTCGGCGCGTAGTCCTCCGAGTCGATCACGCCGTCGCCGTCGCTGTCCTGGATGTCGTCGCCGTCACCGGCCGTCGAAGCCTCGGTCGCCTCGCTCGACGAGCCGCCCGGTTCCGACGCCGACTCCGTCGCAGTCGCCGAGCGCGTCTGGACCGGGGTCGGCGTCGCAGTTGCCGTGGGCGTCGCCGTGGCCGTCGGCGTGGGCGTAGCGGTCGGCGTTGGCGTCGGGGTCGGCGTGGGCGTAGCGGTCGGCGTTGGCGTCGGGGTCGGCGTGGGCGTCGAACCGTCCGACGCGGGATACCACTGGTGCTCGTTGTTCTGGCTGATCGTGAAACTCCAGTCGTACTCACCGTAGAACCGGCCGTTCTCGAACATCTCGAGACAGACCGGCCCGTCCGATTCCGCGTAGAACTTGAACGACGCGTTCTCCGACGAGTCGGAGACGGTGAGGTAGTTCAGCCTGTCGTTGTACTCCTCGACGTTCTGCAGTTCGGTCACGGAGGTGTCCAGCGAGAGGTCGAACGTGAGCCGCCGTTCCTCGTCCCCGATGTTCTCGTGGAAGATAGTCACGGCGAAGTAATCGCCGCTGTCCGCCCGAAGCGGCAACGCGTCGGTGTCGTCGGGGGAGTTGATCGCGTCGCCGACCCCCGTGGCGTTCGCGTCGTACCGGTCTTCCAGTTCCTCGATGTTGTACGGCGTGTAGTCGCAGGTGTCCGGAATCTCGTCTTCGTCCGCCTGCACCGCGCCCGGTGCGCAGGCGACTAGCAGTACCAACACGACGACAAGCCCGAGTCGTTTCATCCGCTTCGACCATTCAAATCAGGGATCTAAAGCGTTCCGAAAGGGTCAGTTCTCTCTCGTACTCGCGGCGAAGCCGTGCGTTCGTCCGGTTCGAAGGGACGGAAGCGAACAAGCGTCGTCGAGGGCCGGAAGTCGCTACACTTCGCGCTCGTAGTCGGCGACGTGGTCGTCGCCGTCCCACTCGGCGGAGTTGTCCTGGGGGTCGTAGCCCAGCGCCTCCTTCGCGCGCTCCAGGGAGTAGTACTTGCGGTCGTTGTCGGAGATGCCGTAGACGATCTCGAAGTCGTAGTCGGCCTCCAGGGCGCAGCGGTGGATGCGGGCGCAGTCGGGGTAGGAGAGCCACATGGCCTGGCCGCGCTCGTAGTCGATCGGCGGGTGGCCCCGCGTCAGGTTGCCGATGCGGACGTTGCAGACCGAGATGCCGTGTTCGTCGTGATAGTAGCGGCCGAGGATCTCGCCGGCGGCCTTGGAGACGCCGTAGTGGTTGCCGGGGCGGGGGAACTCGGTGCCGTCGAGGCGGAACTCGTCGTCGCTGCGGTACATGTCGGGGGTGCGCTCGTCGGTCTCGTAGGCGCCGACGGCGTGGTTCGAGGAGGCGAAGACGAACTTTGCGACGCCCTCGGCGACCGCGGCCTCGTACATCTTCTCGGTGCCGTCGATGTTGTTCGCCAGCACCGAGTCCCACGGCGCGCTCGGCCGCGGGTCGCCGGCGAGGTGGATGACGGCCCCGACGCCGTCCATCGCCTCCGCGACGGTCTCCTCGTCGGTCACGTCGCCGACGAGGTACTCGTGGTCGGGCTCCTCGTCCGGCGGGCTGTGGAGGAGCAGCTTCCACTCGTACTCGTCGGCGAGCCCCTCCAGCACCGCCCGCCCGACGCGACCCCCTGCGCCTGTGAGTAAGACCGGCTCGTCCATTCAGATGTACCCTTGCGACCGGCCAGTAAGTAACGTACGGTTCCGTCTCTTTGCCGCTGGGTCTGCCCTGTCACCCACGGCGACCTGCGGAGGACCCGAACGGCAGAACAGGGGTGAACGGGCTCGCTAGCTCCTGTACGACACGCTCACCGTTCCGCTGTCGATCGCCATCGAGCACAGCGGCGACACTGGGTCCCCGGGCGAGGCAGCCGCGAACAGCCCGTCCGTCGCGCCGGCGTCCCGCGTCTGGGCGGGGACCGCGATGCGCTCGATAGCGTCCGCACCGTCCGCCGTCCTCATCAGCGGTCCCGCTCAGTTAGCCACGCCTCCAGTTCCTTCCGTTCCCCGTCCGAGAGCCCGATATCACCCTCGACAGTGACCTCGGTCGCTGTCTCGAGTGCGGTCTCTTCGGCGTCGACGGAGAGCAGTCCGCGCTCGTCGAGATGGAAGGATAGTTCTATGTCCGGGTCGCCGCTCGGCGCCGAAGGGAGACCCGTCACTCGGAACGAGCCGATCAGCTCGTTTTCGGTGACGGCGTCGCGGTTGCCCTGGTACACGTCGAAACGCATGGCCGCGGCGTCGTCGGAGCTGGTCGTGCCCACCACTGTCTCCGAAGCCGGGAACGTCACATCCTGTTCGAGAACCGGCTGGAACGCCTCCTCGCCGGATCTAACGCCGATCGCGGTCCCGTGGGACGGCAGCGCCACGACGTTGTCACACCGGCCACCGTAGACGCCGGCCTGAACTGCAATCCCGCGCGCGACGGCCGTCTCGGGGTCGATCCCGTCAGCCGATTCACTGCCCACGAACTCGGTGACGGTCGACCGGACCTGCGGGAGCCGTGCCGTCTGTCCGGTGAGCACGGCTTCGTCGACCGCCCGGGGCGTGACACCGGCATCACTACACACCTGCCGCAGCTGGTCGGTGAGCCGACCGGTGAGAGACGTGGTCACGCGTTCGAATTTCGCCCGCGTGAGTGTGAGCTGGCGGTTCGACCCGTCGGCCGGAACCGTCACCTCCGTCTGTTCGTGCATAGCGAGGTCACGCTTGGCGCGCTCCGCCCGTTCCCGTAGCCGAGACCGCGCCGATTCGGGGACTGTCTCGATACCGGTTCGGTCGATGGCCCAGTCCACGACCGCTTCGTCCCAGTCGTCCCCGCCGAAATGTAGCTCGCCGGTCGTGGCGAGGACTTCGTACGCACCGCCGTCGATATCGACGAGCGACGTACTGACCGTCCGGGCACCGACATCCATCGCCAGAACGGTTCCGTTCGCTTCGGTCCCGTGTCCGTACGCCATCACGGCCGCTGTCGTCTCGTCGAGAGGGTACATCCGGGAGAACCCCACGAGTTCCGCGACGTCGGCCAGCAGCTTCCGGCGCCGGACGCTCAGTCGGGTCGGTACCGCCACGACGAGGTGGGACATCTCGGTACCGAGTCGCTGTTCGGCGGTCGTCTTGACCCGTCGCAAGACCGTGGCTACCGGGCGTAGCGCCTCCGGCGTTTCGTCCGCCAGATCGGCTTCGACGAGCAGTCGCTTCGCCGAGCGAGCGCGTCGGTCCGACGGAACGGGGTCGGTGTCGGGCTGTCCCGGCTCCAGTTGCCCGTCGTCGGACCGCGCGACGACGGAACTCACGCCGCCGTTCCGGCTACCGGCGGCCACGAGCTCCGGTCGACCGTCGCCGTACACCGCCATTCCGCATCGGCGCGTGCCGAAATCGAGACCGAGAAACTTCCGGTCAGACATACTATCAGTATACGAAACGACAGTAAAAATCACACGGTGTGGCCAGTGTTGACCCGCCCAGCCGGAGTTCCGTCCGGCTCGCCACTCGACGTAGTCCCTATCCGTGAGCTCGCTACCAGGATGTCGAACGGCGCGCGTCGAACATCCGCATCCGCGCACCCCGTTTTTCGAGTCCGGAGAGTCAGTCCGTACGCGACGGGTCGTCGCCAGCACCCGACACCCATTACTCCCGGGCGGCCCAGCGGCCCGTATGGACGCCACCGAGGCCCAGACAGCCTGCTTCGAGGCGGGCATCAAGTTCGGGTCGCTGTACCACCAGTTCGCGGGGACGCCCGTCAGCCCGGCGAGCGCCGACAGCCTCGCCCGCGCGATGGAGGAGGCCATCGAGAACCAGCCGTACTGCGAGTCGGTCACCGTCGACGTGCTGGTCGACGAGCTGGAGACCGAGCTGGCCGACTCGGCGGCCGACTACACGGAGCTGACCGGCCGGTTCGTGGCGGTCGAGATGACGATCGACTACGAGGGCACCGAGGTCCGGACGCGGATGGACATGCAGGACGGCTACCCGCTCATGCGCGTCGTCGACGTGGCCCCAGAGCCCTGACCGTCGGCGACCCGGGAGCGTTCCGGGGGCACCGGGAGGGCGAACCGACCACGAGAGATATGTGACTGGACGGACAACCGGTCCGGTATGTCCCTCGCCGCCCTGAACGACATCGAGGACGCCATCAAGGCGACCAAGCGGTTCCTCACGCCAGTCGACCGCGTGCGATGGTTCCGGCTCGCCGTGGTGATGTTCTTCGTCGGCGGCGCCGGCGTCTCCTTCCCCGGCACGCCGACCACGAACTTCGGCGGCGACACCGACACCCCCGAACCGGGCCCCGGCGCGCCCGACATCGCGCCCGAGTTGACGCCCGAGCTGATCGCGCTGATCGTCGGGATCGCCGTCCTCGGGGTCGTCGCCTTCCTGCTGTACTCGGTCGTCGGCGCGACGATGGAGTTCGCCTTCGTCGCCGCGCTGCGCGACGAGGAGGTGCGGCTGCGCCGGTCGGTCCGGCGGTACTGGCGGCGCGGCCTCCGGCTGTTCGGCTTCCGGTTGACCGTCTGGGTCGCGGCGATCGCGACGGCCGCGGCGATACTGCTCGGGGTCGGCGCGTCGATGGGCGGGTGGCCGCCGACCGCCTGGAGCGACGGGACGATCCTGACCGTCGTGCTCCTCGCGATCCCGGTGCTGGGTGTCGGCGCCCTGGTGCTCGGGATACTGCTGGGGTTCACGACCGTCTTCGTCGTCCCGGTGATGCTCGCGGAGGACCGGGGCGTCCTCTCGGCGTGGCGGCGCTTCTGGGGGACGCTGACCGACGAGCCCCTGGAGTTTCTCGCCTATCTGTTCCTGTCCTTTCTGCTCGGGATCGGCGTTGCGATGGCCGTGGCCTTCCTGCTCGTGTTGCTGCTGATCGCGCTCGCCGTCCCGTTCCTGGTCGTCGGCGCGCCGCTCGGGTTCGCCCTCGCGATGGCTGGCGGCGGAACGGCCGCCGCGGCGGTGATCCTCGTGCTCGTGCTCCTGTACGGCCTGCTCGTGTTCGTCGGCGGGCTGCTGATCCAGGTGCCCTTCCAGACGTTCCTGCGCTACTACGCCCTGTTCGTCCTCGGCGACGTCGAGCCCCACTTCGACGTGATCCCCGACGCCCGCGCGGCCGTCCGGACCGACGGCGGCGACGACGGTGACGGGACGACCGGGACCGCAACGGCCGGTGACGACGGTCCCGGGGCGCCCGACGGACTCGACGACGACAGCGCGGACGCCGGCGCCGACGGGGGCGACGACGGCTGGAACGTCGACCGCGGGGACCGCGACGGGGACGACGACCGGTGGTGACGCCCGCCTGGCCGGGATCGACACCGGCGGACCGTAACTGATCGGCCGGTCCGGCGGTATCGCTCCGGTCGGCGCCGCTACGGTCGAGTTTCACTTTCGGTTCCAGGCGTGTTTTTAAACGGGACGGGGCCGAAGGGGGAGACATGAGTCAAGCGACCTTCGACGACGACGACCTGTTCGAGGACGCGGCCAGCGAGATGCGCGAGGACGTGGAAGCGAGTCTCGACGAAGCCCGGGCGGCGCTGCCGGAGGCCGACGCGATCTGGGAGGTCGACGCCGACAACACGCTGGGCGTGCTCAACGCGCTCCGGTCGGCGCTGGACGTGGAGGACGCCGAGGACCACCTCGTCGACGCCAAGAAGTGGTACACGATGGGCGAACGCGCCGACGCCTTCGAGGACGCCGACGACCTCGCCGAGGAGATCGAGGCCGTCGAGGACCTGATCGACGACGTGACCGCGGCCCACGAGGAGGTCAGCGACCTGGCGAGCACGGTCCCGCAACTCCGCAGCGCGCTCGAGGAGTTCGAGGCCGACGACGAGACCGAGGAGAGCGACGAGGAGGACGCCGACGCCGAAGCCGACGCGGACGCAGAGGAAGCCGAGGCCTGATACGGATTATTGCGAGACATTCCGGGATCGACCGCACGCAGTCGTGCGGTCGACCCGGTAAACGTTTGCAATAATCCGTATGAGCGACGAACCGGGCGAGGACAGCCCGGTCAGCGCCGGTCCGGCCGCGACACGTCACGCGTCGCGACCGCGTCCAGCAGCGTCGCCAGTCGTTCGGCCGCGCGCTCGCGCAGCCACTCGCCGAGCGGCTCGCTCCCGTCGCGGGGGTCGCCCACCGCTCCGTTCTCCGAGAACTCCGCGGAGTCGTAGGCGAGGTTCGTCCCGCTCACCCACTCGCCCCAGCCGTCGGCGGCGCCCGCCGCGGCGTCGTCGAGCTTGTCGTCGCGGACCAGTCCGGGGTTCACCGCGCGCACGAGCGCAGTCTCGACGGGGCCGCCGTGGCCCATCCGGACCGCGTCGAGGTCGACCGGTGGCGCGTCGGGGTCGCCGGTCCAGTCGCGGTCGAGGTCGACGGCGTCGAACCAGGTAAAGGGGACGGCGTAGGCGTCGTCGTGGCGGCTGACCCGCCCGCAGACTTCTCTGAGCGGCCCGACGTTGCCGCCGTGGCCGTTGACGACGACGACGCGGTCCCAGCCGTGGTGGGCGAGGCTCCCCACGGTTTCGCGGACGTAGTCGCGGAAGGTGTCCTCGCTCACCCAGAGCGTCCCCGCGAAGTGGCGGTGCTCCTCGGCGACGCCGACCGGGACCGTCGGTGCGACGACGACCTCGCCGTCGTAGGCCTCGACACCGGCCTCGGCGACGGCCTCGGCGGTCAGCGCGTCCGTGCCGAGCGGGGCGTGCGGGCCGTGCTGTTCGGTGCTGCCGACCGGCAGGACGGCCAGATCCGTCTCGACGGCGTCGGCCTCGGGCCAGGTCGATGCCGAGAGGTGCATACCGGCCGCTCGCGGCGGCGACGGTTAAGCGATACGGCCGCGTCGGAACCGTCGTGGCCAGCCATCCTTTTCCCAGCCGGTTCCTCGGCCGCTACGCTCCCTGCGGGGAACCCGGGTAGCAAAAACGTGGGCGAAAACACCGTCAGAGCTTGCTCTGGCGGAGAACCGGCGCTCTGTGCCGGATGCTACCTGCAGGTGACGGCTGTTGTAGTAAGCCGTTGCGGTGCGGTTGGCGCGCGCTGTCGCGTTTCATCGCGCGACGGTAGCCGCGCGAGGTCTTCGGGAGCCTGCGACCGAAGGCTCGTCGGAGCGTGCTCCGACGGCGGATTCGCGACTCGTGTGTCGCGAATCGGCTGGGGAGGCTCGTGGCCGTCTGCGGTGCTGTGCAGGGCGGGTGCGGTCGCGGTGCTGTCCTGGCGTCCGCGCGAACGTGTGAGCGCGGGGCCCGGGAGAGCGTGCTCTCCCGGTGGACTGAACGGGCGAGGCGCGCTCGCGCCGACAGTCGCCTGAGCGGGCACTATCCGCGCGGTGCGAGGCGCTCGCGCCTCGAAGCGAACGGCTGTGCCGTGAGCGGGCGGTGCGGAGAGCGCGGATATCCCGCCTCAGCGACCGCGAGCGCGTCGAGGGCGTTCGGCGCTCACCGTCGAATGCGGTCGAGTCGACAGCTAGCGAGCGCGGCGAGGGCTTTCATCGCTCACCGTCGAATGCGGTCGAGTCGACAGCTAGCGAGCGCGGCGAGGGCTTTCATCGCTCGCTGTCCCCTGCGGTCGCTCTCGAACAACTTCCTTCCACGACAAACCACCCAGAAACACCCACTCAACGAACAACACGAACAGAACGTCGTCGTTCGAGACAGCGACGCTTATCGCGTGCGATAATCGCCCCCGAATAGTTATTTCGGGGAGCGCGGAACGTGGTGGCAACGTGACGGGACCGAGCGACCGGTCGAGTGATGAACGCCGAGCGATCCGGGGGAGGGGGCGCCGATGAGCGGCGACTCGGCGCGGTACGGGTGGCTCCCTGCCTCGGTCCGGACCGAGCGTGCCGCCACGCTCGCGGCGACGCTGACGCGGGTCCTGTTCGGCGGCCGTCCGGGGCTGGCGCTGTTCTGCGGGGCGCTCGCGCTGTACCTGCTGACCTGGCGGGTCGGCGTCTTCTTCAACGACATCGGGCTGTACACGTGGATGCTCGAACGGCTGGCCGACGGGCGGCTGTCGCTGGGCGTCCCGGGCGAACTCGGGCGGAGCTACCCGGGGATGCACTACCGCGACGGGCGGGTGTGGGGCCGCGGGTACGGCCTCGTCGCCCTCGGCCTGCCGGTCTACTGGGCGGTCGAGGCCATCGACCCGCTGGTCGACCTGCGCTGGCTCGTCGTCGCCGCGTTCAGCGCGCTCGTGGCCGCGACGACCGCGCTCGTCGGCGACCTGGTCGGCCAGCGTCGGCGCGGGCTCGCGGCCGGTGTGGGACTGGGCGCGCTCGCGCTGGCCGGCAACGCGTGGTTCTACAAGCCGCTGCGAGTCGAGCCGTCGACGGTCGCCTTGCAGCTGGCGACGATACTCGCGGGCGCGGTGGTGGTCGTCGCCGTCTACCGGCTGGTGGCGCTCCGGCACGGCCGGACGGTCGGCGCGCTCGCGGGGGCGGCCGTCCTGCTGGGGACGCCCGTCGCCTTCTGGGCGAGCGCGCCCAAGCGACACACGCTGTCGGCGATGTTCGTCCTGCTGGCGGTGTACGCGTTCGCGGCGAGCCGCGAGGACGGCCGCACGCCCCTGGAGAGCGCGGCGCTCCGGGGCGGCGCCTTCGCCTGCGGCGGCCTGCTCGCGTGGGTCCACGCCCCCGAGGGGATCACGCTGCTGGCCGCGCTGGCCGTCGTCGACCTCCCGACGGCGCCCAGGAACGACCGCCGGACGCTGGCCGTCGTCGCCGGGCTGGCCGGCCTCGCGCTCGTCCCCTACCTCGCGACGAACGCCGTCGTCGCGGGCAACCCGCTGCTCCCGCCGCACTTCCTCGACTCCTACCACGGGGCGTCGCTGGCCGAACTCACCGACGGCGGGGCGGCGAGCGCTGGCGGTGACGGCGCCACCGCGTCGAGCGGCGGCGAGGGCGGGCCGAGCGGTGGAGCCGGCACGGCCGGATCGAGCGGTGGCGTCCTCGCGGCGGTCGCGGGTACTCTCGCCACGCTCGCCGGGACGGTCGTCGCGGGGGTCGAGGCCGTCCGGCCGCTGGCCCGGCGGGCGCTGGAGATGTACGTCGGCGGGGCCGTCGCGCTGGTCACCGAGCCCGAACGGGTCTTCCGGACGTTCGTCCGCTGGGGCGAGGCCGACAAGCCCGTCACGAACCTCTTCTTCGACGGGCGGACGAACCTCTCGGTGCTCGAATCGGCGCCGGTCCTCGCGGCGCTGGTCGCGCTCCCGCCGGCGCTGGGCCGCTGGGGCCGACAGATCCGCGACGACGGCCGCCGCCTCCGTGAGGCCGTTGACGCCGTGGACCTGCTCGTCGTCGTGTTCGCGGCGCTGTTCCTCTCGCTGTACATGGGCAACCTCCCGGTGCACGTCCAGGCGACCGTCCGGTACCTCCACCCCCTCTACCCGCTGGCGGTCTACGGCTGCGTCCGGGTCCCGCAGGTCCGGGCGCTGTTCGTCGACCGCACGCGGGCCGTCGCCCTGGGCTACGAGGCGGGGCTGGTGCTCGGGACGCCCGCGGCGTTCGGCGCGCTCCTGTTCGTCGACGCGTCGAAGGGCGGCGTCGTCCAGCCGTTCGGGCTGGCGTCGCTGGCCGCCGCCGCGGTCCTGGCGGCGGCGCTGGTGGCCGCCCGCTACGACGACCGGTTCGAGGGGGTCGCCGCGGGCGCGCTCGGCGTCGCGACCGCGATGGCGACCGTCTACCTCCTGCTCACGTCGTTCGTCCTCTTCCACTACGGCCCCTCGGCGCTGCCGGCGGTCGACGCCCTCAGCGGCGAGTTCCGCTGGCTCGCGCTGACGAACGGCTGACTGGCCGCGGGCGCGGGGCGCTCGGCGCCGCCCGGACCGCGGAGGTTTTACCGCCCGGCCGGATAGACGCCTCCAATGAGCCAGCCGAGCCCCGAGGTCTACGAGCAGGGCAAGGGGATGGACGCCCACAACAAGGTGATGCGCGAGGTGCGCTCGCGCAACGACGCCAGCTACGACCCGCGCGAGCCCACGCGGGTCTGGCTCGACGAGGACAACACCCCCGACGGCTTCGTCGATTCGCTCACCATCATCCTCAACACCGGCGGCTGTCGGTGGGCCCGCGCCGGCGGCTGCACCATGTGCGGCTACGTCGCCGAGTCCGTCGACGGCGGCAGCGTCGCCCACGAGGACCTCATGGCCCAGATCGACGAGTGTCTGGAACACGAGGAAGAACACGCCGACGACCTGCGCGGCGACCGCGCCGACCTGATCAAGATCTACACCTCCGGATCCTTCCTCGACGAGCGGGAGGTGTCCGCCGAGACCCGCCGGGCCATCGCCGACACGTTCGGCGACCGTGACCGCATCGTCGTCGAGTCGCTGCCCGACTTCGTCGACCGCGAGAAGGTCCGCGAGTTCACCGAGCAGGGCATGGACTGCGACGTGGCCATCGGTCTGGAGACCGCCACCGACCGCGTCCGCCGCGACTGCGTCAACAAGTACTTCGAGTTCTCGGACTTCGAAGACGCCTGCGCCGAGGCGAGCGCCGTCGACGGTGGCGGCGTCAAGGCCTACCTCCTGATGAAGCCGCCCTTCCTCTCGGAGGGCGAGGCCGTCGAAGACATGAAACGGTCCGTCCGGCGCTGTCTCGACGTCGAGGGCTGTCACACCGTCTCGATGAACCCCTGTAACGTCCAGCGCTACACGATGGTCGAGGACCTGTACCACGAGGGCGGCTACCGCCCGCCGTGGCTCTGGTCGGTCGCCGAGGTGCTGGAGGCGACCGCCGACGTAAATGGGATCGTCGTCTCCGACCCGGTCGGTCACGGCTCCGACCGCGGCCCGCACAACTGCGGCGACTGCGACGACCGCGTCCAGCGCGCGATCAAGGACTTCGACCAGCGCCAGGACCCCGCCGTCTTCGACCAGGTGTCCTGCGACTGCGAGCGCACCTGGGAGGCGGTCGTCGAGCGCGAGCGCAGCTACTCCCTCCCGCTCGCCCGGTAGCCACACGGTTTCGACACCTCCCGACTCGCCGCCGGCACCCGTTCGACCCGAAACGGTCCCCTCCGGTCGCCGCCGTGAGTCAGTCGTTGACACGGTTCGTGGCGGTACAGTCCGGCGGTTTCACTTCCACTCCGGTTGCCGTGGGTTTTTATGCGTCTACGATCAAGGGCATCGTAGGGGCCCTGGAGACCCCGACTGTCACACGCTCCAGCCCCTACGTTCCCCCATCCTATCCCTGCACTCCCCGTAGTCGCGACGCCGCGTCGTATCCGTGGCTTCGACGGCGAGTCCGGCGATCCCCCTCCCGCTCTGAATCCGGTCTATCGTACTCGACGGCGAGCGGTGGCACGCCCGCGGCGCGCTCGCAGTCGCTGTCTCCGAAAATCGAAGATTTTCGGGATCGGGCGAGAGCACAGCTCTCGCAGCCCTCGCGAATCTCCGATTCGCTCAGTGACGGGGGAGCGAAGCTCTCTCGAACCGAGCGGGATATCCGCGCTCTCGGTACCGCCCGCTCACAACAGAGCCGTCAGCTTCGAGGCGCACAGCGCCTCGCACCGCGCGGATACGTTGCCCGCTCAGGCGACTCTCGGCGCGAGCGCGCCTCGCCCGTTCAGTCCACTGGGAGAGCACGCTCTCCCGAGCCCGCGCTCACACGTTCGCGCCGACACCGGGGACCACAACCGCACGACACCGCAACCGCACAGCACCGGGAGGGCCACGAACCTCCCCAGCCGATCGCGACACGCGAGTCGCGAATCCACCGTCAGAGCACGCTCTGACGGCCCATCGGAATCGCAAGCGATTCCGAGACGACAGCACGCGCCGACCGCACCGTAACCCCTCACCGCAACAGCCCCTGGCTGTAGTGAGTATCCGGCGCGAAGCGCCGGTTCACCGGACGCGAGGGAGCGAAGCGACCGAGGAAACCCGGGTAGCAAAAAGATGGCTGGCAACCTTTAACCGCGGCGAGTGCGAAGAGTCGACCGAATCGATGGCTCCGAAAGACACCGAAGCGTGCGGTCGCTGCAGCATGACGAGCGTCGTCGACGCGGCGAACGAGGGCGACGGGGGCGACCGCGACCTCTTCGGCGACGCCCGCATCGAGATCCCCGAGGACGAGATGCGACGCGTCGCGAAACCGCAGATCCTGCTGGGACGCGCCAAGCGGACGATCGACGAGGTCGCGACGCGACTCACCTACGGGCGATAATGGAGGAGAGCGTCTCCGGCTTCAAGACCCGCGGCGGGTGGGTCGACGCGGTCGAACACGGCGAACGCATCGTCCGCGCGCTGAAGGACCTGCGGGAGGACGGCGAGGACGGCGTGTCGCTGGCCGCCCTCGACGAGTTCGACGAGTGGCGACCCAAGAGCCACGAACGGCTCGACGAGGACGTCAACGCCAAGACCGCCGACCAGGCCAGCGTCCAGGAGGGCGAGGGCGAGAAGGCCGGCAAGGACCCCGACGAGGACCTCCAGACCGCCGGCGAGAAGCTCACGGAGTCCTACGAGAACCTCGAGGACGAGGACACCGACGCGGCCGTCGACAAGTGGGGCGAGTCGCTGGACTACGTGGCGCGGGCGGCCGACTCCGCCGGCCGCAAGGCCGTCCGGAAGGTCGAGGACGCCGTCTACCGCAACGTGATGACCCAGATCGCGCCCTACTACTTCGACAACGAACTCATCAGCGCGAACCTCCAGCGGGTGTCGGGCGACGACCGCCCGGAGTACGTCTTCGAGATCAACGTCAACGACGACGACCTGAAGATCAAGGTGTCGAACAAGCTGGCCGACTACGAGTCGACGGTCGACCGCTGGCACGTCGACACCGAGAAGGCGACCGACGCCGCCGAGGCCGCGGAGGGCGTCGAGGCGCCCGATCCCGACGCCGAGGCCGACGCCGAGACGACCTGAGCGGCCGACTTTCTCCGGACCGACACGTCACCGCCCGAACCCGCCGCAGCCGGCAAGCTATTAAGGCAACGGCCGGTAGCCGTGGCCAGATGGCATCGCTGGGGATACTGCTGGTCGCGGCGGCGGCGAGTCTGTTCATGGCGTGGGCGATCGGCGCGGGTTCCTCGGGGTCGACCCCCTTCGCGCCCGCGGTCGGCGCCAACGCGATCTCGGTGATGCGGGCCGGCTTTATCGTCGGGATCCTCGGGCTCGCCGGCGCGGTCTTCCAGGGTGCCAATGTCACCGAGGCGGTCGGCCAGGAGCTCATCCGGGGGGTCACGCTCTCGCCCGTGGCCGCCGTGGTCGCGCTCACCACGGCGGCGATCCTCGTCGCCGTCGGCGTCTTCGCCGGCTATCCCATCGCCACCGCGTTCACGGTCACCGGCGCCGTCGTCGGCGTCGGCCTCGCGCTGGGCGGCGACCCGGCGTGGGCGAAGTACCGGCAGATCGCCGCGCTGTGGGTCGCGACGCCGTTCCTCGGCGGGGGGATCGCCTACGGGACCGCCCGCCTGCTGCGCAACGAGGGCATACCCGAACGGGTCGCCGTGCCCGCGCTCGCGGGCGTCGTCGGCGCCATCCTCGCCAACGTCCAGTTCGTCTTCCTCGGCCCCGCCGGCGAGCAGGACTCGGTCGTCACCGCGGTCGGGGGCGCCGTCGACGCGCCGCTGCTCGCCGTGCGGGCGGGCGTCTCCCTGGCGTTCGCGGCCGTCGCCGCGCTCGCGCTCTGGGTCGACATCCGCTCGAACGGCGAGCGCGGCCAGCGGCACTTCCTGCTCGTCCTCGGCGGCCTCGTCGCGTTCTCGGCCGGCGGCAGCCAGGTCGGCCTCGCGATCGGGCCGCTGGTCCCGCTGCTCGACCCGTTCGGGCTCCCCATCGTCGCCGTCCTCCTCGGTGGGGGGATCGGCCTCCTGGTCGGCTCGTGGACCGGCGCGCCGCGGATGATCAAGGCCCTCTCGCAGGACTACTCCTCGCTCGGCCCCCGCCGGTCGATCGCCGCGCTCATTCCCTCCTTCGCGATCGCCCAGACCGCCGTCTTCTTCGGCATCCCCGTCTCGTTCAACGAGATCATCGTCTCGGCCATCGTCGGCAGCGGCTACGCCGCCGGCAACAGCGCGGTCAGCAAGGAGAAGATGCTCAAGACCGTCGCCGCCTGGGTCGGCTCGCTGGTGCTGGCGCTCGGCGTCAGCTACGGCGCGTTCGCCGCCGTCGACGCCGTGCTGTGACGGGGTGTGGACGCCGACGCGGAACGCAGAGGGAAGCGCCGCCGCTCGTGGGGTGAGTCACCACGCACCACGCGCAGAGCCGAAAAGTCGCCGCGACGCCTCGACCGGAGGCCGGGGGCTTATACGGATTATTGCAAGCGTTTCCCGGGTCGACCGCACGCGTGCGGTCGATCCCGGACTGTTTTGCAATAGTATTACTCCTCGTCGCCGAGCAGGTCGGCGGGGTCCTCGCCGCCGCGGTCGGTGATCCGGGCGTTGATCTGGCGGGTCGCCTCGCCGACCTCGCGGCCGCGGACGGTGACGCGGCGGCGCTCGCCGTCGCGGTCCGGGTCGTAGCCCGTGCCGCCCTCGAGCATGATCTGCTTGAGTTCGGTGCCGCGCACGTCGCTGCGCATCGGCCGACCGGTCTCGTCGGAGCCGCCGGTGATCTCCAGGGTGAACCCGGAGAGGCCGACGGCGCCGCCGTCGACCTCCTCACCGATCTCGCGGCCGATGAATCGGTTCGCGTCCTGTCCGTCGATCTCGACCTGGTAGGTGTGGCCGTCCTCCGGGTCGGAGACGGCGACCGTGAAATCTGCCATACCCGGTCGAACTCGGCGCGCGTTCAAAAGCCCGTCGGAACGCCCCGTCCGTCGCCGTACCCGCCGAGCCAACCGTTCGCACGGGTCCGCGTCACCGCGACTCCTGTCCCGTCCTATCCCCGCCGTCCGTCGCCTCGCCGTCGTCCGCGTCGTCCCCTTCCCGCAGGTCCAGGGTGAACCCGGTCTTGGCCTCGCGGTCGAACCCGCACGACTCGTAGAACTCGTGTTTCCAGGCCCGGTCGGAGCCGGTCAGCAGCATTACCTTGTAACAGCCGCGCTCGCGCGCCCGGTCGACGGCCGCCTCGACGCACTGGCTGCCGAAGCCCTCGCCACGGTAGGCTTCGTGGGTGACGACGTTCTCGACCAGCGCGAACGGTCGCGCACCCCGCGTCAGGTTCCTCGTCACCGACAGCAGGCAGGTGGCGACGAGCCGACCCTCGTGTTCGACGACCACGACATCGAGCGTCTCGTCGGCGACCATTTCCGCCCAGAGGCCCGACACCTCGTCGGGCGCGAGTTCGGGGTCGTCGGGGTCGAGATGCCGGTAGAGTTCGAGCAGTTCGTCCAGTTCGTCGCGGCGGGCGGATCTGACCGTCGCCATGGGCGTTCGTGCGTGGCTGGGCCGGCACCGACAATGAATCGCGGTGGTCCGGGGCGGCCTCACGCCCGTTCGACGCTCACGACCGTCGAGACGCGGGCGTTCTCCTTCAGGCGGATGCCCGCGCCGCCGACCGACAGCGGCACGCGCCCGAGTTCCGACAGCTCCAGCGTCGGGTGGAAGGCGCCGCGGGCGGCCACGGCGTCGCGCGTCTGCACCCGCGCGACCGAGTCGTCGGGGACCGACAGCGACTCGTTGTACGCGACCAGATACTGGCCCGCGTCGAGGTGCCACCACTGGTAGTCGTCGCCCTCGTTCCGGAACTGGCGGTCGTGCGGTTCGAGGTCCGCGGCTTCGAGTTCGCCGCCCCCGAAGTCCACCCGGCCGGGCTCGGCGACCTCGTAGACCTCCGTGACCGTGAGATCGAGCCCCCGCCCCTCGGTCTGGGTCGGCTCGTGGACGATCCCGTCGACGAACGCCGTCAGGTCCGTCATATCCGTGTCTCCGACCGCGCCGGGCAAAAGCGTGGGGTCGGTCGGGAAGTGTTCCGTTTGAGTTGTTCGTTGAGTAGTGGTTCCTGATTGTTCCGGTGTGGAAGGGAGTTATTCGGGAGCGACCGCAGTCGACAGCAGGCGCTGAACGCCCTCGGCACGCTCGCTCGGAGTTGGATCGACCGCACTCGACAGCGAGTGCTGAAAGCCCTCGGCCCGCTCGCGGTCGCTGAGCGACATATCCGCGCTCTCCGCACCGCCCGCGCGGATAGGGGTCGCTCAGACGACTAAAGTGGACGCGAGCGCGCCTCGCCCTTTCAGTCCGCCAGGGACCGCACAGCACGGCACCGCAACCACCCCGCACAGCACCGCAGACAGCCACGAGCCTCCCCAGCCGATTCGCGACACGCGAGTCGCGAATCCGCCGTCGGAGCACGCTCCGACGAGCCTTCGGTCGCAGGCTCCCGAAGACCTCGCGCGGCTACCGTCGCGCGATGAAACGCGCTCCAGCGCGCGCCGACCGCACCGCAACCGCTCACCGCAACAGCTCCTGGCTGTACTGACCGTGTCCACCGAGCGGGGCGGTCCGACGACCTCACTCAGTCCAGTTCCTCGACGTGGCGGACGTGGGCGGCGATCCCGCGGGTCGAGCGGGCCATCTCGGGGCCGGACATCTCCGCGCGGCCGACGGCGAAGGCGCTGGGGCCCTCGAAGACGACTTCGTCGCCGACGCGGATCGACTCGTCGGCGTCGACGATGCCCGGCGCGAGGACGCTCCCGTGGGGGACGAAGTCGTCGATCTGGACGCGCTTGGTGGGCGCGTCGCTCTCGACCCACCGGCGGGCGCCCGCGAGCGTGAACGCCAGCGTCCCGTAGGGGCGGACGACCACGGCCAGTTGCTCGCCGTCGCCGTCGTGGGCCTGGAGGCCGGGGTGGCTCCCCCGGATCCGGAGGTCGTCGAAGAGGTCGTCGCCCGCGCCGGGACCGAACTGGTAGTCGGCGATCGCTCTGATGGTATTGTGCTGGCGCTCGCGCTTGCCGTACTTCAGTTCGCCTTCGAGCTCGCTGGCGAGGTTGCCCAGGGAGTCGGTCGTGGTCGGGTGGTCCTCGACGGTGTAGGTGAACTCGGTCCCCAGCGACGCCTCGACGCGCTCGCAGATGGGCCGGTAGTCCTCGGGCACGTGGGCGATGACCCGCGGATAGTCGGTGTTCTCCAGGTACCGCTCCAGCACGTTCGCGACGAACTCGACCTCGTTTTCGCTCCAGCGGCCGGTGACGACGGAGTCGTAGTGCTGGGCGGGGTAGGTGAGCTCCAGTTCCTGCGGGACGACGCCGATGGGCGAGGTCATCGACACCTTGTGGGCGCGCCACTGGACGGCGTCGTGGTACTGGCCGTGGCTCTGGGAGTCGCTGTACGGTTTGCGCGCCGAGCAGGGTACGAGCACGAGCGGGTTGCCGAAGCGGTTGCGATAGCGCGAGGTGACTCGCTCGGCGAACCGCTGGATCTCCACCCGGCGGATGGTGTCCTCCGTGGCGGCGGTGATCTCGGCCTGCCGCAGAATGGGGGTTCGCTCCTCCAGATAGCCGTACTGCCCGTCGAGGCGGCGGAAGACGGCGGTGAGCCACTGTTCGTGGCGGGCCTGGCCCTCGATGTAGTCGCGCAGGCGGCCGTCGCGGATCCGCCGGCGGACGGTCTTCAGGGCGGCGGCCAGGGCGTTGACGTTGTGGCGGGCGCAGTCGGCGCGGTCGAACTCCTCGCGGGGCTGCTGGCAGACGGGGCAGGCGCAGGGGAGTTCGTCGAGGTCTTCGAGGAACTGGTGGCCGTCGACGGTGAGATAGCGACCCTGGGTGCCGCGGACGACGGCGCGGTCGGCGTCGACGAGGTCGACGCCCGCGTAGACCAGCGTCGCGACGTTGGCGGGCGTGGCGACCCCCGGCAGGTACAGCGCGGCGTCGTAGGGGATCGCCTCGCGGACCCGGACCATCGCGTCGACGAACTGCTCGGCGTGGCCGGCGATCCCCGGCGCCCCCGAGAGGACGTAGGCGTCGGTCCCCAGGTCCTCGGCGGTGTCGGCCGAGATCACGGCGGCGCTCGGGAAGTCCACGTCGGTGACCTCGGGCCCGAACGCGTCCTGCACTTCGTCGGGTGTGCCGGCGGGGAACCCGCGGGCAGGCAGGACGGTGAGCCGCGCGTCGTCGCCCTCGGGGGCGTCGGGCTCGGTCGCCCACCCGCTGCCCTCGTCGGCGAGGACTGGGTGGGCGGCCCCCACCTCGGGGGCGTCGTCGTCGCGGTCGGCGTCGGTGACTACGGCGGGCGTCGTCACCGGCGAGTCGAGGCGCACCTCGGCGAGACGGGCCGCCCCGTCGCGCTCGTGGACCTCGAAGTGGTCGGTCATGGTTCTCCCGTCGGTGTGTGGTGGGATGAGACTGTCGTCTCGGGGCGGGACCGGGGACCCGCTACCGGTCGCTCACACCACGAGCGGGAGCGCGAGCAACACGATCGCGCCGATACAGGCGAGCGTCGCCAGCAGCAGCCGCTCGAAGCGGTCGCCGACCGGGACGACCTCGCGGTAGGCGGGGTCGAGCGTCCAGACCATCCGGTAGTACAGCCCCGCGGTCGACGCGGCGAACAGCCCCGTCGAGACGACTACCCCGTACCGGATCGGGAGCCCCAGCGCCCGGAAGTACAGCGGGCCGAACGAGTAGACGACCGCGAACGCGATGCCCGCCACCACCAGGAAGGGCACGGGGTCGACCGCCTCCCCTTCCTGGTTCCGGAGCTTCATGCGCGCGCTTGGGGCGCGACGGCCGTATGTCTTGTCCGCCGCCGTCCGCGCCGCCAGGGAGACGTGCCGGCGGTCGTCCCGTCACCGAGTCGTTTAGGTGGGGCCGTCGAGACACGCAGGTATGCTCGTGACGCTGGAGGGGCTCGACGGCAGCGGGAAGTCTTCGGCGGCCGCCCACCTCGCCGACAGCGGCGCCGTCCCAGCCGACGCGGTGTTCACCCGCGAGCCCACCGAGTCGTGGTACGGCGAGGCGGTCGCCCGCTCGATCGGCGACGAGGACGCCGACTCGCTGGCCGAGCTGTTCCTCTACACCGCCGACCACGCCGACCACCTCGACCGGACGATCCGCCCCGCCCTCGCGGACGACCGGCTCGTCGTCTCCGACCGCTACTCCGACTCCCGGTACGCCTACCAGGGCGCGACGCTCGCCGACCACCCCCACCTCGACGTCGACGACCCGCTCGCCTACGTCCGCGACGTGCACCGGCCGTTCACCCGCCGACCCGACGCGACGATCTATCTCGACGTCGACCCCGAGACGGGCGCCCGCCGGGCGGGGGCGACCAACAAGATGGAACAGGTCGCGTTCCTCGAGGCCGTCCGCGAGAACTACGAGCGGCTGATCGACGACGACCCCGGGCGGTTCGTCCGCGTCGACGCCACCCGCCCGCAGGAGGCGGTGTTGGCCGACATGGAGTCGGCGGTGGTCGAGTTGCTCGACGGGTGAGAGGGGCGTTTCAGCGGACTTTCAGCGATTCTCGTAGCGGTTTGGCCGGTCGCCCCGGTCCCAGCGGTCGGGGAGGTCGACCTCGTCGGGGGAGGGCATCCAGAAGTAGTCGAAGGTGATGCCCGCGACCGTCGGCAGGAGGACGATCACCGTCACGACCGCCCCGGCCGAGCCAAGGTCCGGCCCCAGCGGGAGGACGCCGCTGAAAAACAGCGTCGACATGACGAGCGCGAACGGGACGAGCAGGGCGGCGTAGAGGAACCCGCCCCAGCGGGTCGACAGCCGCACCCGGAAGAAGCGCGTCATCAGCGCGGCGACCGCGCTGTGGGCGACGAGGAGGAAGACCAGTTCGAGGGCGTCGACGGCACTGACCATACCGGCCGTAGGGGCCGCGCGCTCTTTGAGGTGTCGACTGCGCGCTCGCGAGTCGGCGCAATCCATTTTTCGGCCCCGCCCCACGGGACGGTATGCACCGCGTCGTCGGCGAGCGGTCGCTGGGCGAGTCGAGCGTCGAACCCGACCTGGCGCGTACGCTGCTCCGGGAGATGGTCTTCGCCCGGGTCTTCGACGAGCGGGCGGTCGCGCTCCAGCGCCGCGGCTGGATGAGCGGCTACCCGCCCTTCGAGGGCCAGGAGGCCTCCCAGGTCGGCGCGGCCCGCGCGCTCGCCGCCGACGACTGGCTCTTCCCGACGTATCGCTCGAACGCCATGCAGCTCGCCCGCGGCCGCTCGCCCGCCGACATCCTCCGCTTTCGCCGCGGGTTCTCCGAGTACGAACCCGTCGACGAGGACGACGCCATCGCTGGCAGGGAGCCGGTCACGTTCACGCAGGCGACGCCGATCGCGACCCAGCTCCCCCACGCCGTCGGGGCGGGGATGGCCGCGGCCCACCGGGGGGCCGACCGCGTCGCGTGCGCCTGTCTCGGCGACGGCGCCACCTCGGAGGGGGACTTCCACGAGGCGCTGAACTTCGCGGGCGTGTTCTCGGCGCCGGTCGTCTTCCTCTGCGAGAACAACGGCTGGGCGATCAGCCTGCCGACCGACCGCCAGACGGCCAGCGAGACCATCGCCGGGAAGGCCGACGCCTACGGTATCGAGGGCGTGCGAGTCGACGGGATGGACCCGCTCGCGGTCTACGAGGTCGTCGCCGAGGCCCGCGAATCGGCCCTGTCGGGCGACCCCGTGCTCGTCGAGAGCCTGACCTACCGCCGGGGGCCGCACACGACCGCCGACGACCCCGACCGCTACCGCGACGCGGCGACCGGGGACCTGCCCGAGTGGCGGACTGCGGACCCGCTGGAGCGGTACACCGACTACCTGCGGGAGGAAGGCGTCGTCGACGAGGGGTTCGTCGCGGCCGCGCGCGAAGCGGCCCGCGAGGAGCTGGACGAGGCCGTCGCCGCCGCCGAGGGGAGCGAACCCGACCCGGACGACGTGTTCGACCACGCCTATGCGGCGCCCCCGCCGCGGCTTCGCGACCAGCGGCGGTCCGTCGTCGAGCGGGACGAACGGCGGGAGTGAGCCGCCGTCGCGGGAGTGAGCCGGCACAGTGGGCCGAGCGGCGGTGGCGCCGCCGGGTCGGTCCGACCGCGGCTGCGGAGCCGGGGCGGCGTGAGGATCCGGTCGCGAGGAGAGCGGTCAGTCCAGACAGATGTAGGTCTTCGTGTCGGCGACGCCGTCGAGGTCGCGGAGTTTCGTCGCGACGCCGTGCATGAGGTCGTACACCTCCTCGCCGACCGCCTCGACGATGATGTCGTACTGGCCGGCGACGATGTGCGCCTCCTCGACCCCGTCGATCCCCCGGATCGAGTCGAGCAACTGTTCGGACTTCCCGGCCGCCGTCTTCACCATAATAAAGGCCCGCACCATCGTAGACAGAACTTCGCTCGGCCGCTCCAAAAACCTTCCCCCGTCCCGCCGAGGACCGGATTAATCGGGTAGCGTGGGATTGACACTCATGATCGGCGTCGGGGGTTCGACCGGGGGGTCGCGGCCGCCGAACGGGGGGCGATCGGAGGTAGCTTTATTCCGCCCCTGGTCGTACGCGTTACCATGCGATTCGTTATCGTGGGTGCCGGTCGTGTCGGGCTGCGAACGGCACGCGCACTCGAAGACAGCGGACACGAGGTGGTCCTCATCGAGCGCGACCCGGCGAAGGTCGACCGCGCGACGGCGGAGGGCTACGAGGTCATCGAGGGCGACGCCAGCGACGAGCAGGTGCTGCTCTCGGCGGATCTGGACGACGCCGACGCCGTCGGCGCGCTGACGGGCGACCTCTCGACGAACTTCGTCGCCTGCATGGTCGCGAAACACCACGGCTGTCGGACCGTCCTCCGCATCGACGAGGAGTACCGCGAGGACATCTACCGCAAGTACGCCTCCGACGTCGACGAGGTCATCTACCCCGAGCGGCTGGGCGCCATCGTCGCCAAGAACGCCCTGCTGGGGGGCAACATCCGCGCCGTCGCCGACATCGCTCAAAATCTCCAGCTGGTCGAACTCACCGTCACGCCCGAGTCGCCCATGCGGGGCTACACCCTGAGCGAACTGGAACTCCCCGCCGACACCGAGCTGCTCGCGTTCGGCAAGCAGGGCGACCCGCTGACGATCCCCGACGAGGACGTGTCGATGGAGGTCGGCGACACGCTCGCCATCCTCGCGGACTTCGGGAAGCTGGACGACGTGCGCCAGCTGGTCGTCGGCGAGGCCGTCGCCGCGACGGGGGGTGCCTGAGATGGTCCGCGCCTACGTCATGGTCAAGGCCCACTCGGGCGACGCCGAACGCCTCAAATCCGAGATCCTCGGCGTGGAGGGGGTCGAGGACGCCTACATCGTCGCCGGCGACGTGGACTTCATCGCCACCGTCAGCGTCGACGAGACCGCCGACGTGAAGGCCGTCGCCGCCACCCACATCCAGAATCTGGAAGGCATCGAGGACACCCAGACCTACGTCGCGATGGATTAGGGCTCTCGCGACCGACTTAGGGTATCGCCGCTCGCCCGTTTTCACTCCGTCGTCCGGAACGCCCGGTCGCCCGCGTCGCCCAGCCCGGGCACGATGTAGCCGTCCTCGTCGAGTTCGTCGTCGATCGCGACGGTGAGCAGTTCGGCCTCGGGGACGGCCTCGCCCACCTGCAGGAGCCCCTCGGGCGCGCTCACCGCCGAGAGGACGAACAGGTTCTCGGGCTCGGGCTGGCCCGCCAGCACCCGCTCCAGGACCGCGCACATCGTCGACCCGGTCGCCAGCATCGGGTCGGCGACGATGACGGTGTCCTCGGGTTCGATGTCCGGGAGCTTGACGTAGTCGACGGAGATGGGGAACTGTCCCTCCTCGTCCATCCCCGCCGTCTCGTCGCGGCTGGCGGAGATGACGCCCTGGCGGGCGCGCGGGAACGCCTTCAGCAGCCCCTCGACGAACGGCGTCGCCGCGCGGAGGACGTTGACGATCACCACGTCGTCCAGCCCCTTGACGCGCTGACCCATCGTCTCCGTGAGGGGAGTCTGGACCGGGACGTACTCGGTCTCCATCGCCCCGTCGATGATCTCGTAGCCGCAGACCCGGCCGAGCTTGACCAGCCCCTTCCGGAACGCCACCTGTTCGGTCTCCACGTCGCGCAGCCGCGTCAGCACGTCCGTGGCGAGCGCGTGGTCGATGAGTTTCGCGTCGCCGCGGTCTTCGATCGCCATACCCGCGAGTGTGTCCGGCCACACCAAATATCCACGGCTACAGGTGTCGGTGGTCCCTCGGCCGTGGGCGGATTCCCTCGACAGGCTCGCTGGCAGTATCGGTGGCTGCAGTCGACAGCAGGCGATGAATCGACAGCAGGCGGTGAAAACCCTCGGCGCGCTCGCTAGCTGGAGTCAGCATCGCAGGAGACCGCAGGCGGTGAAAGCCCTCGGCGCGCTCGCGGTCGCTGAGCGACATATCCGCGCTCTCCGCACCGCCCGCGCGGATAGGGGTCGCTCAGACGACTACACAAGCGCGAGCGCGCCTCGCCCTTTCAGTCCCCCAGGGACCGCACAGCACGGCACCGCAGACCGCACCGCAAAGCACCGCAGACAGCCACGAGCCTCCCCAGCCGATTCGCGACACCCGAGTCGCGAATCCGCCGTCGGAGCGCGCTCCAGCGCGCGCCACGGCGGAGAGCCGGGTATCTACCCGTCGTTCCCCAGGTTCCACAGTTCGACGTGGTCGGGAACGTCCGCGAGCGCGCTCGCGGGCCAGCCGTCGTGGCCGAGCGTGAACGCGGTGTCGGGGTGGGCGTCGACGAGCCGTCGGACCCCCGCGGCGGCGGCCTCGTAGGCAGGGGCGTCGAGCCGCTCGGGCGTCTCGGCGGTCAGGGGGTAGCCGTCGGCGAGTTCCCGCGGGAACGGGCCGAACGGTGGGAGCACGTTCCAGCACTCGTCGAAGCCGTCGGCGTCGTTGCCCTCGGTGAGCAGGACGGAGTCGCCGCGCGGTTCGAGCCTATCGAGCCGCCGGTGGTGGCGGACGACCTCGGGTCGGCGGGCGCTCTCGCCGGAGAGGTGGAAGAAGGTGTCCTTCGAGACGGGGTCGGTGCGTTCGAGTTGCCCGGCGTGGTCCAGCAGGGCGCGGTAACCGTCGAGCATCGCCGGGTGGCTGCGGGCACGGGCCTCGACGAGTTCCATGAGATCGCCCCGCCGGATGGCCTGCTTGATAGTCCGGAGCTCGCCGTAGGAGACGTGGAGGTTGTGCTCGGCGAGCAGCCGCTCGCGCTGGTCGTCGTCCATCTCCCGGAGTTCGGCCGGCGTGTAACTCGTACAGACCGGGCAGGAACAGGGGAAGTATTCGAGGTCTTCGAGGTGTTCGGTCGTGCGGACGGTCATGTAGCGGTCGTCGCGGGCGTAGATAGCGTAGGCCGCCGAGTCGAAGAGATCGCAGCCCAGCGCGACGGCGAGCGCGAACATCATGGGGTGGCCGGCGCCGAACAGGTGGACGGGCGCGCTCTCGGGGAGGCCCCGTTTCGCGGCGGCGACCACGTCCGCCAGGTCGGCGTAGCGGTACTCGTTCATCATCGGCACGACCGCGCCGACCGGGAACACGTCCAGCCCCGACTCGGCGGCGTGGGCACCTGCCTCCTCGCGGAGGTCGGGGTAGGTCGATCCCTGGACGGGCGCGTTGACGAGCATCTCGCCCGTCTCCACGTCGGCCGCCGTGGCGAGTCGCTCCTGGGTGGTCGCGAGTTCGTCCTCCGCCTGCTCGCGCGAGGCGTCGGGCGGCGTCGGGATGTCGACCGGCGTGCCGATGTCCGAGCCGATCCGGCGCTGGAAGTCGAGGATCTCCTCGGTCGTCACGTCGATGTCGCCGTACTCGGCCAGCTGGAACGATCCCGAATCCGTCACGATCGCACCGGAGAAGTCGAGCAGGTCGTGGAGGCCCTGCTGTTCGACGGGCTCGCGGAGGTCCTCGCTGCCGTAGAGGACGTAGGAGTTGGTGATGAGGATCTCCGCGCCGAACTCCGATTCGAGCTGTGCGGGCGTGACCGTCTGGAGGTGGGGATTGATCACGGGCAGCAGCGCGGGCGTCTCGACCGTGACGCCGGCGCGGGGGACCTCCAGTTCGCCCAGCCGCCCGGCGGCGTCGTAGCGGTCGACTTCGAAGACGTCGGTCATTGCCCGCGATATCCGGCCGGCGGGCCTAAGGGTTGTGTTCGGTCGCTATCCGAGGTCCGCGGGATCGATCCGGTCGACGATGCCGTCGAAGTCGTCGTCGAAGCTCAGTACGTAATCGAGGCCCCGCTCCTCGACTACGGCGACCGTCGTAGCGTCTGTAAAGCTGAGCTCCTGGTCGTCGTATCGCTCGAAGACATCGACAGATCGTTGGAAAAGCCCTGCGTCCACGTATTCGAACGAGAACACATCGGCGAATTGCCCGTCCCCGCGGATCCGTTGACCGATCGACCGTGCCGCGTTGAACCGACCGCTACGCTTCAACGTCAGCGTCACCGCCTCGTCGTAGATATAATCGCTTACGAACGGTTGCCCGTGTCTGTCGCGGTAGATCGCATTCATCGCGGCATCGGCGATGTCGTGCCGAGGTGCGCCCTCGTCGTGGTCCGCGTACAGAACACCGGTGTCGACGACGATACTCATCCGTAGAGGATGTCGTCGATGTCTTCTTCGCGAGTTTCAGTACCGGAGTCGAACGTCCCCTCGTTCATCCGCTCGATCTCCGCCTCCGAGAGCGGGACCTTCGTCTCGCGGAACGAGTCGACGAACTCCGATTTCGACTCGTAGGCGTCCTCCAGCAGGTTCGCCATTATCTCCTGCTGTGTGACTTTCTTCCCCGTTCGCAGTTTGATCTCGGCCTGTAGCTCCTCCAGGATCGACTTCGACTCCTCGTCCATCTTGACCGCTGTCGCCATATCTAGCAGTATCGTCTGAAACCTGGTTAACTTTTCTACCGGATTACTCCTCCTCGAACAGCGCGAAGTACAGCACTCCGAGCATCGACCGGCCGTCCCGGAGCTCGTCCTCGCGCGCGGCTTCCACGAGCGCGTCGAAGGTCGTGGCCTCGACGCGGATGTCCTCGTTGTAGTCCAGATCCCGCTCGCCGGTCGGCTCGCAGTCGCGGGCGACGAAGTAGTGGAAGACGGCGTCGGCAAAGCCGTTGGCCGGCTCGACGGTGGTGAGGTGTTCGACCTCGCCCGGCAGGTAGCCCGTCTCCTCTTCGAGTTCGCGGGCGACGCAGGATTCGGGGTCCGTGTCCTCAGACTCCATACTGCCGGCAGGGAGCGCGCGGTTCACGCGGCCGACCGCCTGGCGCCATTCCTCGATGACGACCACGTCGCCGTCGGGAGTGAAGGGGAGGACGACGACGCTCTCGCCCTCCGCGAGGTAGTCGAACTCCGCCTCCGCGCCCGACGGGAACCGGACGGTATCGGTGACGATGTCGAACCCCTCGCAGGAGTAGGAGGTGCGGCTGTCGAGCGTCTCCCAGGCGAGTTCGTCGGTCATGGTGGAGGGGACGGCGCGAGCGAGTTAGCGGTGTCGGCTGACCGCGGCGTGTGGCGCCGGCGGAGCGCGGACGGCCGACGGGTGACCGGCTCCGACGCCCGCGCCTCGAAACGCCGAAGGCCGGGCCGGTCGACGTGGGCCCATGGACGTACGCGACGAGTTCATCCCCGCCGAGGAGTTCGCCACCGTGTTGAACCGCGTGCCGCAGGTCTGTGTCGAGGTCGTGCTGGAGGGCGAGGACGGCGTCCTCCTCGCCCACCGGACGAACGAACCGGCGAGAGGCGAGTGGTTCTGGCCGGGCGGTCGCCTCTACAAGGGCGAACAGCTCGAAGACGCGGCCCGCCGCGTCGCCCGCGAGGAACTCGGCGTCGAGGTGGCTGTCGAGGGGCGAGTGGGCGTCTACGGTCACTTCTGGGACAGCTCCCGGGTCGAGGGCGTCGACTCGCGGCACACGGTCAACGTCGTCTTCCGCGTCTCGCGGGTCGACCCCGACGCCGCGATCGAACTCGACGACCAGCACGACGACTACCGGTTCGTGACCGGCGACGAGGACGGACTCCACGAGTACGTCCGGGAGTATCTGGTCGACATGGGACTGAGAGGGTAGCAGGGGGCGCGACGACCGGAGCGGCGTCCGGGTCAGCTCCCGCCGGCCGAGACGACCCGGTAGAGCCCGCCCGACGCCCCGGGGTCGGGCTCCCGGTCGTCGGCCTTCTTTGCGTCGAGGTACGACTTCGAAGCCCGTTCGGTGAAGTAGACGGCGTCGTCGGTGACCAGCGGCGCGCACGTGACGTTGCCGACGCCCTCGACGCGCCAGGCCTCGTCGCCGGTGTCCTTCTCGACGGCGTAGCAGTAGTCGTCGTAGGCGCCGGCGAGGACGTGCTCGCTGGTGACCGTCGGACAGCCGACGATCCGGCCGCCGGTGTCGAACGACCAGCGCTGGCTCCCGTCGTCGAACTGCAGCGCGTAGAGGTGCGAGTCGTGGCTGCCGACGTAGACGGTCCCCGTCCCGGCCTCGATGGCGGGCCCGGACATCACCAGCCCGTCGGTGTCGAACGACCACTCCTCGGTCCCGTCGGCCAGCGCCACCCGGTAGACGGAGCCGTCCCACGACCCGAAGACCGCGCTCCCGCCGGCGGTGGCGACCGGTCCCTTGATCGGCCGCCCCGTCGGAAACTTCCACAGGTACTCCAGGTCGGGGTAGCTCCAGGCGTAGAGGTAGCCGTCGTTCGAACCGATGACGAGGCGGCCGGCACGGCGGTCGACCGCGGCCGTCGAGTGGGGGTGGTCGGTGACCCGCTGGTCCTCCCAGGTCACGTCGCCGGTGACGGCGTCGACGGCGAACATCGCGCCGCTGGGCTCGTAATACTCGACGCCGATGTAGACGGTGCCGTCGTGGTACCCCGGGCTGGACCCGATGGCGTCGCCGAGTTTCGACCGCCAGTAGCGCTCGCCGGACTCCAGGTCGAACGCGTACAGCGCGCCGTCGTAGGCCCCGATGTAGACGGCGCCGTTGGCGACCGCGGGCGTCCCGTGGATCCCCCGCGAGGTCGGCTCGACCGACGACCGCCAGACCTCCTCGCCGTCGGGTGTCACCCGCCGGATCTCGCCGTTGTCGCCGGGGACGACGATGTCGCCGCCCGGCACTTCGACGGGGCTGGCCTTCGCCGCCGTGTGGTCGCCGGTGTTGACCGCCCGGACCGTCCAGTCGACTTCCGGGTCCGTGGGGACCGTCGCGTCGGGGTAGACGCCGCGGCGCTGGAGGCCGCCGCGGAACTGCGCCTCGGCGGCCTCGCTGAGCGGTTCTCCGTCGGTCTCGATCCGCCTGACGACCTCCGTCCCCCCGGGCGCCGCCACGCAGCCCGCGAGGGCGGTCGCGACGCTGCCGGCGGCCGCGCCGGCCGCCCCCAGAAACGCGCGCCGCGAGTGGGGTTCGTCCATGGCCCGGTAGTCGTCGCCGGGTCGTTTCACTGTTACGGGCCGGGAGCGGGTCGACGGCGGGCCGCCCCCGTCCGGTTGCGCTTCGACTGCACGCTCCTTCTCCGGTTTTCGCCCGCCCCTACCCCCACAGCTAAGGGTTCGGCGGCCGCGCACGCGGACATGGCGACCGACGAGCCCCCCTCGGGCGACATCCGCGTGTTGCTCGTCCTCGACCTCCTCCTCTCGCTCGTGTTCAGCGTCGGCGTCGTCTACGCGCTGGACCTGGTCGGGATCGGCGAGTACACCTGGCGGAACGTCGCCCTCGCGACACTCTTTCTCGCGGTCGCGACGTATTTCGCGGTCCTCCGGGAGTGAGCGCCCCGGAGCGGGTCGACGGCGATCGGCGATCCACGAAGTCGGCAAGCCGTTCGGCCGCCGGATCCGTTACCAGTCTCGCGCCCGTAGCACGCGTGCTATGACAGCCGCACTGTTCGTCGTCAGCGAGGAGGGCTACTGGGGAGAGGAGTGTATCGAGCCGCTCACGACACTGGAGTCGGCGGGCGTCGACGTGACGGTCGCCACGCCGTCGGGCGACCCGCCCGTCGTCGACGAGCGCTCGGTCGACCCCGACGAGGTCGGCGAGGAGACCGCCGAGCGCGTCCGCGAGGTCCACGAGAACCACGCGGAGCTGAACGACCCCGAGCCGGTCGCCCGCGCCGAGGCCGACGGGCACGACGCCGTCGTCTTCCCGGGCGGCCACGGTACCGAGTGGGACGTGAACCAGGACAGCGACGCGCGACGGCTCCTCCGCGACGCCGTCGCCGGCGACGACGGCACGGCGCTCGTGGTGTGTCACGCCGTCGGCATCCTCGCGTTCACCCGCACCGACGACGGGGAGTTCCTCGTCGACGGCCGCGACGTGACCGGGTTCCCCAACGAGTGGGAGGAAGGCATCGTCGACGACGACGACCGGATGCCCGACGGCCGGAAGCTCCCCTACTGGGTCGAGGACGAGGTGAAAACGGCCGGCGGGAACTGGGACGCCGAACTCGACGCAGACGAGTCCGTCACCGTCGACGGCGACCTCGTGACCGCCCGCGGCCCCGGATCCTCGGCGGCCGCCGCGCGCACCCTGCTCGACGAACTCGGCGTCGCAGCCGAAGCCAGCGATTGAGACTGAACTGAACGGCCGCCCGGCGCGCGCTGTCGTCTCGGAATCGCTTGCGATTCCGATGGGCCGTCAGAGCTTGCTCTGACGTTGGCGGCCTCCGTGCCGCGACGGAATCGCGCGAGGTCTGCGGGAGCTGTGCTCTCGCCCGATCCCGAAAAATCGAAGATCTTCGGCGACAGCGGCCGCGGGCGCGCCGATGGCGTTCAGCACTCACCGTCGAGTGCGGCCGCTTTCCATCTCGCGTAGATACGCAACTCGAAACCGCTACCCAACGAGCAACGCGACCGGTTCGTGCTCGCTCGTTCGATCCGAATCCTGAAGACCGGTGGTAGACAATCGATCGGTCAATGCACGTCAGCATCGTGGGCAGCGGCTACGTCGGGACGACCGTCGCCGCCTGTCTCGCCGACCTGGGGCACGAGGTGACGAACGTCGACATCGACGAGGACATCGTCGCCGCCATCAACGACGGGGAGTCGCCGATCCACGAGCCCGGCCTCGACGACCTCGTGGCCGAGCACGCGGGCGAAAACCTGCGGGCGACCACCGACTACGACGCGGTCCGCGAGACGGACGTGACCTTCCTCGCCCTGCCGACCCCCTCCGAGGACGACGGCGCCATCGACCTGGCCTACATGGAGGCCGGCGCCGCCTCGCTGGGCGAGGCGCTGGCCGAGAAAGCGGGCGACCACCTCGTCGTCGTCAAGAGCACCGTCGTCCCCGGCTCGACAGAGGAAGTCATCGCGCCCGCCATCGAGGAGACATCCGGGAAGACCGCCGGCGAGGGCTTCCACGTCGCGATGAACCCCGAGTTCCTCCGGATGGGCACCGCCGTCGCGGACTTCCTCGACCCCCAGAAGATCGTCTTCGGCGCCCGCGAGGCCGCCGCTTACGACACGCTCGGCGACGTGTTCGCGCCGCTGGTCGCGGAGAGCGACGCCGCCGTCGTCGAGACCGGCATCCGCGAGGCCGAGATGATCAAGTACGCCAACAACGGCTTCCTCGCGTCGAAGGTCTCGCTGATCAACGACATCGGGAATATCTGCAAGGAGTTCGACGTCGACGCCTACGAGGTGGCCGACGCGATCGCCTTAGACGACCGGATCGGCGGGAAATTCCTGCGGTCCGGTCTCGGGTGGGGCGGTTCGTGTCTCACCGGCGACCAACGAGTGATGGCGAAAGACGAGGAGGGGACAAAACTCCTGACGCTCGCGGAGTTTTTCGATCGGTACGTCGACGACGGCGGCGTGGCCGACGTGTCCGTTCTCAGCTGTGACGAGCACGGTACGTTCGAATTCAAGTCCGTCCAGGCCGCGACGCGGCGTCCGTACGACGACGACCTCTACACGGTTCGGACGAAGATGAACAAGGAAGTCACCGTCACGAGGGACCACCCGATGGTGACAATCGAGCGGGGGGGCCCGGTCGTCCGCGAGGCCGAGACACTTTCACCCGGGGACAAGATTCCGGTACAGACGAGTCTCCCGGAAGATCCGGTCGGGATGATCGACCTGCTCGAACTCGTCGCCTCGTCGGATCGATTCGACAATTCGAGCGTCTACCTGAAACCGTCGTTCGAACTGGAGACGATCGACGAGGAGTTCCGCGAGGTACTTGCGGAGTACAACAGGCAGTTCAGCTACTCGAAACTTCACGACCTCGTTCGGAGCAACTACCTCCCGCTGGACGTGTTCCTCGAATACGAGGACGAGTTACCGTTCGACCGCCGCGATCTCTCCCTGTACACTACGTGTGGCGGCGGGCAGACGTACGTACCCGCGATAATCGAGGCGGATGAGGAATTCTGGCGGTATATCGGCTACTATCTCAGCGAGGGGCACGTCAACGAAGACAACTCCGCACGGGGCTCAAACGTTCGAAAACGCGTGTTCCTGAGCTTCCACCCGAGCGACGAACCGGAGTACGTCTCGGAGGTCGAATCCTACTACGAACGGCTCGGGATCAGATACCGAACCGAGACACAGGAAACGGCGACCCAGATCGAGGTTTCCAGCCGCGTGTTCGCGTACCTCCTCGAATGGCTGGGGTGTGGCACCGGTTCGTACTCGGCGAGCGTGCCCGACCTCGCATTTCAAGAACCGCCCGAGCACAGGAAGGCGCTCCTGTCGGGGCTGTTCCGCGGCGACGGATACATCGAGTACACGAACCACTCCAACGCGGTGGTCTACGACTACGGGTCGGTGAGCGAGGAACTAATCCAGGGGATGCAGTTCCTCCTGCACAGTCTGGGAATCGTCCCCAGCTACAAGACGTCACAGTCGCGGAAATCCACGCAGCCCGCACACTTCCTCCGGGTGAGTTCCAAACGGCAGATCGCGCTCCTGCAGGAGATGTTTCTACCGGAGGAGCAGGCGAATATTCAGGAGCGACTCGACGCGTACGATAGGGATATCAAACCGACCGGGCACGCCGATGGTGGCACACACACGACGGTTAAGGTCAAAGAGATCTCGGTCGAAGCGTCTTCAGACGAAGTCTATTCACTGGAAGTCGAGGATAACCACACGTTCGTGACGACCGATGGGTTAGTGGTCCACAACTGCTTCCCAAAAGACACCAACGCCATCATCGCGGCCGCGCGGGAGGCGGGCTACGAGCCGCCCGTCCTCGAAGCCGCGGTCGAGGTGAACGACCTCCAGCCCGAGCGGCTACTCTCGCTGCTGGACGAGCGGGCGGACGTGGCCGGCGAGCGGGTCGCCGTCCTCGGTCTCTCGTTCAAACCCGGCACCGACGACGTTCGCAAGACCCGGGCGGTGCCGGTCATCGAGGGCCTCCAGGAGCGGGGCGCCGACGTGGTCGCATACGACCCGGTGGCGACCGAGAGCTTCGACGAGCACTACCCCGACATCGAGGTCGAGTACGCCGACAGCGCGACCGAGGCGCTGGACGGTGCCCGCGCCGCAGTCGCGGTCACCGACTGGGACGAGTTCGCCGCGCTCGATTCGGAGTTCGAGGCGATGGCCGAACCGCTGGTCCTCGACGGCCGCCACATCATCGAGCGCCGCGACGGCATCGAGTACGTCGGCCTGACGTGGTGAGCGGGCGGCCCCGCCCGCCGACGCTGTTCCGCCGCTAGTTCTCGACCGACACTCGCGACCCGTCGACGACGGCCGAGTCGGGCACCCGGACGGACCGGGACTCGTTGCCGGCCGTGAGGTCGTAGGTCCCCGGGTAGGGGACGACCAGCCGGTAGGTCCCGTCGGAGCGGACCGTCGCCTGCTGGCGGTACAGGAACGACGTGTTGGGGATCTCGACGGTCATCCGAGCTTCTACGGTCGCATTGACCGGCGCGGTTCCGGTGACGGTCGCACCGGGAACGAGCGTGAACACCTTCGTCGTCGTACTCGTGGAGGCGTAGACGGCGCGGTAGTGTGAGACGGCGTCGTACCCCTGTTCGGCCCACCGGCTCCCGTAGGTGACGTAGAGGTGTTTCTGGATCGTCCCGTCGCGGCGCGGCAGCGGTTCGACGACGACGAAGCCCGTGTCCTCGTAGAGCCGTTCGTACCAGCGGGCGCTGGCCGCCGAGTCGTCGTAGATGAACGACGTGTAGTTACCCTGGGCCCGCGAGTAGTTCTCCGCGACGCCGCTGGTGAAGTAGTTGTAGACGCGATTGACACTCCACCGGCTGAAGACGTAGCTGTCGGGATAGTCCAGTCCCTGCTCGTCGGCGTAGCCGCCCATCCAGGACGCCGCCCGGTAGGTCTCCTCCTCGACGACGCCGTTCTCCACGTCGGCGGGCAGGTAGACGACCCCGCCGCCGACGACGGCGAGGACGACCAGCGCCGGGACCGCGACGGACCGGGGTGTCAGCGCGGCGCGGTCGAACCCGTCCGGTGCCCCTCCGTCGGCGCCCGTCGCGGTCCGCCACTCCGTCCCGACCGGGCGGCGGACGGGCGCCGGGAGCGCGGCGAGGTCGCGCCGGGCGAGCAGCCAGACGAACGCGACGGCCGCGAACACGGCCAGTATCGGCGCGAAGTGCGCCGCGAACCGTATCTGTAGCGCGCTCAGGAACAGGAGCCACCACGCGTAGCCGCTCAGGGCGAGCCACTGGCGGTCGCCCAGGGCCGCGCGGCGCAGCGCCCACACCATCACCGGCAGCCCCAGCAGAACGACGACGCCGAAAAACTCCAGCCCGAAGGTGTTGCCGGGCGTGAACACCGGATCCTTCTCGGCGACGTTCGACCGCAGGAGCAGGAAGCCGACCCCGCCCAGTAACCGCCCGACAGTCTCCGGCAGGACGACCCAGAGGGTCACGAGTCCGACGACCGGACCCGCGAGTTCCGCGCCGACGAGCGCCCGCACGGACAGCGACCCGCGGTGGACGAACTCGCCAACGCCGACGAGCGCGAGGCCACCGGCCAGCAGTACACCGGGTACCACCGCGACGGCGACCGACTGCCAGCCGAGCGCGGCGTGCGCGCCCAGCGTCAGCGCTGCAGCGACCCCGATACCCGCGAGGACCGGTCCGTTCGCACGCAGCGGCGACCGTTCCTCGACCACGTCCAGCGGGACCGCGGCCGCGAGATACCCCGCGACGGGCACGAGCAGGAGCGGACTCCCCTCCCAGGCGAGGGTCTGCCCGGCGACAGCGACGCCGAGCAGGCCTGCGCCGCCCAGACCCGTCGACTCGAACGCCTCGTCGGCGTCGACGGTGACGACCCGCGCGAGCACCGTCAGGGTCACCGTCGCCCAGACGTAGTCGAAGGCGTGGTGGTCCGCGAACCCCAGCGAGGTCCGGAAGGCGAACGTCGGGACCAGCGCCAGGACGAGGGCCGCTACCAGCCCCACGCGCCGGTCGTCCATCACGCGGGCGCCGAGCAGGTACAGGATCGCGGCCGTCGCGACCGCCGCGACGACGGGATACCACGCCAGGACCGCGCCGGTCGCGACCTGTCCCCCGCCGGCGAGGCCGGCGACCAGCCAGATCACGGCCAGGAACAGCGGCTCCCCCGTCGGCAGGTCCACGAGCGCTCCGGGGTCGAGCGGCCCACCCGCTCCGCTCAGCAGTCGGTCCACCTGGTAGCGATAGAAGTACGGGTCGTTCGCCGTCAGCACCACGTCGCCCCCGCGGAACACGTCCCGGTAAATGTACGCCCGGGTCCACACGAACAGGGCGGCGACCGACAGAACGACGCCGACGGCGGTTCCGCGGGCCGACGCAACCGTGGAGATGTCGCGCTCGTCGATGTCGCGAGCCGACGGGAGGTCGGGCAGAGAGAGGCTCGCGACGACCGCCGCGGCCCCTCCCCCGTCGCTCGACTCGGTTTCGTCTGCGGCCGCCACGTCCGCTTCGAGCGCGGCACGAACCGTCTCGGGGTCGGCGAGTCGATACCCGCCGTCGGCGTCCTCGACGACCCCCTGCTCGACGAGGCGGCCGAACGTCCCGGTGTCGACCGGTACGTCGTCGAACGTCCACGAATCCGTCGCCTTGTCGGCGTCGAGGAGCGCGGCCAGCGCCGCCTCGAACTCCGGGTCCTCGGCGGCTCGCGCCGCGAGGTCGTCCCTGTCCGCCATCTTGGAAGGAACTGTGTCCACGGGGAAAAGACGTTCCGGTTAGCGCACGCGGTCGGCGCCGCCCCCGCCTCGATCGCTCCGGTCGCCGGTGTCGGTCCCGCTCTCGGCCTCGCTCGCGGCGTCGCCGCGGCGCCGGTCGACCGCGAACACGGCACCGGCGACGAGTAACGCCGCGGCGAGCACCCGCGGGTCCGAGGTGACGTAGAGACTCGGCGTCGGCGGCCGCCACCAGGTGACCGGGTAGAGCCACGGACCCGCGCGGCCGTCCGCGAATACCCGGAGGCCGTCCAGCACCAGCGACAGCGACCCACCGGCGACGAGGAATCCGAACGCCCGTCGCCGGTGGCGGGGTCCGAACGCCAGCGCGACGGCGCCCGCCACCAGCCCTACGCCGCCCAGCGTGCTCACTGCGCTCCAGGAGAACGGGACGCCGAGTACGGTCTCGACGGTCGCCGAGTCCAGCAGGAGGTCGACCTTCACGAGGTCGGGGACCGCGGCGCCGCACATCCCCACGGCGACCCACGGGGGCGCGATCCGGTCGGTCCGCCAGCCCGCGACGGTCAGGACGACGTAGACCGCGAGGACGTGGGTCAGCAGGTCAGCCATCCCGGCTCACCTCGCGCTCGTCCGCTCGCACCTCGAACGTCAGCGACTCCCGGTCGACTCGCCAGCGGCGGAAAAAGGCCGCGAGCGCGAGCAACGCGCCGACCGCCGAGACGGCGTACTTGTACCCCTTCGAGGCGCCGGCCGGGTTGACGACCGCCACGGCCGAGGCGTCGATGGCCCGATCCGCCTGGAGAGTGCCGTACACCTGGACGACCCCGCCGGGCCGGACGCGCTCGGCGAAGCCGGTCACGGTCATCTCGAAGGGTCCCTCCGCCGAGTCGACGCGGACCGTCGCCCGGTCGGCGCCGGCGTCGACCCGCCGGACCGTCCCGAACAGCAGCGTCCGCTCGCCGACGTGGGCGTCGTAGCCGGTGGCGAGTTCCTCGGGCTCCGGGTACGGGCTCTGGGTCGGCGCGACGGCGTCGTAGTGGACGCACACCCCCCCGAGGACGCCGAGGAGCGCGACCACGCCGACGAGCCGGACCAGCGGATGCACGCTCCCGTCTCGCGAGGCCGACGAGAAAACGTTTTCGCGCCGTTCGCCGACGCCGGGCGGCCCGTCGACACGCCGGGCCCACTTCGACGGAGGACTCCGAGCGCACTTCGACGGAGGTATACCCCGACCGCGCCTCGGCTCGCCCATGCGCCAGTTCGTCGTCCTCGGCCACGACGCGCCGACGACCCCCGACTTCTCGCTCGACGACATCGCCGGCGGCGCCGGCCGCCTCGACGTGCTCTGTCGCTGCGTCACCTCGGCCTTTTTCCTCTCGCACGACATCCGCGCGGCCGTCCGGGTCCACCTCGTGCTGGCCGACGAGTTCACCGTCACCTTCGACGGCCGCGAGTTGCGCCGGCTCAACCCCGACGAGCGCTCGACGGCCGCGCTCGTCCGCGGTGCACTGGAAGAGCGCGAGGAGGCCATCGGCCACCAGCCCGTCGAGACCTCGCCGGGTGTCTCGCTCACTCGTCGGGGGTTCGAGCCGACCCTCGACGCCGTCGCCAGGGACGGCACCGTCGTCCAGCTCCACGAGGACGGCGACTCCGTCGTCGCCGCCGACCCGCCGAGCGACCCCGTGTTCGTGCTCTCGGACCACCGCGATTTCACCGACCGGGAGGCCGACCTGCTGGCCGACGCCGCCGACCGCCGGGTGCGGCTGGGGCCCGAGCGGCTCCACGCCGACCACGCGATCACCGTCGCCCACAACTACCTCGACACCGACGGCTTCACCGAGTACTGACTCGCTCGTCGGTCGGTTCGAGACGGGCCGCCGTCCCGGGGTGAGCGCGCTTCGGAACTGTTAAAAACGGCCGGTGTCTCCGTACAAGTGCTACCAGCACGGGCCGGTGGGGTAGCTTGGTATCCTTCGGCCTTCGGGTGGCCGTAACCACGATTCAAATTCGTGCCGGCCCACTTTTCCACCGCACTACTCCCGGAGCGGCGGCTCTCCCGGGCGGCCCGCCCCCGAAACTGTCCGGTTCCGTCGTCTACTTCACGCCGGCACTCGGGGATCCGGCGTACAGTGATCGTACTCCACGCGTCGTTCCCGATCGACCCCGAGCACCGCGACGAAGCGCTCAAACTGGCCGACGACCTCGTCGAGCGGTCCAACGAGGAGGCCGGCATGATCGACTACCGGGCGACCGTCGACCTGCAGGACGAGAACGTGATCCGCTTCTTCGAGCAGTACGAGGACGAGGCCGCCTTCGAGGCCCACACCGGGACCGACCACTTCCAGGCGTTCGAGGAGCGCCTGCCGGACCTGCTGGCCGGCGAACCCGAGGTCCGCCGGTTCGAGGTCGAGTCGGCGACGGACCTGGAACTCTGAGGGGCGTCCCGCCGGACGGCGCCGCCCCGTCGTGGCCGCAGTCGCGGGATAGAGTCCCGAAGCGGCCGCCCCGACGCCGTACACGACCAGTTGGGCGGGAACGTTTAGGGGGCTGGCCCCGAATCGTTCTGACATGAACGTACTCGTCGTCGGCGGGAGCGGGTTCGTCGGGACGCACCTCAGCGAGGAACTGGTCGAGCGGGGCCACGACGTGACGGTCCTCTCGCGGAGCCCCGACGGCGAGGGGCTGCCGGCGGCCGCGAGCACGTACGCGGGCGACGTGACCGACTACGACAGCATCGAGGGCGCCTTCGAGGGCAAGGACGCGGTCGTCTACCTCGTGGCGCTGTCGCCGCTGTTCAAGCCCGACGGGGGCGACGAGATGCACGACCGCGTCCACCGCGGCGGGGCGGAGAACTGCCTGCGGGCCGCGGAGGAACACGGCGTCGAGCGGTTCGTCCACCAGAGCGCGCTCGGCGCCGACGCCGACGGGCCGACCCACTACCTGCGGGCGAAGGGCCGCGCCGAGGAACTCGTCCGCGACTCCGACCGCGAGTGGGTGATCTTCCGACCCTCTATCATCTTCGGCGAGGGCGGGGAGTTCGTCGAGTTCACCAAGAAACTGAAGTCGTGGTTCGCGCCGGGCCTGCCGGTGTACCCGCTGCCCGGCGGCGGGAAACAGACGCGGTTCCAGCCGGTCTGGGTCGACGAGTTCGTCCCGATGATGGCCGACGCCGTCGGACCGAGTCCGACGAGCAATCGGAACTCGGGGAGTTCCGATGACGCCGTCGAGGACGACGACCACGTCGGCGAGACCTACGAGATCGGCGGCCCGGACGTGCTGACGCTCCGGGAGGTGACCGAACTCGTCTACGACTCGGAGGGCAAGTCCGTCTCCATCGTCCCGCTGCCGATGGCGATGGCGAACGTCGGGCTCACCGTCCTCGGGAGCGTCGGGTTCCCGATGGGGAAAGACCAGGTCCGGTCGCTGCGGCTGGACAACACGACCGACCGCAACGACGTGGACGCCTTCGGCGTCTCCGAGTCCGACCTGACGACGTTCCGCTCGTATCTCGGCCTCGGCGGGTGACCCTGCGGGCGAGGTTCCCGGTCGATTCCGGTCGATCCCCGACCGGCGTTCGGCGACGCCCGGGCGGTCGCGCGCCGGTCACCGGCGGTCGCCGCACCCGGTCACCGTTCGATCGCCACCACACGGTCACCGTCGGCGTCAGCCACCACCGCGAGAGTATCGGCGGCCTACGTGGCGGTACGGGCGTCCTTCCCGGCGGCGGAACGGGTAGCTTTCCCGGCGGCCGTCCGGGGCCGTCCGTGGTGTGTTCGCACTTCAACCACTGGCTGTGCCTGGCTATCGTTCGACACCCGTTTCAGCGGAGAAGGAACGGCCTATCCGGGCACGGTCGTGCGGTTCCCCGGAAACCAGTTACTACTGTGACTTTTTCACGTTCGATACCCGGACAAAAAGCTTATATCCGCGATGGGACTGTTTCTTTCTCAACGGTAACGGCAGCTATGAAACTGGCGATGATCGGCTTCGGGCAGGCCGGCGGCAAGATCGTTGACAAGTTCCTCGAATACGACGAGGCGACGGGGAGCGGGATCGTCCGCTCCGCGGTCGCGGTCAACACAGCGAAAGCGGACCTGCTCGGGCTAGAACGGATCCCGGAGGAGAACAGAGTACTGATCGGTCAGGCGCGCGTGAAGGGTCACGGCGTCGGGGCCGACAACGAGCTCGGCGCGGAGATCGCCGAGGAAGACATCGACGAGATCCAGGGGGCCATCGACAACATCCCCGTCCACGAGATCGACGCGTTCATGATCGTGGCCGGGCTCGGTGGCGGGACCGGGTCGGGCGGTTCGCCGGTCCTGGCGAAGCACCTCAAGCGCATCTACACCGAGCCGGTGTACGGGCTTGGCGTGCTCCCCGGCGGCGACGAGGGGGGCATCTACACGCTCAACGCCGCCCGCTCGTTCCAGACGTTCGTCCGCGAGGTCGACAACCTGCTCGTGTTCGACAACGACGCCTGGCGCAAGTCCGGCGAGTCGATGGAGGGCGGCTACGAGCAGATCAACGACGAGATCGTCCGACGGTTCGGCGTCCTCTTCGGCGCCGGCGAGGTCGGCGCCGGCGACGAGGTCGCCGAGAGCGTCGTCGACTCCTCGGAGATCATCAACACGCTCTCCGGCGGGGGCGTCTCCACCGTGGGGTACGCCGCCGAGACCGTCGAGGAGCAGGATTCGGGCGGCCTGCTCTCGCGGTTCAAGGGCGACGACGAGGACCTCGACGACAGCGGCATGGACACCGCCAACACCACGAACCGCATCACGTCGCTGGTGCGGAAGGCGGCGCTGGGGCGGCTGACCCTGCCCTGCGAGATCGACGGCGCCGAGCGGGCGCTGCTCGTGATGAGCGGTCCGCCGGACCACCTCAACCGGAAGGGCATCGAGCGCGGGCGCAAGTGGCTCGAGGAGCAGACCGGCTCCATGGAGGTCCGCGGCGGCGACTACCCCGTTCAGGAGAACAACGTCGCCGCGTCGATCCTGCTGTCGGGCGTCCACAACGTCCCGCGGATCAAGGAGCTCCAGCAGGTCGCCATCGAGGCCCAGGACAACATCGACGACATCCGGCAGCAAAGCGAAGAGAACTTAGAGGAGTTGGTGGAAGATGACGAAGATGAGCTGGATCCGCTCTTCTAAGAGCGTCGCGCTGGTCGCATTGCTCGCCCTCTCGCTCGCGGCCGTCGGGACAGCCGGGGCTATCTCGGTCCAGCCCGGCGAGGTCCCCGAGGAGACGCGCGTCGGCGAGACGGTGTCGACGACGGTCACCGTCGAGGACCCGTTCGTCGACATGCCCGACGAGTGGACCCTCCAGGGCAGCACCGAACTGGAGAGCGTCAGCTGGACGGTGACGGTCCGCCAGCAGGGCGAACAGGTGAGCCAGGAGACCTACGGTGACCAGTCGTTCGATCACCCGCTCGAAGCGGCCAACAACGGCGACACCGTGGTCGTCGAACTCACCGGCGACACCCCCGCCGTCGAGAACTACACCTACGAACCGGCCGAGACCTACACGCTCTACGACCTCGAGTCGGTCCAGGGCAACTCGACGAGCGGCCTGAACACCACCGCCGTCCACCACTACACGAACGCCAGCAAGGACGCGCGCCAGTCCATCGACGAGGCCGCCGAGGCGATCAACGCCTCGGGGGCTGACAACGGCCAGGACGACCTGGACCAGGCGATCTCCGCCTACGAGAGCGGGAACTTCGGGAACGCCGAGTCCAACGCGCAGGACGCGCTCGAGGCGGCCGAGCAGGCCGAGCAGTCCGCCCAGCGCAACCGGATGATCCTGATGGCCGTCGGTGCGCTGGTGGTCCTGGGGATCATCGGCGGCGGCGTCTACTACTGGCGCTCCAACCAGGACGAACCGACGAAGCTGCAGTAGATGCGCGTCGTCGTCCCGTTCGCCCCCGAGCGGCCCAAGACCCGCCTCGCGCCGACCCTCGACGAGGCCGAGCGGGCCGCGTTCGCGCGGACGATGCTGGACGACGTCCTCTCCGTTCTTTCGACGCTCGACCGCGAGCGACGGGTCCCGGTCGACCCGCTCGTGCTCTCGACGGCGCCCGTCGACGCAGACGCGCCGGTCGCCGTCGACGACCGGCCGCTCACCGAGGCCGTCGACGACCGCCTGCCCGCGAGCGACGGCGACGACCCGGTCGCGGTCGTCATGGCCGACCTGGCGCTCGCCACGCCCGACGCGCTCGAACGGCTGTTCGAACCCGACGCGGACGTGGTGATCGCGCCCGGCCGCGGCGGCGGGACGAACGCCCTCCTCGCCCGGGACCCGGCGTTTCACGTCGACTACCACGGCGTGTCGGTCCGCGACCACCGCGCGATCGCCGCCGAGGCGGACCTGTCGCTCGCGCACGTCGACTCCTACCGGCTCGCGACGGACGTGGACGAGCCGGCCGACCTCGTCGAGGTGCTGCTCCACGGCGAGGGCGCGGCCGCGGCGTGGCTGCGCGAGGCGGGCTTTTCGGTCGTCGCGGCCGACGGCCGCGTGGATGTCGAACGGAGTTCGGACTGATCCCGAACGAAATTCGGACAACGGTTTTGCCCTGGTGTGCCGACGGTCCACACGCACGGGTCGACCCCGTGCGGACGGGCCGCGTCCCGCGTCGGCACCGCGGCCGCGTCGCCGGGTCCGCTCCCAGTCACCCCACCCGGGACGCGGTCGGCCGTTCCGCGGCCGGCGGTCCCGGGTCCGCCGCCGGCCGTCCATTGTTCGCTTCGGCGGACCCGACCCCCGCTGGCTCCGACCGTTCTCCCCCCGGCTACGCTCCGCTCGCCGCCCGTCCCCCGTCTCCGGGAGCGTCAACGCTTTGCCGGTCGAACGTGGACGGACGAGTGTGATCCCCGGCGCCGACGAGTACGACGTGGCCGTCGAGCCCGACCCCGACGAGGTCGAGCGCCTGCTGTCGGTCACGCCGGCGGACGTGACGGCCGCGGACGAGCTCACCTTCGCCCGCAACGTGTTCGTCCCGCTGACGACCGCCTGCCGGTACACCTGCACCTACTGCACCTACTACGACCCGCCCGGCCAGGCCGAACTCATGTCGCCCGAGGACGTGCGCGAGGTCGTCCGGCGCGGCGCCGACGCCGGCTGCACGGAGGCCCTGTTCACCTTCGGCGACGACCCCGACGACCGCTACACCGCCGTCCACGACCAGCTCGCCGAGTGGGGCCACGACTCCATCCACACCTACCTCCGGGAGGTCTGCGAGATCGCCATCGAGGAGGGGCTGTTACCCCACGCCAACCCCGGCGACCAGACGCGCGAGCAGATGGCGACCGTCGCCGACGTGAACGCCAGCATGGGCGTGATGCTCGAGACGACCGCCGACGTGCAGGCCCACGGCGGCCCCCGCGCCAAGAACCCGGGGCAGCGACTCAACACCATCCGCACCGCGGGCGAACTGGGCGTCCCGTTCACGACGGGCATCCTCGTCGGCATCGGCGAGGACTGGGCGGACCGCGCCGAGAGCCTGCTGGCCATCCGCGAGTTGCACGACCGCTACGACCACGTCCAGGAGGTGATCGTCCAGCCCGTCCGCGAGAACGAGCGCTGGCAGAACGGCTCGCCGGGCGTCGAGACGCTTCGCCGCGCGGTCGCGATGGCCCGCGCGGCGTTGCCCGAGGAAGTGTCCGTACAGGTGCCGCCCAACCTCGCGCCCGTCCGCGACGTAGTGGATTGCGGCGTCGACGACCTCGGCGGCGTCTCCCCGGTCACCGACGACCACGTCAATCCCGACTACAAGTGGCCCGCCCTCCGGGAACTCGAAGACATCGCCGACTACGCGGGCGTCCCCCTCTCCGAGCGCCTCCCCGTCTACGAACGATTCCTCCCCGCGCGGCTCCGGTCGCCGGGAGTCGAGCCGGCCGACCCCCCGGCCGAGGCCGACCGCTGGGTCTCCGCGCGGGTCGCCGACGCCATCGACGCAGACGACGACCCGGGACGGCGCTACCGGGCGGTGCTGTCGGACGGCGCGGCGGACTGACCGTCCCGCGTCCGCGGAACGTGTGAGCGCGGACGCGGGAGCGCGTGCTCTCACTTGATCCCGAAAATCGTCGATTTCCGGCGACAGCGACAGCGAGCGCGCCGAGCGTTTTCAGCGTTTGCTGTCGACTACGGTCGAGTCGGGTGCGGCCGCTGTCGTGCCCGTCTCCACCACACCGGCACGACCGGAACCAGCCGCTCGACTCGCGACACAGACCGGACGGTGCCGGTTGCGGGTCGTGCCGTCGACTCGGGGCGCTGACCGTTCGGTATGAAGGGGGAAAATGGGGGAAAGTAGGGGGGAAGTCCACCGGAAGGCGGGCAACGGAGGCCGGCAGGGGGAGAGCCGGCGGGTCCGAAGACCCGTTCGTTCCCTGGCTGCGTCGGGGGAGACGCGTTGGGGGGGTTAGCGCCGGGAACGACCTCCGGCAGCGCACTCGTGCCGGCGAGGACCGCATGCGGGCCCGGACGACCCGTGCCGGCCCCCGAGGGAGCACCGTGCGCCGGACGGCGCAGTCGGGCTCCCGCCGGGGGTCGGTCGAACCCACACCCCACCACTGGCACACACGGATGCGCACGGTGCGATGGGGCGTCCGGGCTCGCACTTGGTCCGCACTCCACCGTAGTGAGGGGATTCCTATAATGGGGCAGGCGCGTTTTCTGAGCCTGAAAGAGCCGCCCGCTCGAAAGGCCTTTGTAACACCTCAAGAGATCACACTGGTAGTGGACGACGAACGGGCAATCGAGGAGATCCTCGATACCATCGGCGACGAACACGCCCGACGCGTGCTGGCGGCGATCAGCCGCGAGCCCAGGTCGGCGAAGGACCTGAGCGAGGAGTGTGACCTGTCGCTACCGACGGTCTACCGCCGCATCGAGATGCTCAGCCAGTACGACCTCGTCAAGGACCAGACCCTGGTGGCCGACGACGGCAACCACTACAAGGTCTACGAGTCGAACTTCGAGTCGACGGTCATCTCCCTGGAGGACGACGAGTACAAGGTGCGCATCTACCGCGAGGAGAACCTCCCCGACCGGTTCAGCCAGCTCTGGGACGACCTCAACCCAGAGTGAGCGCGGCGACGCGACGGGGACACCACCCTGACGGGGCGCCACGTGAGCGGTCGCTCGACCGACCGCGCGCGGGACCGGCGAAATTATATGTCGGTGCGTCCTGCCGGACAGACGACGAATGGTAGAAGTCGTCGCGGTCATGCGGGGGGTCCTGGCGCTGATGCGGATGGCGGTGTTCGGGCTCTCGCTCGGGATCACGCTGATCAGTTTCCAGGCGTACCGACAGCGCCCGTCCCAGCGGCTGCAGTACGCCTTCATGGGGTTCGCCTTCATCAGCATGGGCGTCGCCAGCACCGTCATCGCACAGATCGGCGTCCGCGAGGCGACCGAGACGGTCCGGCTGTTCCTCCGGATGACCGAATCGATCCCCTTCATCATCGGGTTCACGATGCTGTACATCTCGCTGTACCGGGACTGAGGACCCGACCACGGCGGGGCGCCGCTCGGGCCGCTTCGAGGACGGGTCGGACGGTGACGACTCCAAGCCACGCCGTTTATGACCCACGGGCCCCACTAGTTGCCCAATGACTGAACCGTCCACCCAGGTGACGCGCCTGTTTGGTGGTCCCGGGAGCGGGAAGACGACGGCACTGCTCGACAGGGTCGAGACCCTGCTCGAAGAGAACGACGACCTGGAGTTCCGGGACGTGCTGGTGGTGTCGTACACCCGGGCGGCCGCCGCGGAGATCCGCGAACGCCTCGCGGAGCGACTCGGCGAGTCGCCGCGCGCCTTGAAGGGGAACGTCTGTACGATGCACGCCAAGGCCTACGAACTGCTGGACCTCTCGCGGGGGGACGTGGTCGGCGAGTCCGACAAGGAGGACTTCTGCGAGGAGTACGGCATCGAGTACGAGGACGAGTACGAGGGGTCCCGGCGGCGGACCGCCCGCTCGACGACCATCGGCAACAAGATCATCGCCACGAGCCAGTGGCTCCAGCGCACCCGTCGGGACGTGGCCGACTGGTACGACGTGCCCTTCAAGTGGGACGAGGAGGTCGTCCGCCTCCCGCCGGAGATCGACGACAACGCCCAGACCGGCAACAAGTACACCCCGACGTGGCCGAGCGACGACGACCGCATCAGCGTCCCCGAGACGATCCGCGCCTGGCGCCAGTACAAGGGCGAGAACGACGTTGTCGGCTTCGCCGACATGCTGGAGCGGGTCGCCCAGCGGTCGCTGCTGCCGAACGTCGATTACCTGGTCATCGACGAGTTCCAGGACATCACCACCCTGCAGTACGACGTGTACCAGGAGTGGCGTCCCCACATGGACACGGTGCTGATCGCCGGTGACGACGACCAGGTCGTCTACGCCTGGCAGGGCGCCGACCCCGACCTGCTGCTCGAGGAGGAGGTCACCGACGACAACATCCTCCCCAACTCCTACCGGCTCCCCTCCCGGATCCTGAACGTGGTCAACCGGGAGGTCAGCCACATCGACAAGCGCCAGGAGAAGGACCTCAACCCGCGCAAGGAGGGCGGTCGCGTCGAGGGCGTCCAGAACCCCTCGATGATCGACCTCGTCCGCAACGTCCGCACCACGATCGAGGAGGACGAGGACGGCACCGCGATGATCCTCTTCCGGGCGCGCTACCAGATGTTCCAGTTTATCGACGAGTTCATCGGCGAGGGGATCCCCTTTACCTGCCTGACCGACCAGCGGATGTGGACCGACCGGCTCACCCAGTACGTCCGCGCTATCGAGGCGCTCGACGAGGACGAGCCCGTCACCGGCCTGCAGGCCCGCCGGCTCGCGGACATGCTCGCCGACTCGGCGTTTGGGTCCGGCGAGCGCGACGACCTGTTCGACGAGCTCGACGCGATGGAGGAGGCCGCCGACGTGGAGGACCTCGAAGAGCTGTCGGTCGAACCCGACACCGTCCGCGACTACGCGCCGTTCGCCCCGGATCCGCGGGCCGCCGCGGACATGCTCCGGAAGGTCACCAGCTTCCAGGAGCGCTCCGTCGAGGCGTACTTCGCCGGCGAGTACGAGGGCATGGAGACCGACCGCGTGCGCCTGGGCACCATCCACAGCGCGAAGGGTCGCGAGGCCGACCACGTCTTCGTCGCCACCGACCTCACGGAGAAGGTCGTCGAACAGATGGCCGCGACCGTCGACCAGTCCGACCGGGAGGTCCCCGGCGACGAGGAGTTCACCAAGCGCACCTCGCCGGTGCCCACCCTCACGGACAACGAACGACGGGTCTTCTACGTCGGGATGTCCCGCGCCCGCGAGCGGCTCGTCATCATGGAAAACCTCGTCGACGGCGCTCCCACGCTGCCCATCGACGTGCTCCTGAACAACGAACCGACCGGCGACTCCGTCGAAGACGTGCTCGCCAACGCGCAGGAACTCGGCGACGCCGTCGCCGCCGACTGACCGAGTCGGTCCCGTTTCCACCCTCTGGACCCGCTACTTCGACCTCGGACTCCCGTCCCCGATAGCTTCTTTGCGGTGCGTGACCGATCCACACGACCGAACGACCGTGACCGAGGAGTGTGCGGTCTGCGGCGCGACGGTGCCGTTCGGGGCCAGCGTCCACGTGCTCGTCAACCCGCCGGACGAGGAGACCTTCGACCGGTACGTCTGTCGCTCGTGTTACGAGGCGGAACTGGAGCCGCTCGCGGAGTGAGCGGTCGCCGCGGCTCCCGGGCAGTCGACGGCAAACACGCCCGGGACGTACCCGTCACTCGTCGAGAGTGCCGCCCTCCAGGTAGTGAGCGGTCTTGTCGGCGGTGGCGCCCGCGCGCTTGACGAACTCGACGACCCGCTCGTCGCCCTCGCGGCGGTCATCGCGGACGTGGACGTCGAGGCCCTGGTCACGGAACTGCGCGAGCAGGGCGTCGAGCACGGCGGGGTCGCCGCGGACGCGGTGGTCCTCGCCGACGACCTCGCCGCGGTCGACCGCCTTCACCGTCTCGACCGCCGGGAGGAGGATCGACTCGCCGAGCTTCCGGGCGCGCTCGCGGGTCTCCGCTGGGTCCTCGTCGCGCTCGACCGCCTGGAACACCTCGCGGATCACCCGCGAGAAGACGAAATCACGGCCGTAGTCGAACGGGAGCGCGAAGGCGTGTTCCAGATCGGAGCGGTGGATCGCGGAGGTGGTGTACTTGAGCCGGTCCGCGCCGTCGGCCGACGCGAGGACCACCCCCTCGCGGCCCCGCTCGTCGAGTTCGTCGATGGCATCGGCGACGGCGTCGACGGCTCTGTCGGGCTCGTACGTGCCGAACGAGCGGACCTGCTCGAAGCCGTACCGCTCGCAGAGCGCCCGCCGCTCGTCGACGGGGATCGGGTCGCCGGTCTCCCGGTCGCGGAGGTCGAAGGCGCGGAACGCGACGGAGTCCACGCCGTCGTAGTCGTGGGCGGTGTAGGGGTTCTCCGGGCCGACGAGCTCGCCGCAGACCACGAGGTCGGGGTGGTCGGCGAAGAAGGCGTCGAGGTCGCACCCCTCGCGGACGACCTCGGTCGTGTACCGGCAGACGTGGCCGCTCCGGGTGAACGCGAGTGGACCGACGGGGTCGTCGCGGTCGCCAGCGCCCCACTCGTCGGCGCGCACGTCGGCGACCCGGACGTTGTAGCCGTTGAGTTTCTCCTCGACGGTGACGGGGCCGTCGAAGAACTCGGGGATCCCGGGGTCGAGCACGAGCACCCGCGGGATCGAGGGGAACCCGCGGACGACCGCGTCCCCGAGGACGGCCGTGCCGCGCTCGACGCCGTGACGGGCGTCGGGGAGGTAGCGGTACTCGCGGCCCCGGTAGGCCCCGCGCTCGAAGTGCTCGAACAGGTCCGCTTCGTCGGCGACGCCGAAGACCGCGCCCCAGTCTCGGCCCATGCCCTGTCGTTCGAGCGCCACGCGTTTAGACTCCGCGGCGGGCCCCACCCGGCGGGAACGGCCGACGGGTGCTCGACGCCGCAGCGAGCGGCGCGGGACCGTCCACCGCGGCCCGACCGAAACCGACTGGTCAGCGGCGTATCGCCCCGAACTCCGGGCGCACGTCGGCGGAGGTTTTTTATATTACCCATGGTTATCCGGTGACATGGATTTACCGACGCCGGCGGACCTGCGGGAGCGGCGGAACGAGCTGGGGTTGACCCAGAGCGACCTGGCCGACAGGGCGGACGTATCGCAGCCGCTGATCGCGCGCATCGAGGGCGGGGACGTGGACCCGCGGCTGTCGACGCTGCGGCGGATCGTCAACGCGCTGCAGGAGGCCGAGGGCGCCATCCTGCGCGCGGAGGACCTGATGAACTCGCCGATCGTGAGCGTCGAGCCGGACGACTCCGTCCACGAGACCCAGGAGCTGATGGACGAACACGGGTTCTCGCAGGCCCCGGTCATCCGCGACGGGACGCCGCTGGGGCTGATCAGTCACTCGGACATCCGCCAGCGCTCGGGCGACTCCGAGGCCGACAACGTCGGCGACTACCCCGTCGACGAACTCAAACGGGAGTCCATCGCGACCGTCGAGCCGGGCGCGACCATCGACGAGATCAACGACTACCTCAACCACAACGACGCCGTCCTCGTCGTCGAGGACGGCGAAACCATCGGGATCATCACCGAAGCCGACATCGCCGCCCACATCAGCTGAGACGACCGCTCCCGCCTGTCCGTCACTCCGTCGCTATCGCAGTCCCATCCGCCGTCGTAACCATGGCACTATCCGCCGTCGCTGCCGCGACGCCATCCACCGTCTCCGGGTCCGCGTCCACGTTCGCAGCCGCCGGTGTCACTCGCCGTCCGCGTCGTCCGCGGCGACGTCCACCGGGATCGACGTGTTCTCCGCTTCGCCGAACCCGGCGCTGAGAACCCGCGTCAGCGCCTCTTCGACGCGTTCGTCGGTCTCCTCGTAGGAGTCGGGCTCGACCTCGACGACGTAGCCGGTGGTGATGTTCGGCGCGGTCGGGAGAAAGAGCACGTCGCGGCCGTCCTCGGTCGTCTGTCCGGTCTTGAACGCGGTCATCCGCATGCCCTGCCAGGTCTCGATCTTCACGGGTTCCTGCAGTTCGTCCGCGCCGGAGACGACCGTCTCGACGGCCATCTTCGAGGCGTTGTAGACGACCCGGAGCCCGGGGAGCTGGTTCATCACGCGGTCGATCCCGTCCTCGATGAAGTCGCCAAAGGCGGTCCGCATCAGGTAGCCCAGCGAGAACACCACGAGGACGAAGATGACCAGCGTCAGCGCGACCCGTAGCGGGGCGCTGACGTTGTACACCTCGCCGAGCAGCTCGACGGTCTGGTCCTGGACGGGCAGCGGCACCGCCGCCAGCGCGGAGTAGATCCAGACGATGATGTAGGCGGTCACCAGCAACGGCACGAGGATCACGAGGCCGCTGGCGAAGTCGCGCTTCCACGATGCCGAACTCATCTGCAGGTATCTGGCCGCCGAACCGTAGTAAGCGTGTTCCTTCAGGACGCGAACAGGAACGGTTCCCGGCGAGGACCCGCCACGAGCGGACCCGGTCACCCGCCCACGACGGCCCGCAGCGCGAACGCGAGGTTCTCCTTCCGTTCGAGCACCCGCCGGTAGAAGTAGGAGAGCCACTTCGAGCCGTAGGGGGCGTACTGCCACACCTCCCGGTCGTCGGCCAGGTCGTACTGGGCGTCCTCGCGGACGCCCATCAGCATCTGCACCTCGTAGGGGGTCCCGTGCTCGTCGTGCAACCGCTCGGCCAGCGCGACCATCTCGGGGTCGTGGCTCCCCACGGCCACCCCGTCGTCGAACGCCTCGAACATGTATTCGAGGCAGTCCCGGTAGGCCTCGTTGACCCGCGACTTCTCCCGGTAGGCCACCGCCTCCGGCGGGTCGTAGGCGCCCTTGACCAGCCGGACCTTCCCCGGCAGGTCGGCCAGCCGTTCGAGGTCCTCGCGCGTACGTCTGAGGTTCGCCTGGACGCAGACGCCGACGCCCCCGTCGGTTTCGCGGGTCGCTTCGCTCCCCGCTCGCTCGTTCGGCGGTCCCTCCCGCCCGTCAGTCCCGCCGGTTTCGCGGGCGTGGTGTTCGAATGCGTCGAGCGTCGCGTCGGTGGTCGTGTGGTCCTCCATGTCCAGCCACACGAATACCCCGCGTTCGTCCGCCCGCTCGACGACCCGGGCGAGGTTCTCCCGGAACACGTCCTCGCCCACGTCGAGGCCGAGCTGGGAGGGTTTCACCGAGATGCGGGCCCGCAGGTCCGTCCCCGCGATGTCGTCGACCAGCTCGCAGTAGGCCGCGGCGTCCGCGTCGGCCGGTTCCCGTTCGTGGTAGTGTTCGCCGAGCAGGTTGAGGATCACCCCGACCCCGCGCTCGTTGGTCTCGCGGGCGTGTTCCAGCGCCGCCGGCGCCGTCTCGCCGGCGACGAAGCGACTGGCTATCGGCGGAAGCATACTGGTAAGTATTGCCGCCGGTGTGAAATGGGTACCGGCGTCGCGTCGGGCGTCGAGGGGAAAGAGCAGCAGATGCGGGCGAGGGCCACCCGGACGCGGGCGGGGAGCGCCGACGCGAACCACGGCGACTTAAGAAGCGCCGGGCTGTCGGCGTCGGTATGGACCTGGTCACGGTGGTCGCGACGGCGCTGTGGGCGATGTTGCCCGCGTACGTGCCGAACAACGCGGCGGTGCTGGCCGGCGGCGGCCGGCCCATCGACGGCGGTCGCACCTGGGGCGGCCGGCGCGTCCTCGGCGACGGCAAGACCTGGCGCGGGACCGCCGCCGGCACCGCCGCCGGCGTCGCGCTCGCGCTCGCGCTGAACGCCGGGTCGGGCGCCATCGCGGACCTGCTGGGCGTCCCCGCGGTCGAGTTCCCGCTGGCGGCCGCCGTCGGCCTGGCGCTGGGCGCGATGGTCGGCGACATCGGCGCCTCCTTTATCAAGCGCCGGAGCGGCCGCGAGCGCGGCGCTCCGTTCCCCGGCGTCGACCAGCTGGACTTCGTCGTCGGCGCGCTCGCGCTGGCGGCCGTCCTCGACTTCGGGTGGGTGACCGCGACGTTCACCCCGCCGGTGCTCGTGACGGTGCTGGTCGTCACCCCGCTGTTGCACGTCGTCACCAACGGCATCGCCTACCTCATCGGCGCCAAGGACGAACCCTGGTAGGCCCCTGCGACCGCAGGCACGCCGGGGCCGTTCACGCCGGTGGGACCGTCAGCTTTAGTCGCTCGCGGGTCGCGTCGGCGCGTATGGACGACGCGGCGAGCGCGGCGGACATCGCCGCCCTCCAGCGGACGATCCGCCGGTGTACGGCCCTCCTCGTGGTCGCAGTCGGCGTCCACCTCGCGGTCGTCACACCCGGGTCGAGCGACTGGGGCGCGCTGCTGGCGACCGCGGCCGGGTTCTACCTCTTCGCGAGCGTGATCGACCTGGAGGAGGGCTCGTCCGAAACCGGGGACGGCGAGGCCGACGACGGGCAGGACGGGGACAGAACCGAGGCCGACGCGGACGACGGGGACGAGGCCGATAGCGACGGACGCGACGACGGGCGCGGGGAGGGGTCCGCAGTTCGGTCGGACGCGGGCGGCTGACGGGTCGGTGACGTAGCCCTTAACCGCTCGGCTCGCGTACCCCGGGGTATGACTGACGAGAGGGACGACCACGAGTTCTCCTCCGGGCAGGGCTTCGACGACCCCTACGAGGGGTTCGACATCGACCCGCCCGAGCTACAGGTCGACACGGACAAGGTCGACCCCGTCGACTCGCGGGCGGTCGCGGACCTGCTCGACGACCGCAACCTCGCCGCCGACGAGGTCGACGCGGAGGAGCTGCTGGACGTGGGCCTGAGCTACCTCGGCATCAACCGCTACGAGCAGGCCACCGACGCGCTCGAGCGGACCGCCCGCTTCGCCGACGACGAGCGGGTCGAGCAGGAGGCCTGGACCAACAAGGGCGTCGCCCACGCCGAACTGGAGGAGTGGGACGCCGCCATCGGCGCCTACCGCGAGGCGCTGTCCATCGACGACGACTCCGAGCACGCCGCCACCGCCGAGACGAACCTCGCCTACGCGCTGTGGGAGTCGGGCCGCACCGAGCAGGCGCTGGAACACGCCGAGCGCGCCGTCGAGATCGACCCCCGCTTCGGCGAGGGCTGGTACAACCGCGGCTTCTTCCTGCTGGAGCGGGGCCTCGCCGAGGACGCCCGCAACGCCTTCGACAACGCCATCCGACTGGGCTTCCGCAACGCCGAGATCCTGGAGGAGAAGGCCCGCGCGCTGGAAGAACTCGGCGAGGACGAGCGCGCCGAGGAACTGGCCGACGAGGCCGACGAACTCCGCCAGGACGCCGAGGCGGAGATGCTGGAGTAGATGCTGCTCAACGAGCGCGACACCGACGAGGGGCTGCTCGTCTCGGTCTGCGACCCCGAGGACCTGGGCGAGACCTACGGGAACGGCGCCGTCTCGCTGACCGTCGAACCCGAGTTCTACGACGGCGAGGAGGCCTCCGAGGCGGAGGTCGTCGACAGCCTCCGGCGCTGTACGACCGCCAACCTCGTCGGCGAGGAGAGCGTCGCCCTCGCCGTCGAACACGGCTTCGTCGACGAGGAGAACGTCCTCGACCTCGACGGCACGCGCCACGCGCAACTTCTCTGGATGTGAGCGCGGCCCGGTCGGGGCACCCCGGCCGACCGGAACGTTTCTGTCATCGCGGCGAGTCGACGGCGGTATGAGCGACCGCGACGGCGGAAGCGGCGACTCCGCGGACCCCGACGGCGGGTCCGGTACGGTAGTTTCGGACGGTGGCTCGGCCGCCGACATCGACGAGGAGCGACTCTACGAGATCGTCCACGACGCCGTCGAGGACGCGATCCTCGGCGTCGTCGGCACGCTCCTGTTGCTCGGAGTCGGCGTCGTCCTCCTCTCCTCCGGGGTGACGGCCGTCCTCGGCGCGACCTCGCCCGCGATGTCCGGTCTCGGCGTCGTCGTCTTCCTGTTCGGCCTCGGTGCCGTCTTCGAGGGACTCAGGGGCGTTCTGCCGGTCGGACGGTGGGTCTGAAGCCGGCGGTCATCCGAGGTGTTCGCCGAGCGCGAACTGAGTTTTGGGGAAACCGAAGGAATGTTGCCCGTCCAGCACCTCGTAGCGAGTAATGGGACTGTCAGAACCGGAGTCGCTCGACGTCGAGCGCATCCGCGAGGACTTTCCGATCCTCGACCGGGAGTTCGCGGGGGAGCAGTTGGCGTATCTCGACAACGCGGCGACCAGCCAGACGCCCGACCAGGTCGTCGACGCTATCGCCCACTACTACCGCCACACCAACGCCAACGTCCACCGCGGGCTCCACCAGCTGAGCCAGGAGGCCTCCGTCGCCTACGAGGAGGCCCACGACCGCGTCGCCGACTTTATCGGCGCCGACGGCCGGAAGGAGGTCGTCTTCGGGAAGAACACCACCGAGGCGATGAACACCGTCGCCTACGCGTGGGGCCTCGCGGAACTCGGCCCGGGCGACGAGGTGGTCATGACGGAGATGGAGCACCACGCCGCCCTCGTCACCTGGCAGCAGATCGCCAAGAAGACCGGCGCGACGGTGAAGTACGCCCGCGTCGACGAGGAGGGGTACCTCGACATGGACCACCTCCGGGAACTGGTCACCGAGGACACGGAGATGGTCAGCGCCGTCCACGTCTCGAACACGCTCGGGACGATCAACCCCGTCTCGGAGATCGCGGACGTGGCTCACGACCACGACGCCCTCTGTTTCGTCGACGGCGCCCAGTCGGTCCCGCACATGCCGGTCGACGTGAAGGCGATGGACGCCGACTTTTTCGCCTTCTCGGGTCACAAGATGTGCGGTCCGACCGGGATCGGCGTCCTCTACGGCAAGGAGCACCTGCTTGAGGAGATGCAGCCGTACCTCTACGGCGGGATGATGATCGAGAAGGTCACCTTCGAGGACTCGACGTGGCACGAACTCCCCTGGAAGTTCGAGGCCGGGACGCCCGTCATCGCCCAGGGCATCGCGCTCGCGGAGGCCTGTGACTACCTCGACGACATCGGGATGGCGAACGTGCAACGGCACGGCGAGGCGCTGGCGGAGTATGCCTACGACCGCCTCTCGGAGTTCGAGGACATCGACATCCTGGGCCCGCCGGGCGACGACCGCGCGGCGCTGGTCTCGTTCAACCTCGACGGGGTCCACGCCCACGACGCCTCCGAGATCCTCAACGACTTCGCCGTCGCGGTGCGGGCGGGCGACCACTGCACCCAGCCGCTGCACGACAAGCTCGGCATCTCCTCGTCGACCCGCGCGAGTTTCTACATCTACAACACGGAGGAAGAGGTCGACAAGCTGGTCGAGGCGCTCGACGCCGCCCGAGAGCTGTTCGCGTAGCGGTCTGTGGTAGCATTCGGCGCCGCCGGCGCCGATTCTTCGCGGCGAGTGAACGGAGTGAGCGAGCCGCGCCTTTTTGCCCCATCTTTTTCGAGGAGTGGTGCCCGCAGCGAGCGTAGCGAGCGAGGACACCCGACGAAAAAAAGGTGGTCTCACAACACGGAGGCGGAGGTCGACAAGCTGGTCGAGGCGCTGGACGCGGCGCGGGAACTGTTCGCGTAGCGGTCTGTGGTAGCATTCGGCGCCCCCGGCGCCGGTTTCATCTACGCAGTTCGCGCCTCGCGAACCGCGAGGGACGCTTATAACATCGGACGGGAAAGGGGCAGGTGTGAGCGATGCGCCGCCGCCGGAGGAGACGCTCGCGCTGCTGGGCGACGAGTACGCCCGGGCGATCCTCATCGCCACACGGAACGAACCCATGACAGCCGACGCGCTCGCGGAGGCGCTCGACGCCGCGCCCTCCACCGTCTACGACCGCATCGACGACCTGACAGCCGCGGGGTTCCTCTCGGAGGCGACCCGCACCGACGACCGGGGCAACCACTACGCCGAGTACCGCGCCCGCCTCGAACGGCTGGGGGTCGAGTTGACCGGCGAGGGCTTCGAACTCGCGGTGAGCCACCGCGACCGCGACGAGACCGCCGCGCGGCTCCACGCCCTCTGGAGTGATCTCCGATGACGGCCGCCGGGACGCTCGCGATGGCCACCTCGCTGGTCCAGGGGCTGGTCGTCGTCGGGACGCTCGTCGTCGTCGGCAAGGCCGCCGTCGCCTACCGCCAGCACGACAGCCGCCCGATGGCCCTGCTGGCGGTCGGCCTCTTCCTCGTGCTGGTCGCGCCGCCGGCGTTCGAGACGGCCGTCGGTGCGCTGCTGAACGGCACGCCGCTGACTGGCCCCGTCGGCGGCGACCGGCCGCTGACGGCGGCGACGCTGTGGTGGGCGTTCCTCGCCGAGGAACTCATCCGGCTCGCCGGCGTCGCCGCCCTCCTGGGGTCGCTGTACGTCCGGGCGTGACTGAGGGCGTGTTCTGTTCATTAGGCATACCCACTTTTTCCAGCGGAGAGTTCCTCGCGCGCCAGGGGCGCGCTGCGGGAATCCTCCGCTGCAAAAACGTGGGGAAAAAGGCCGGACGACGCGCTCGCTCCGCTCGCTTGCGTCCGGTGAACCGCCTCGCTCCCGACGGTCGCTCGGCGGATGCTGGCGTGATACCTACACCACCTGTACAGAACGTCGGCGGTCGCAGCTCGCGTCACAGTTATGTCCGTGTGACCCCAAACGCGGGTACGATCTCGACGGGTACGCGGGACGGCGATTCGACATGTACGGGCACGATAACGGACAGGTTCTGGCACGGAGACGAGCGGGTAGCGGCGGGAACGACCGGCGTCGGCGGCGGGTGATACCGTGAGCTCGGCGACCAACCGGTCGCGGCTCCCGACCCGACGGCTGGGACGCAGAGCGCTCGCGCTGGTCGCGACGCTGGCGGCGGTCGCCGGGGCGGTCGCGCTCGTCGGCCCCGACGCGGTCGGGACGGCCCTCGCCGGGGCGGACGGGCGGACGGTCGCGCTCGTCGCGGCCGTCGCGGTCGGGGTGCTGGTCGCCAGGGGCCTCGCGCTGCGCGTCCTGCTGGGGATCCTCGGCCACGACGCGCCGGTGGGTCGGGTGCTCGGCGCGTACGTCGCGACGACGGTCGTCAGCACGGTCGCCCCGGGCGGCCAGGCCGGCGGCGCGCCGGTCAACGGCCTGCTCGTCGCGCGCACCTCCGACGCCGACTACGAGGACGGCGTCGCCGCGGTCGTCGCCGTCAGCGCGCTCACCAACGCCCTCGTCGGCGCGTTCGGCGTCGTCGGCGTCGGCTACCTGCTGGCGACCGCCGGCACCGGAAGCAGTGACGTGACCGCACTGGCGGCGGTCGGGGTCGGCTTCGTCGCGCTGGCCGGGACCGGCGCGGTCGCCCTCTGGCGGGTCCGCGACCGCGCGACCGACGCTCTCGTCCCAGTGGCCGCGCGACTCGCCGCCGCGCTCCGGGTCGTCCCACGGGTCTCGCCACCGAACCGGGCGGCCATCGCCGACCGGGCGGACCGCTTCGGGGCCGCACTCGCGCGGTTGCGCGGGGGCTCGCCCCGCCAGATCGCGACGCTGGTCGGGCTGCTGGCGGTCGCCCACGCGCTGACCGTCGTCGCGCTGTGGCTCTCCTTCCGCGCGGTCGGCGAGTCGGTGTCGGTCGGCGTCCTGCTGGCCGTGATCCCCGCCGCCGTCGCGGCGGCGGTCGTCCCGGCCCCGGGCGGCAGCGGCGTCGACGCCGCGCTGGTCGGCCTGCTCGCCGCCGGCACGAGCGCCGTCGCGCCGGTCGCCGGCGCGGCCGTCCTCGTCTACCGCGTCGCCACCTCCGGCCCCGCGCTGGTCGCCGGCGGCGCCGTCGTCGCCGCGATGGCGTCGCTCGGGTGGTTCCGCGAGCGCGATTCCGGCCCCGGCGACTGATGCCGGCACGTCGACACCTGCGCCGGTGGCGATCGTCCCGGGGACCAGTGGCGACTCGCCTTTTTGTGCGTCGCGGCCCGACGGCCCACCATGGCACCCGTCCGCCGACTCGTCGTCGACGTGTTGAAACCGCACGACCCGCCGCTGCTCGCCTTTACCGAGCACCTGAGCGAACTCGACTCCGTCGAGGGGGCGAGCACGTCGCTGGTCGAACTCGACCAGGAGGTCCAGAACGTCAAGGTCACGCTGGAGGGTGCGGACCTCGACTACGACGCCGTCGAGGCCGCCGTCCAGGAGCTGAGCGGGTCGATCCACTCCGTCGACGAGGTGGCCTGCGGCGACTACGTCGTCGAGGACCGCCCGACGCCCCAGGACGGCTGACCGTGTCCGCGCTCGACCGCGCCCGCCGCCTGCTGGGCAAGGAGGCCGTGCTCTCGATCGCCCGCCGCTATTTCGTCTCGAACGGGTTCGACGGGACGCTCACGGCCATCGGCGTCGTCGTCGGCGCTGTCCTCTCGGGCGTGCCCGACGGCGCGACCGTCATCAAGATCGGCGCCGGCGCGGCCGTCGGCCTGGGGACCTCGGCGGTCTGGAGCGTCTGGGAGATCGAGCGCGCCGAGACGCGTGCGGCGGTCCGCCGCGTCGAGCGGGCGATGCTCACCGACCTGGACGACACGCGCATCCAGCACGAACAGAGCAGCGCCCGCGTCGTCCACGCGGCCGCCAGCGGCCTCGGCCCGCTCATCGGCATCCTGATCACCCTCCTCCCGTTCGCCTTCGAGGGGACCGCCCTCTCGATGGTCGAGGCGGCGCTGGTCTCGGTCGCGCTCGGCGTCGGCGTCCTCGGCGCGTTCGGCGCCTACATGGGCTCGATCTCAGGCCAGCGGTGGTACGTCGCCGCCGCCCGGATGGGCCTGGCGGGGCTGGTCGTGGCCGTCATCAACGTCTTCCTGCCGGGGTAGCGGCGGGGTACCCGGGTTTCGTCAGTCGTTGACGAGCGACTCCCGTCGGCCGGTGAACTCGTCCGGGTCGAGCCGGAAGAAATCGAACGACACCATCCGCAGCGGCTCCTCGAACACGTCGACCAGCGGGATGTCGATCCGCTCCATCTCGGCGAGCGTCTCCGTCGCGATCCCGGCCTCATCGACGTTCTGTAGCCGCCCGCGGGCGATGGCGCTGCACCACCGTTCCTCCTCGCCTCCGGTACCGTAGGCGACGAACGTCACAGGTCTGCCGGCCAGCTCGCCGGGCTCGTCGGCGTGACCGACGGAGATCCGGAAGTAGAACACCCGGTCTTCGGCGTCGTAGCCGTAGGACACCGGAACGGCGTCCGGCGGTTCGTCCCCGGGCGTCGACAGCGAGAGGACCCCCGTCCCCCCGTTCCCCAGGAACCGGTCGACCGCTTCCGCCCCCATCTCGATCTCCTCGGCGTCGCTCATGTACCGCGGTACGCGCGTCGCGCTAATAAGCCCGCGGCCGCACCGCCGACCCGGACGGGGACCGGCGGTCTCGCCCGTTCGATACCGGCTCCGGTCGCGTTCGGTCAGTCCCCTGTCCCCGGGTGCGGATCCGCTCCCGTAGCCGCGTCCGTCCCTCGGAGCCGGCGGACGCCGACGGCCACGAGCAGGTACGCGGGGACGGTGACGGCGACGACGCCGGCGATGATCCCCCAGTCGCCGGGAGCGAGCGCGACGGTATCGAAGTACCGCCGCAGCGGGGTGTACAGCACGGCCAGCTGCAGGGCCAGCGAGCCCGCGACCGCCGCGAACAGCCAGCGGTTCGACAGCGTCGGCGTCTCGCGCAGCCAGCGGACGACGAACAGCTTCCCGAACTCCAGGACGACGAACGCCGTGAACACCATCGTCCGGACGTAGGCGTCGACCTCGCTCGCGCCGTCGAGCAGGAGGGCGATCAACCCCAGCATGACGACGGTCGTCACCGCTCCCGTCCCGCCGATGACGCCGAGCATGGGCCGGTCGACGATGCCCCGGTCTGGCTCGCGCGGCGGTCGCTCCATCACGTCGCCGCTCTCGGGGTCGGCCCCCAGCGCCAGCGCCGGCAGCCCGTCGGTCAGCAGGTTGATCCACAGCAGCTGGACCGCCGGGAGGACGAGATACCCCCACAGCGAGGCGAGGAAGACGATGGCCACCTCGGCGACGTTGGCGCTGAGGAGGTAGGCGACGAACTTCCAGATGTTGTCGAAGATGGCGCGGCCGCGCTCGACCGCCCGCGCGATGGTCGCGTAGTTGTCGTCGAGCAGCACCACGTCGCTGGCCTGCTTGGCCACGTCCGTCCCGCGGACGCCCATCGCGACGCCCACGTCGGCGTTTTTCAGCGCCGGCGCGTCGTTGACCCCGTCGCCCGTCATCGCCACCGTCCGGTCGTTGGTCTGCAGCGCGCGCAACACCCGCACCTTGTGCTCGGGGGCGGCCCGGGCGAACACGTCCACGTCACCGACGCGCTCGCGGAGTTCGTCGTCACTCAGCGCCTCGATCTCCCGGCCCTCGACCACGTCACCGTCCAGTCCGAGGTCCGCGCCGATGGCCGCCGCCGTCCGCACGTTGTCGCCGGTGATCATCTTCACGTCGATGCCCGCCCGGCGCGTCCGCTCGATGGCGTCGGCCACCTCCGCGCGCGGCGGGTCGATCATCCCGACGAGGCCGACGAACACCAGGTCGTCCAGGTCGTCGGCGCCGTCCGTGCCGCCGGCGCCGTCCGCGTCGAAGCCGCGCCCGCCTTCGGTGTAGGCGACCGCGAGCACCCGCAGCGCGTCGTCAGCGAACGCGCGGGTCCGCTCGCGGACCCGCTCGGCGCCCGCCTCGTCCAGCTTGACCGGCCCGTCGTCGGTCAGCACCCGCGAGCACTTCCCGGCGACGACCTCGGGCGCGCCCTTGACGTACGCGCGGTCGCCGTGGACCGTCCCCATCCACTTGCGCTCCGAGGAGAAGGGAATCTCGTCGGTCCGCGGCTGTGCTTCGCGAAGCGCGGCCACGTCGAACCCGCGGTCTTCGGCGGCCGCGACGAGTGCCCGTTCGGTCGGGTCGCCCTCCTCGGCCGTCGCATCGTTGCAGAGCGCGCCCGCCCGCAGGAGCAGGTCGACCCGGTCGGCGGCCGCCGCCCCGCTCTCGACCGTCGCCCCGCCGTTCGCCGCGGGTCGGTCCCCCTCCTCCCCGCGGCCGTCGCCTTCCGATCCGCCGTCCGTCCGGCCCGTCCCGACGGCGCCGTCGGCAGCCACCTCGTCGAAGTCGACGACGCTGTCGGCGACCCACAGCCGGCTGACGGTCATCCGGCCCTCGGTGAGCGTGCCGGTCTTGTCGGTACAGACCACGTCGACGGCGCCCAGCGCCTCGACGGCGGGCAGCCGCCGCACGAGCGCGTTCTCGTCGGCCATCCGCCGAACGCCCAGCGCGAGCGTCAGCGTCACGACCGCTGGCAACCCTTCCGGGACGGCGGCGACCGCGAGCGATACCGCCGTGAGCGCGGTCTGCAGCGGCTCGACCCCGCGGGTCCAGAGCAGGGGCACGACCAGCGCGGCCAGCCCGACGACGCCGAGGCCCAGCGTCCGCCCGAGGTCGTCGAGTTCGGCCTGCAGCGGCGTCTCAGTCTCCTCCGTGTCGGCGAGCTGGCGCGCGATGCTCCCGACCTCCGTCCCCTCGCCGGTCGCGGTCACGACGAAGGCGGCCTTCCCCCGCGTGACCGCCGTGCTCTTGTACACCATCGACGACCGCTCCGCGAGCGGCGCGTCCGGCTCGACCGGTTCGACCGACTTCGAGACGGGGAGGCTCTCGCCGGTCAGCGCCGCCTCGTCGACCTCCAGCCCCGTCGCGTCGACCACTCGCCCGTCCGCCGGCACCACGTCGCCGTCGGAGAGTTCGACCACGTCTCCCGGAACCAGTTCGGTCGCCTCGATCTCCACCGTCTCGCCGTCGCGGCGGACGACGGCGGTGGGCGCCGTCAGCTCGCGGAGCGATTCGAGGCTCCGCTCGGCGCGGTAGTCCTGTGCGAACCCGAAGACGCCGTTGGCGACGACGATGACCGCGATGAGCACCGCGTCGACGGCGTGGCCGGCCCACACCGAGAGAGCGGCCGCCGCGAGCAACACCCAGATGAGCCAGCTGTCGAACTGCGCGAGGAAGATGTCGACCGGCGAGCGGCCCGCGCCCCGGGCGATCTCGTTCGGCCCGTGCTCCGCACGGCGCTCGGCCGCTTCGGCCGACGACAGCCCCGATTCGTCGACCTCCGCGCCCGCGAGCACTTCGTCGGACCCCCGGCTGTGTGGGGTATCTGTCACTGACAGTGCCTTCTCGTCCCGAGCCTATCGGTGTTTGGTCGAGTCGGCGTTCGCGCGACCGTCAGTATCGCGGTCCTGATGGTCGTATCCCGTGAGTCCGGACGCTTAACTGTCCGCACAGCGGACGCCCGCCCGATGACCGACCGCGAGTTTCCGACGCCACAGAGCGAGTACTTCGATTTCGAGGGCCAGGTAGCGTTCGTCTCCGGGGCGGCGGGCGGCATCGGCCGCGCGACGGCGCTGGCGTTCGCCCAGCAGGGGGCCGCCGTCGCCGTCACCGACATCGACGGGGACGGCAACGAGGAGACGGCCGAGCGGATCGAAGCACTGGGGAGCGACGCCCTCGCCGTCACGTGCGACCTGCGCGAGGCCGAAGACGTGGAGGCGGCGATCGAGGCGACGGTTGAGGAGTTCGGCCGACTCGACTACGCCTGCAACAACGCCGGCGTCGAGCAGGATTCGGTGAAGGCGGCGGACCTGGCGGTCGAGGAGTGGGATCGCATCGTCGATACCGACCTGCGCGGCGTCTTCCTCTCGATGAAGTACCAGATCCCGCACGTCCTCGACGCGGGCGGAGCGATCGTCAACGTCTCCTCGGGCGCCGGGGTGAAGGGCTTCCCCGAAGTCGCCTACACCGCAGCGAAACACGGCATCGTCGGCCTCACGAGGTCGGCGGCGCTCGAATACGCCGACACGGACCTCCGCATCAACGCCGTCTGTCCCGGCATCGTCGACACGTCGATGATGGACCGGGTCACCGACAACAGGGAGGGCGGCCGCCAGGCGGTGGTCGACCAGGAGCCGATCGGACGGATGGGTGAACCCGAGGAGATCGCCAACGCCGTCGTCTGGCTGTGCTCGGACGCGGCCTCGTTCGTCCTCGGCCATCCCATGGTCGTCGACGGCGGTCAGACTGTCTGAACGGTTCCGGCCCCGAGGACGGTGAACTCGCGATCCGGGAGGCCCTCCGAGCGTCCGCTGCGCTCGGTCAGTCGCGACTGACTCGGTTTCGCGCGAGCGAACGGCGCGAAAACGACCGAGCCTGCCGATACCGGGCAGCGCTGCCCACGCGACGCCCGTCGTCTCCCAGTATCCCGGTCGTATTTTGTATCGCGGCATGTGGTTTACGGCAGTTATCGTCGAGCACGGATACCGGCCCCATCCGATCGCCGATCGTGGCGACGTCCGGCCGTGAGCGGGGTGACCCGAGCGTCGCGGATCGGCGACGGTCGGACTCGGAGCGAGCGGCCAGCCCCGACACCACTCTTTATGTGCGAGCTCGCCGGTCGGGGTACCATGGCGACGGCGGCCGACGACCTGACGGAACCGCGCGTGCTCGCCCGGGCCAAGCGGCGCCTGTTCCCCGAGGACGGTGCCCAGGCCTACGCGGTCGTCGACACGCAGTTCGCGCAGGAGCGGTGGGTCGACCGGACGACCGTCGACGAGGCGGTCCGCGAGGCGCTGGCGCCGTTCAACCACGTCCGCGTCGGCTCGGGGTACCCCGACCTCGTCGGCGTGCGACCGCTCGACGACGAGTTGCTCGCGGTCGACCGACTGGGCGGCGAGCCGCCGCTGATCGCCGTCGAGGCGAAGGGCTACGCGGGCGGCGGCGTCGACACCGAGCGCGGCATCGTCCAGGCCCGCGACCGCCTGGGCGAGGCCAACGTCGCCTTCCTCGCGGCGCCGGCCGCGGCGATCTCACAGACCGACCGCTCGCTCGCGCGGGAGTGCAACGTCGGCGTCCTCGCTGTCGAGACAGACGGCGACGTTCACGCGGTCGAACGACCGCGCGTCGTCGGCAACCGCACCGCCGACGCGGCGACGACCATTCGGTTCCAGGCCAGCGCGCAGGGCGTCGCCGACAAGAGCTTCGGGCTCAACCACCCGAAGAACTACCTCGCCTACCCCCTCGCCGTGGCCCACGACCGCGACACGGAGGCCGTGCTCGCCGAGCGGGTCGTCGGCGCGACCGACGCCGCCCGCGACGGTGCGGCGTTCCTGAACCTCGTCGCCGTCGAGCCCGACCGGACGGCGCTGACCGCGCTGGGTAAGGAGGTCGTCCGCTTCGCGCTCGCGGAGGCGGGCAGTGTCGACGCCGCGCTCGACGCCTTCGAGGGCTGGAAGGGCTCGCGCGGCCGCTTCTGCGAGGTCGCGCCGCGGTGGGGCCAGCTCGCCCGCCGCGTCGTCTACGCCTACCCGGCGACCGAACTGCTCGTCACCGAACTCCAGTCGCTGCACGACGACGGTGAGCGCGACCCCACGCTCCGGCAGTTCGTCGAGTATCTGCACGAACTCCATCCCACTTTCACCGTCGAACTGTTCCTCCGCGGCGACGAGGGCGTCCGTTCCCGCGCGCTGACCGGGGACGGCGACCTCCGCGGCGAGATGCTGACCGACGGCGACGCCTACCACTCGCCGACCGTCTTCCAGCTGAAGGCGATGCTGTACCACGCCGGGATCGTCACCGAGCGCGGCAGCGAACCCCACCGGCTCGACCCCTGCGAGGACCGCTGGGCGCTCCGCCACGACGTGGCGACGACGAGCGGGTGAGTGCGCGTCGCCCCCGGAACCTCTCGGCGCCGAGGCGTGATTCTACGGAGAGCTCTGCCTCAGCGTGCTAGCGACAGCGACGCCTCCCACTCACAACAACGCTTACTCTCATATCGCCAATCAATATAGTGTCTAATTGTCAAAATATTTTAGTGGTGGAATCGAAGACAATTTTATAGGACTTCCGACGTATGGGATGCCTATTATGTTTCTAGCTTCGATAATAGAGATAAGCGAGATTCTTGTTCAAGTCACATCTGGCTCTGGTGACTGAAATTGGAATATGTGTTTCTATTTAATGATTTGTGAATGTAGTGTCCAATAGATTTAACTGTATCTATCTTTTTTTTTTCTGGTGTGACTCGCAACGAGTCATCCACCGACGCGGATATGAACAGGAGAACAGTGTTACAAACGGTTGGTGCAACTGGTATTGGGATGATCGGTATTGGATCACTCGTAGGGGTAGCAGGCGCAAAAGATGAGGATGACGAGAAGACGACCTGCGCCCCTAACGTCGGCTGCGATTTCAGGATCGGAATCTCTGTTGATATGATAGAAACAGACTACGCTGGAGGGGATAGTCTCTGTGAAGACATAGGGGAGGCTTGTACAATTTATACGGCTGCCAGCCTCGCAGATCCAATACCAGGTGACGTGACCGTCGTTGTGGCATCCTGTGCTATTGGCGGAGGATCATGTTTGATATACGATGAATTTAAAGAAATACACGGTAACCAGAATGCCGATCTTATGCAAGCCCAAGAGTCCGGAGGTGAAATAGAGGAAGGTGACTACATCATGATCCCATCAGATTGGAATTAATGTATATTAATTGTTATGACAAACTGTGATCTGATCGTGCGTAACGAACAATGGTAGACTACAGTTTAGTCCTCTTTCTGGTGATTTTGGTATTTATATGTGGGATTGTGCTACTAGATGCTGAAATCCGGCGAGTGCGTCTTGGACTCAGTTTAATTTTACTGGGCCTCGTAATCGGTATCGGAATAGAGAGTGTCGGCAGTCTGCCTCCTGAGATCACCTTTCCCGCTAGTGTCGTAGCATTCGGTTTCATCCTCGCCGGGTTTCTACTCGTCACTGTCACCAAGATTCGAAGATATCCCGATCACCCAACGTAGCGGCTCCATTTTTCGGGGCCGGATCGGGATCCGGCAGCTGGCCCGGGTCGCTTACCAATTTCGGGGGCGATGCTCTACTGGCCGCGACGCGCGACAGCGTCTCTCTGCGGCACGACGGAGGCACCGCGAGCGACGCGACTAAATTATCAGTAAATATAGGTGAGGGGCCCCACCAGGCTTATAAAATAGGTCGTTCATGCTCGAAACGAGGCGTTCTATGACCCGCCGGATCGTCGGCCGTCCGGTGTTCGACCCGCGCTCGCCGCCCGCGGCGCGAGCGGCCCGATAGCTGCAGCACTCGGGTTCGCTTCGCTACGTTCCGTAGCCGCAGTCTCTCCGTCGAACACACACGCACATGCCGACATCCGCCGAGCCCACGGCCACCGCCCGTGGCTCGTCCACGCACGCTCCGTCTCGCCGACAGTCGCATCGCTCGCGGCCGCCGCGGCCGCTCGAACCGCCGCGTTCGCTCGCGGGAGGTGGTCCCCGATGAGCGCCGACGCGGTCGAACCGCCCGACTCCGCGGAGCCGCCCGAGGGGATGGACGCGACGGCGGCCGCCGACTCGCCGACCGGGACCGGTGAGGCCGAATCGGCCGCCGAGACGACTGCGGAGCGGCCGCTGTGGCGCAACCGCGACTTCCGTCGCTTCTTCGCGGGGCAGTTCGTCACCAACGCCGGCGACAGCCTCTACACGGTCGCGGTCCTGTGGCTCGTCTTCGAACTCAGCGGCTCGACCGTCCTCACGGGGATCGCCAACGCCGTCCTGTTGCTCCCGTGGCTCCTGCAGATTCTCGCCGGCCCGGTCGTCGACCGTCTTCCCCTTCGACCGGTCCTCGTCGGGTCGCAACTGCTCCAGGGCGTGGTCGTCCTCGCGCTGCCGCTCGCGGCGGCGACCGGGAATCTGAGCGTCGGCGTCATCTTCGCGGTCGTCCCCCTCCTGACGCTCGCGACGCTGCTGATGGCGCCGATGCAGGCGACGGTCGTCCCGCGGATCGTCCCCGACGAGCAGCTGTCGCAGGCCAACTCCGCGCTGGCTACCGTCACGCTCGGGCTGGACATGGTGTTCGACGCGCTCGGCGGCGCCTTTATCGCCGTCTTCGGCGCGACGGCGCTGTTCCTGTTCGACGCGGGGACGTTCGCACTCGCCGCGCTGCTGTTCGCCGGAGTCGCAGTCTCGCGGTCCGGCGGTGACACAGGCGCGGACTCCGGTGCCGACCAGTCCGACGGACGGGCGGAGTCCGATACGGACGAGGAGTCGATACTCGGCGCGTACGTCGCGGACCTGCGCGACGGGATCGACGCGTTGCGCGGGACCGTCTTCGTCGAACTGGTGGCGACGACCGCGGTCGCGAACCTCGCGACGGGCGTGACGCTCGCGGTCCTGCCGGCCTACGGCGACGCGCTCGGCGGCCCCGCCGTCTACGGGGCGCTGCTCGGGGCGCTCGGGGTCGGCCGGCTGGTCGGCTCGCTGGTCGCGCCGTACCTGGAGGGGGTCGCCTACGGCCGGTTGCTGCTCGTCGGCAACGCCGCGGGCGCCGCCTGCTGGCTCGGTGCGGTGGCCGCGCCGTCGCCCGCACTCACGGTCACCCTGTTCGGACTCGCGTGGGTGCCCGCGGGCGCCAGCGGCGTGCTCACGGCGACGCTGAACCAGACGGTTTTCCCGGCGGACCTGCTCGGCCGCGTCTCGACGACCAAGGGCACCGCCTCCGGCGCGACGCTCCCACTCGGATCGCTGGCCGGCGGGCTCGTCGCCGAACTGCTGGGGGCGGCGACGACGGTCGGGCTCGCGGCGTTCGGCTTCGGCTTCACGGCGCTGTATCTCGCCGCTCGCCCGCGACTCCGGCGGCTCCCGGCGGTCGCCGACGCCGACCCTGAAGCCTTCGGCGTCAGGGTCGAGTCGGAGTCGGACGGGACGTAGCGACCGCGGACCCCGCAGTTGCCGGTCCGTCGCTTTTGGGCCCGCCCGGTATAGCTGGTATCATGAACTTCGACGAGTTCACCGGAGCGGTCCAGCACCGCCTCGAACTGCCCGGGACGGGGGAGGCCGTCCGCGCGACCCGCGCGACGCTGACGACGCTCGGCGAGCGGATCCAGGAAGGCGAGGCCACCGACCTCGCCGGCCCGCTCCCGATGGAGGTCGACTTCTACCTCACCGGCGCGGTCGCCGAGCACGGCCAGCACTTCGACTGGGACGAGTTTCTCGACCGCGTCGCCGATCGGGAGGGGCAGACGGCGCCGGACGACCGCGCCGACGTGGCCCACCACGCACGGACAGTCGTCGCGGTCGTCGCCGAGGCGGTCCCCGAGGGACAGCTTGACCAGCTCCGCGACCAGCTACCCGCCGACGAGGGGTGGGCGGACCTGTTCGAACTGGTCGACGGCGCGGCGGCCGAGTAACCCGGTCGCAGTCCTGCGGTCGTCGCGAGTGCCTGTTCGCGGGTGACCGTCCGCGGGGCCGGGGCCACTGCGCGGTCACCCGACTTAACGCGGCCTCAGTGATCACCGCCAACTGCTAAGTGGGCGTCGCTCCAAGCGCGACTCATGTGGCGCTCCGGCCAACGGGGTCGCGACGAGGTGACCTGCATCGCCTGCGGCGACTCGGTCGCCCGGTCGTCGGCCCGGGAGTACGACAAGTTCGGCGACCGCTGGGACCGCGAGGGCAAGGAGTTCGAGTACCTCTGCAAGCCGTGCGACCGCGAGCGGTGTCACCAGCCCCGCGGGAACCTCGAGGGCCTGCTCGAAGACGTGGAGGCGGAAGCCGACGACCGCGACCGCGAGACCTTCCTCGCTACGTACCTCGAACTCGCCGAGCGGGCCGACTCCGTCGAGGAGCGGTGACGCGGTCGGCGGTCGGCTCCGCCGACGCAGCCTCGCTGGCTCCACCGTCCGCGACGGGGTCACCACAGAAAGCCTATCTGTACCCTGGTCATAGCCCGCTACATGACTACCGAGGACGCTCAGGCCCATGCCGGCACGGTCGAGGGCCAGGGCCCCGTCGAGATCGACGAGGAGATGGCCCGCCACCTGGCCAACAAGCGCGAGGAGCTGTTCGAGAAGTTCGAGATCCGCGACGAGTTCCCCTCGGAAGTGATCGAGGAGGCCGAGGCGCGCACGGAGGGCGTCCAGGAGGAGATCGCCGACGAGATCGACGAGCGCCGGGACCTGCGCGACATGACGACCTGGACGACCGACCCCATCGACGCCCAGGACTTCGACGACGCCATCTCCGTCGAGAAGCGCGACGACGAGTACGTCCTCTGGGTCCACATCGCCGACGTGACCCACTACGTCAACCCCGGCACCGCGATGTGGGAGGAGGCCGTCGAGCGGGGCAACACCGTCTATCTCCCCGACTACACTATCCACATGCTGCCGCCGATCCTCGCCGAGACGGTCTGTTCGCTGGTCCCCAACGAGGACCGGCTGGCCCACACCGTCGAGATGCACCTCGACCCCGATGACCTCTCCTACGAGGAGATCGACATCTACAAATCCGTCATCGAGTCCGACGCCCGCCTGACCTACTCCGAGTGCGAGGACATCCTCGACGAGCCCGACAGCGCCGACGACCTGCTGGAGGACACCGGCGTGGACCTGGCCGAGAAGACCGAACTCGTCTGGGAACTGGCCGACCGGATGCACGAGCAGCGCAAGGAGGACGGCTCGCTCGTCCTGAACCCGGCCCGCGACCGCGCCCACACCATCATCGAGGAGTGCATGCTCAAGGCCAACAAGGCCGTCACGCACGAACTCATGTGGGACCGCGGCGTCGAGGCGATGTACCGCGTCCACCCCCAGCCCTCCCCCGAGGAGTGGGACGAGGCGCTCCAGGAGATCCAGGACCTCGACGGCGTCTCGATCCCCGGGAGCGCCTGGGACGACCCGCGCAAGGCCGTCAACGCGACGCTCGAAGAGGCTCCGGGTCGCCAGCTCTCGAAGATCCAGCGGGCGGTGATGTTCGTCATGCCCCGGGCGAAGTACATGAGCGACCCCTTCGGCGGCCACCACGCGCTGAACTTCGAGATCTACGGCCACTTCACCTCGCCCATCCGCCGACTCTCTGACCTCATCAACCACTGGATCGTCCACACCAACGACGTGCCCGAGGACCTCCAGGCGCTGTGCAAGCACGCCTCCGACCAGCAGAAAGACGCCGAACAGTGCGAACGCGAGTACAAGCAGTTCCTCGAGGAGGTCGGCCTCGACCCCAGCGCCGTCAACAACCGCGGGGTCGAGGTCGTCGACGACGAGGAGTAGCGTCGCCAGTGGGTGCCGGCGTCGGCCCGCCGGCCCGGACCGCCCGGCCCCCGACCTCTCGGATCGCGGATAGAAATTTCCTGCGCCAAACCTATTTCTCCCGACCGGGTGAACGGTCGTCGCGATGACGGAGTCGCCCACCCGCCGGGGATTCCTCGCCGGGGCCGCGGCCGTCGCGACGGGATCTGCCGCGGTCGCGTCCGCCGAAGGCGCCCCGCTCGATGCCTCGCCCTCCGACGCCGATCCGACTGATCCGTCCCCGTCGGACGCCCAGCGTCGGGCCGCGCTGCAGGACGCCGGCGGGGACACCGACATCGAATCGCTGGTCGACGACCTCGTCGAGTCGAGCCTGGAGGGCCGGACGGCCACGGGCGCGACGGTCGCCGTCGTCGCCGACGGCGAGGTGGCGCTCGCGAAGGGCTACGGCGTCGCCGACCGGGGCGAGGAGCGGCCCGTCGACGCGACCACCCCGTTCCGCGTCGGCTCGGTGTCGAAACCCGTCGTCGCGACGGCGCTGATGGCCCGGATCCAGCGAGGCGAGATCGACCCCGACGAGCCTGTCTCGACGTATCTCGATCCGAGTCTCGACGACGCGGTCGGCTCGGTCACGCTGGCCGACCTCGTGACCCACCGCGCGGGGTACGAGATGTCCAACGAGGGGCTGTGGATCACGGATCCGGACGACCTGCGGCCGCTCCCCGGGGCGCTCCGGCGGTGGCGCCACGCCCGCGTCCGGCCGCCCGGCGAGGCGCCCGCGTACTCGAACTACGGGTACGCCGTCGCCGGCGGTGTCCTCGCGGCGGCCGCCGACGAGCCGTTCCACGAGGCCGTCGATACGGAGTTGCTCGACCCCGCGGGGATGGAGTCGAGTAGCTTCCGCCAGCCGCTCCCCGACTCGCTGGCCGACCGCCACGCGACGGGGTACGGGCCCGGCGCCGCCTACGCCGACGGGGAATTTCCCTACGTCGGCCTCGCGCCGGCGGGCGCGCTGTCGACGACCGCCGACGACATGGCCCGGTTCATGCAACTCCACCTCGACGAGGGTGTCGTCGACGGCGAGCAGGTACTGGCTCCGGAGACCGTCGCGGCCTGCCAGCGCCAGTGGGCGACCGCCCACGAGCGGCTGCCGGGGATGGCCTTCGGGTTCGTCGAGAGCGACTACGGCGGGACCCGGACGCTCCGGCACAACGGCGGGACGCCGACGTTCTACAGCGACCTCCTGCTGGCCCCCGAGCGCGGTCTCGGACTCTTCGTCGCGTACAACGGCGCCGACGGCGGTGCGGCCGCAGGGGAGGTGCTGGAGGGGTTCCGCTCGGAGCTGTTGCCCGACCCGGAGTCCGACTCGGACCCCGGCACCGGCTCGGACTCGGCCGAGGGAGCGTCGCGCTCCCCGGACGGCCAACCGACGCGGGCCGACGACCTCGGCGGCACCTACCGGTCGCTGCGGCGGTCGTGGACCTGGCACGACCGGGTCACGACGACGCTCCAGGCCGACACCGTCGAGGTGAGCGTCGCCGACGACGGCGCGCTGGTCACGACCGCCGGGAGCGCGACGAACCGGTGGGTCGAGGTCGAACCCCTCGTCTTCGAACGGGTCGACGGGCGCGAACGGCTGGCGTTCGACACCGGCGGTGGCGACGACATCGAGTACCTCCACCGCGGGGCGAATCCGACGACGGCGTACGGCCGCGTCGAGGGGACCGACCGACTCTCCCTGCACGCCGCGCTGACCGTCCTGTCGCTGCTCGGCCTGTTCTCGGCGGTGTTCGGGTGGCCGGCAGCCACCGCCGTCCGGTGGTTCCGGTCCGGGGACGACGCCGACGTGGCCGCCGACCCGCGGCGGTGGCGCGACCGGCCCGCGACGCTGGCGCGCGCGGTCGCCGCCGGGGCCGCCGTCGCGATACTCGCCTTCCCGGTCGCGGTGGTCGTCCACCTCGTCGTCGCGCTGTACGCCGTCCTGTCGGCGCCGCCGCCGACGTTCGCGGCGCTGTTCGCCCTGCCGATACTGGGGCTGGCGGGGACCGCGGCGGCCGTCGCGTTCGCCGTCCGCTCGTGGACCGACGGCTACTGGGGACCGCTCGCCCGGGTCCACTACGCGCTGGTCGCCGCGTCGCTCGCGGTCGCCTGCTGGCTGCTGTGGTACTGGAACCTGCTGGTCCCGCCGCTGTGAGAGCGCCCCGGATCGAAGGCCCGAATTCTCAGATCCTCTGAAAACTGCCTAGCGACGCGTACCGGATAGCAACAGCCGTCGCCGGGTCGTCGATAGCTACGAAAATAATACGGAAATATTTCACGGCGGTTCAGAGACTGTTCGAAATGTGTTCGGAGACATGATCTGGCATAACAGTTTAGTGGGATCCGTACGTACGTGTAACTGAGAGGTGACGAACCGATGGCCACCAGCGACAGGACTCGACGCACAGGGGAGCACCGCACAGCAGGCCGCCGGCTCTCCCGGTACGACCTCCTGCTACTGGTGATACCCGCGGCGTTCCTGCTGGCGCTCGTGGGGTCGACCGTGTCGCCGCTTCCCACCCGGGTGTTCGTGGCGGGGGCGTCCGTGGTCGGCGCGCTCGCCGTCGCGGACGGGCTGTTCGTCAACCCGCCCGACGGCGACCGCTGACCGCCGCGGGGGACCCGCGCTCGCACGGTGTTCGACCGGCCGCCGCGTGGCTGCCGCCGGGACGGCCACGGGCGGTTCGCCGGACGTGAAGCCGACCCCCAACCAGTTTGGGTGGTTGCTTATTTAATCTCTCTCGAACATATAGGTACTAACGGTCGGCCGGCGGTGTGGCCCCAGCGGTCCCCGCGGCGTCGCGGGCGCTCCACGACCGGCGACCACCCACCAAACAATGCCAGCGAGCGACCAAGTCGACACGAGCAAGGGGATCCACAGGCGGACGGGGCGGACGTTCTACGTCGCCACGAAGCTCCTGCCCGAGCGGGTGCGGGAGGCGACGTACGTCCTCTACGCCTTCTTCCGGATCGCCGACGAGGTAGTGGACCGGACGGACGACCCAGACCCCGAGGCCCAGCGGCGGCGGCTCGAAGCCATGCGGGCGGCCGCGCTGGGGGAGATCGACCCGGACGCGGGGACCGCGCTCGACGACGAGGAGCGAGCGGTCCTCGACGCGTTCCGGTCGCTCGCCGACCGCAAGGGGATCGACGACCGCGAGGTCGAGGTGTTCGTCGACGCGATGGTCCAGGACATCGAGACGGCCCGCTACCCCGCCTTCGAGGACCTGGAGGCGTACATGCGCGGGTCGTCGGTCGCCGTCGCGAACATGATGATGGACGCCATGGAAGTCTCGCCCGCGGACCGCGAGCAGGCTCAGCCCCACGCGGAGGCGCTGGCCGAGGCGTTCCAGCTGACGAACTTCCTGCGGGACGTGCGCGAGGACATCCGCGACTACGGCCGTGTCTACGTTCCTCAGGAGACGCTGGAGCGGTTCGGCGTCGACGAGGCCGACCTGGCCGAGGCGAACGTCACCGACGGGTTCGTCGCGGCGATGCGCCACGAACTCCAGCGGACCGAGCGGCTCTACCGCGAGGGGGTCGCGGGCATCCGCCTGCTCCCGGAGGACTGCCAGTTCGGCGTCCTGCTCGCCGCCGTCTTCTACGCGGAACACCACCGGCTCATCCGCGCCCGCGACTACGACGTGCTGACCGAGACGCCGGAACTCGGCCGGCTGCGGCGCGGGTACCTGCTCGTCCGGACCTGGGTCCACTGGCGGCGCCACCGCGACCCCGAGGCGACCTTCTACGCGGTCAGCGCCGTCTCACCCGGCGGCGAGGGCGACGGCGTCGAGACCGACGGTGTCACGGGCCACGTCGCGTAGGATCTCCCGTCGCTCGCTGTTTTTCCTGCCGTTCTCGGTGTCCCGCCTCCGCGGTGTCCGACAGCCGGCGCTGTCGGGTCAGCGACTCGAAAAAACGTCGCTGCGACCGCCGAGTCTACCGGCCGCGGTTCTCGTTGCTGGAGAGACTCGGCCGCGTGCGCTCGGTGCCCTTGCCGCGGTTGTTCAGGCCGCGGTTGCGGCGGCCGGCGCTGGTGAGCCCGCGCAGCGCGCGGTCGGTGTGCTGGTCCTCACAGATCCACGAGAGGTCGTCGTCGTTCTCGATCGCGGGGTGCTCGGGGTCGACGAGGATCACCTCGAACCACTTCTGGCTGCCGTCCTGCCCGACGGGGTAGGAGTTGAGCACGCGGAGGTTCGGGTAGACGCGGGTGGTGCGCTCCTCGGCGACGCGCTGGAGGTTCTTCCGGCGGGTGATCCGCGTGACGCCCTGGCGCTTCGACCGGCGACCGGCCGTGAAGCGCTGCTTGCGGGCGCCGCCCTTGCGGATCGACGCGCGGACGACCACGACGCCCTGCTTGGCCTTGTAGCCCAGCGAGCGCGCGCGGTCGAGGCGGGTCGGGCGCTCGATGCGCTCGAGCGCGCCTTCCTCGCGCCACTCCTGTTTGCGCTGCCACTGCAACTCCGCCAGCTTGCCGTCGTCCGGGTCCTTCCAGGCGTCCCGGATGTAGGTGTAGAAGCTCTTTGCCATGGGTGTTCACCGCCGGGCGTTGCGTGGTTCAACCGCCGTCGCCGGCGATCACATCCCGACCTGCACAGGCAGGCGCCCGCTGGTGCCCGACCGCCCAGCGAGTTACCCGCCAGTTCCCCGCTCGCGCCCTTAAGGGATCCGAACTCGCGGCGGCGCGGCTGTCACTGAGGCGACTGGTGTCATGCGAATATTATTGTACTGGTGTATTATATCCGGTTAAACACGATGGAACGGGACGAGATCCTGGGGGGACTGGAGGACGCGGGGTTGACCTCCTACCAGGCCGACGCGTACCTGACGCTGCTGGACATGGGTGTGTCGCCGGCCGTGGACGTGGCGCGGAACTGCTCGGTCCCGGTGCCGCGCATCTACGACGTGCTGACGGAACTGGAGCAGATGGGGTACGTGGAGACGCTCGACCGGGAGACGCTGCACGCCCGTGCGCGTGAGCCGGCCGAGTTCGTCCGGGACCTCCACGACAAGAGCGAGCGGCTCTCGTCGGTCGCCGAGGAGATCGAGGACCGCTGGGAGGCGTCGCCGCTGGGCGACAACAAGATGAACGTGACCAAGCGGGTCGACACGGTCGTCGACCACGCGGAGGGGCTGATCCGCGAGGCCGACTCGACGGTCGACCTGGCGGTGACCGACGAGCAGCTGGTCGCCTACGAGAGCGCCCTGACCGAGGCCTTCGAGGCGGACGTGGTGGTGCGCGCGTCGGTCGCGCCGTCGGGGGAGGTGGGGATCGCGGACCACCCGGTCAGCGACGTGGTGTCGGAGATCCGCGAGCGGCCCCTCCCCGGCCCCTTCTGCGCGCTCGTCGACCGGACGGAGGCGTGTCTCGCGCCGACGACGCGGATGCCCGACCCGTACGGCGTCGTCATCAACGACGATATCATCCCCTTCATCCTCCGGTGGTACTTCCAGACCTGCCTGTGGGCGAACTGGGAGACGGTCTCGCGGTCCCGCGAGGGCCCGCCGGTGTACGTCTGCCTGGAGGAGTTCATCCGGGACGTCTACCCGCTGTGGTGGGACGACGCTATCGTCTCGGTGACCGTCAGCGGCCGCGACCCCGACTCCGGCCGCGACCGGGAGGTCTCGGGCGTCCTCACCGACATCCGGTACTCCGCGACCTCCGCGCGGACCGGACAACGCCCCACGCTGACCGACCTCTCCGGGCGGGCCACGGTCGTCCTCTGGACCCCGGACGGCCGGTGTACGGTCGGCGGCTGGGGCGCGCTCGACGAGGACCTGGAGGTCAAACGCGTCACCGTCGACGGGATCGAGTGGCTCGCCTGACCGACCGACGCCGGGCCCGCCCGCCCACCGCGTGACTCGCCTACCCGACCGTCGCGGGGCCCGCCCTTGCTGAACCGGGACCCGACGCGAATAGTGTCAACCCGTAATATAGTAGTCGGGTGTAAAATATTTGTATTAACTGCTGTATAAACGATAGCCGGGTGGAAAGAACGTCCGGCACTCCCGGGTTTCGCGGCCGAACTCTCCGTCGGCCGATCTAACCATCCTCGTTACCTATCAGATTTTATACTATGACTTACCAGAAAAACTTCATAGTAGATGGAAATCTCTTAACGGCTATATTGTGGGCTCAGGAGGACTGAAAATCGTTATTTCGAATTCGAGTAATTCATTATATCTCGGGCTAGAAAAACGTTTTATACCGGTCGTTCGATGTACGGTTCACACACCACTCGGTGTGTATCGGAGGTCGAGATGACAAACGAACAGCAACCTCCTGACGGGGGACGAGAGGCATCGCATTCCAACGGATCGAGCGCGGACGAGGGGGGACCGTCCCGCCGCACGTTCCTGAAGGGGACGGCGGCGGCCGGTGCGGTCGCGCTCGGCGTCGGCGCGGGCGCCGTCGGGTCGGCGTCGGCCGGGATCCCGACGCCCCGGCTGCACCGCGACGGCAACCTGATCAAGGACCCCGACGGCAACGTCGTGACGCTGCGGGGGGTCAACATCGCCGACCCCAAGCGGATCAACGTCACCTCGCAGGCCCGCGGGAAGGACGCCGTGCAGGTGATCGACACCCTCACCGACGCGAGCAACGGCTGGTACCCGCGGATGATCCGCGTGCCGGTCCAGCCGGTCGACATCGGCGAGTACGAGCCCGGTTCCGGCCCGCCGGTCCCGGCGTTCGACGAGAGCCAGCTGGAGAGCTACCTGACGAACCACCTCGACGAGGTCGTCCAGCGCTGCGCCGAGCGGGGCGTCTACTGCATCATCGACTACCACCGCCACCGCGACGTGCGCTGGGCGGAGGGCCAGTCCGGCCCGGTCAACGCCGAACTCCAGGACGAGGTCGACATGTTCTGGGACGTCGTCGCGCCGCGGTACGCCGACGAGTCGCACGTCCTCTACGAGGTGTACAACGAACCGACCGAGCCCGGGATGTGGGAGGACCCGACGGACACCCAGTGGGTCGCCGACATCTGGCAGCTCTGGCTCGAGATGGCCCAGCCGTGGGTCGACACGATCCGCAGCCACGCGGACAACCTCATCCTGATGGGGTCGCCCTCCTGGACTCAGAGCCCCGAGGGCGCGCTCGTCGAGGAGTTCGACGGCGAGGACATCGCCTACACCTTCCACATCTACCCGGGGCACAACTCCAGCAGACAGCAGAACTGGGAGGACGCTTCGATCAACGGCGAGGGCGTCGAGGGGGTCTACGAACAGGCGCCGCTGTTCGTCACCGAGTTCGGCTGGGAGGAGAACGCCGGCCAGTACATCGGGGGGACCGACGAGTTCGGCGACGCCTTCCACGACTTCCTGGAGAAGAGCCCCGCCATCCACTGGACCGCGTGGTGCGCCGACCCGGTCTGGCGCCCGGTCATGTTCAGCCGGCCCTTCGCCGAGAACGCCAACGACTCCGTCGGCGACCCGTACAACGGCACGGTCCCGGAGGCCTGCTCGGACCTGCCCTGCGAGTGGACGCTCACCACCGGCAGCGGCGGCATGGGCGACGACATCAAGAGCTGGCTCGAACAGTACCGCAACGACGGCATCCCCGGCGAGGGGACGGTGCGGCCGCCGACCGACGAACCCAACACCCCGACCGACGAGCCGGATACGCCCACGGACGAACCGGACACGCCGACCGACGAACCGGACACGCCGACCGACGAACCGGACACGCCGACCGACGAACCGGACACGCCGACCGACGAACCGGACACGCCGACCGACGAACCGGACACCCCGACGGACACGCCGGCGGCCGACGCGCTGGTGGTCGACGACTACGACGGGGACCCGGGGTGGTCGAGCCACCGCAACGACCTGGGGCAGTGGTGTGGCGCCGGCTCCTTCGAGAACGGCGGCGGCGAAGTCGAGGACGGCGCGCTCGTGTTAGAGTACGACAACGGCGGCTGGTTCCAGGAGCAGATCAACCGCGACGTGAGCGACTACGACACGCTGGTCTTCGAGGTCAGCGGCGCGGACGGCGGCGAGGAGTCGGAGGTGCTGTTCGACATGGGCGGCGTCCGCACCATGCTCTCGAACGTCACCGCCGACGCCATCGGCACGAGCACGGGGGAAGTCCACGTCGACATGGAATCGGCGGGGATCGACCGCTCGTCGTCCAGCCTCTCGGTGCGGTTCAACTTCTGGCAAGGGGGAGCCAGCACGCTCGAACTCTCCGAGATCCGACTCGAATAGCCCGACAGACGAACCCACACCCCACCACACACCAATGAGCGACAACGGCACACACGACAGCGCACAGGCATCGAACGACGACGTATCGACCTCCGACTCGACGGGGAGCTTCTCGCGACGGAGCGTCCTGAAGGCGACGGGGGCGGCCGCGGTCACCGCCGGCTTCGCCGACGCCCTGATGGGCTCGGTCGCGGCGGTCGGGATCGACACGCCGCAGCTGCACCGCGACGGCAACAAGCTCAAAGACCCCAGCGGCAACGAGGTCATCCTCCGCGGGGTCAACATCGCCGACCCGGCGCGCCTGGCCCGCAGCTGGCGCGGCAAGGACTCCATGGAGGTGTTCAACAAGGCCACCAGCACGGACGAGGCCGACGAGGGCGGCTGGTACAGCCGGATCATCCGGCTCCCGACCCAGCCCCAGGACATCTCCAGCGCGACGAACGACCTCCAGATGGCCCACGGCGACGACTGGGGGCCACTCCTGCCCGGCCAGTTCGACGAGACGGACATGGAGGAGTACTTCACCACCTACGTCGACCCCATCGTCGACGCCGCCGAGGAGCAGGGGCTGTACGTGATGATCGACTATCACCGTCACTTCCCGATCTTCCACCAGCCCCAGCACGAGGAGGACCTGGGCGAGTACCAGTGTGGCAACGAGTCGTTCCCCAACGACATCGGCTTCTGCGGGGAGCGCGGCGTCCTCTGGAACTCCGAGGAGCAGGCCTCCGAGCTCGACGGCTACGCCGAGGAGTACGCCGCCGAACTCGACCAGGAACTGCACGACTACTGGAACTTCGTCGCGCCCCGCTACAGCGACCGCTCGCACGTCATCTACGACGTGTACAACGAGCCGACCGGTCCCTACGCCGGTGACTGGGGGACACCCACCCGGGTCCCGAACGCCGGCGAGGACGCCGGTCAGGACACCGACGTGATGGCCGAGGAGTCCAAGCGGTACTGGGACATGTGGGTCGACCGCGCCCAGCCGTGGATCGACACGGTCCGCGAGCACGCCGACAACCTCCTGACGATCGGCTCGCCCCGGTGGAGCCAGTACACCTACTGGGCGCCCCAAAACGAGTTCCAGGGCGAGGACATCTGTTACACGGGTCACGTCTACACCCACGACAGCCTCCGCCCGCTCTCGGACTACTACGGGACGCCAGCCGAGGAGGTCCCCGTCTTCTTCAGCGAGTTCGGCTGGGCAGAGGGCGGCGGCAAGGACAACTTCAGCTTCCTCGAAGGCACGGCCGACGAGTACGCCGACGACTTCGAGCAGTTCATCGACGAATACCCGGTCCACCCGATCTGCTGGAACTTCGACCACACCTGGGAGCCCGCCTTCTTCCAGCACGACTCCAGCCAGGACGGCACCTGGGAGATATGGGACTACCAGGCCCGCCCCGGCCAGTGGTGGCAGGACTACCTCGAGGAGCACCGCAACGACGACCTCCCGAACCCCGACGAGGAGGACACCGCGACGACCACGACCACCACGACGACTCAGCCGAGCACGCCGACTCCGACGGACGAACCCAGCACGCCGACGCCGACCGACGAGCCGAGCACGCCGACGCCGACGGACACCCCGACGCCGACGGACGCGCCGGAGGCGCCCAGCGAGGCGCTGGTGGTCGACAACTACGACGGGGACCCGGGGTGGTCGAGCCACCGCAACGACCTGGGGCAGTGGTGCGGCGCCGGCTCCTTCGAGAACGGCGGCGGCGAGGAGTCCGCCGGCGAGCTCGTCCTGGAGTACGACAACGGCGGCTGGTTCCAGGAGCAGATCAACCGCGACGTGAGCGACTACGACACGCTCGTGTTCACGATCCGCGGCGCCGATGGCGGCGAGGAGTCGGAGGTGCTGTTCGACATGGGCGGCGTCCGCACCATGCTCTCGAACGTCACCGACGACTCCATCGGCACCAGCGTGAGCGAGGTCCGCGTCGACATGGAGTCGGCGGGGATCGACCGCTCGTCGCCGTCGGTTCGGTTCAACTTCTGGCAGGGCGGCAGTAGCACGCTCAGGATCAGCGGCATCCACCTGGAGTAACCCGCCGCCGGCGGTCGTCGGCGGCCGGGTCGGTCCGGACGCCGGGGGGCGACCGCCGGGCGCTCGACACGCGGCCCAGCCATGACACGCAACGAGCACGCCGACGGGGACGAGGGGGGCCCGCGCGACCGCGGTACCGGGGGTACTGCGCCGGTCGCGCGGGCCGCACCCGCCGGGCTGTCCGTCGACGGGACCACCGCCGTCACGGCCGCACTCTCGTGGTCGTCGACGGCGCCGGCCCGGACCGACCACTACAACGTCTACGTCGACGGGGCCAAGCGGGCCGAGGCCGGCCGCGAGCGGACGCGCGTCGCGCTCGCCAACCTCGCGCCCGCGACGACCCACCGGGTCGGCGTCACCGCCGTCGACGGCGCGGGCGTCGAGTCCCGCCCCGCGACCGTGCGGCTGACGACCGACTCGCTCGACCCCGCGGCGGACGAGGCCGACGGCGTGCCGGCGACGCGCCGCCCGGACTCGCGCTCGCCGCGGTCGGGCGCTCCCGGCGGGAGGACCGACCAGGCCGACCACGCCGACGGAGCGACTGACGAGGAGCACAGCTGACGGACGACAGCGGGGCAGCGCGGCACACACGGACACATGACACGAGACGACGATACGACCGAATCGAGCGACGACAGCGCGGCGGACGCCGCGGACACGACCAGACGGAGCGTCCTCAAGGCCGGGGCCGCGCTCGGCGCCGGCGGCCTCGCCGTCGGCCTGGGCGACCGGGCCGCGGCGGCGAAAGTCGAGGAGGTCTGCAACTCCGACTACGGCACCATCGAGGTGGCCGACGGCTTCTCGCTGGTGGACAACCAGTGGGGCAACTCGGCGGCCGACCAGTGTATCTGGCTCAACGAGGACGGCAGCTACGGCTACGACTTCGACGCCTCGGGCACCGGCGGGGGGATCAACTACCCGCAGGTGCTCGTCGGCACCAAGCCGTGGGGCTCGGACACCGGCGTCGACGAGTTCCCGGTGCGCCGGCGGGACGTCGACGAACTCGTCATCGACGTCGAGGCCGACTACAGCCAGTCCGGCGGCGAGTGGGACTGGGCCGAGGAGTGGTGGTTGATGGAGCAGCCGGTCAGCGAGCAGACCCAGACCCACCAGTACGAGATCATGCTCCTGCTGGACTGGAACGACCAGCACGACCACGGCGCCGTCGAGGCCGAGGCCGTCTGGACCGACCAGTACGGCAACACGGTCGACCACTGGACGACCTACCCCGGCGGCGGCACCAGCGCCGAGTTCTACATCTTCCGGATCCAGGGCGGCCACGACGGCGGGAAGATCGACCTGCAACCGATCGTCGACTACATGACCGACGAACACGGCGTCAGCGAGGACCTCTGGCTCTCCGGGATCGAACTCGGCAACGAGTACTGGGCGGGCTGTGTCGGCCAGACCACCTACGAGACGTTCGACGTGACCGTCAACGGGACCACCTACGCCAGCGGCTCCGGCGAGTCCGCGGACAACGGCGGCAGCTCCCCGACGCCGACGCCGACCGACACGCCCACGGACACACCGACCGACACGCCCACGGACACACCGACCGACACGCCCACGGACACACCGACCGACACGCCGACCGACACCCCGGCGGACGACCCCGGGGACGGCGGCTCGGGGGACGCCCTCGTCGTCAACGACTACGACGGGGACCCGGCGTGGTCGAGCAACCGGAACGACCTCGGCGAGTGGTGCGGCGCCGGTTCCTTCGAGAACGGCTCCGGCGAGGTCGAGGACGGTGCTCTGGTCCTGGAGTACGACAACGGCGGCTGGTTCCAGAGCCAGATCAACCGGGACGTGAGCGACTACGACGACCTGGTCCTGGAAGTCAGCGGCGCCGACGGGGACGAGGCGTCGGAGGTGCTGTTCGACATGGGCGGCGTGCGGACCATGCTCGCCGGCGTGACCGACGACGCCGTCGGCACGACGACCGGGGAGGTCCGCGTGGACATGGCGTCGGCGGGGATCGACCGCTCGTCGCCGTCGCTGCGGCTGAACTTCTGGCAGGGCGGAGCCAGCACCCTGACGATCGAGGCGATCCGCCTGGAGTAGATCCCCATGAGCGACGACCACACCACGACCGACGAGCATCGACGCGACGGCGTCGGCGACTCCGCGGGGGGCGACTCGCGCGGCGACGACTGCGACGGCCGCGACGGCCGCGACGGCCGCGACGGCGCCGCGACGGCGACCCGGCGGACGGCGCTGAAGACCATCGGCGCGGCGGCGGCCGGCGGGACGCTGCTGTCCGGGCGCGCGAGCGCGGGCGTGCCGACGCCGCGGCTGCACACCGACGGCAAGTGGATCCGCGACCCCGAGGGCAACGAGGTGCAGCTGCGCGGGATGGCCACCGCCGACCCGGCGTTCTACCGGCGGTACCACCCCAAGTCCTTCGAGGCGGTGCTCCGGCGGGCGACCGACACCGAGCGGGGCTGGCACCCCAACGTCGTCCGGCTGCCGTTCACCCAGGACAACGTCGCCCACTTCGGCATCGACACCCTGATCGAGGAGTTCATCCGGCCCTCGGTGGAGATCCTGGCCTCCCGGGACGTGTACGCGCTGGTCGACTTCCACCTCATCCGGCCGTACACCCAGGCGGCGACCGAGACGTACAACGAGGAGAACGAGGACACGCTCGACCCCATCGACGACGTGATGACGAACTTCTGGAGCGCGGTCGCCCCGGAGTTCGCCGACGACGAGCACGTCCTCTTCGAGCTGTTCAACGAGCCGACCCAGCCGACGATGTACGGCGACGACGCCGGGGCGTGGCAGACCTGGCGCGACGCCGCCCAGCCGTGGGTCGACCTCGTGCGCGAGCACGCGCCCGAGACGCCGGTCGTCATCGGGTCGCCCCGGTGGACCTCGGTGACCCACATGGCGCCGGAGTACCCCTTCGAGGGTGACAACCTGATCTACGCGGGGCACATCTACCCGGACAACGGTGCTCCCTCGGAGTTCGACCAGTACTACGGCGAGCCCGCGAACGACGTCCCGGTCGTGATCACGGAGTTCGGCTGGGACCCCGAGGGGGGCAACATCGACCGGGGGACCAACTCGGGGTGGGGCCAGCCCTTCCGCGAGTGGGCGGAGGGCTACGCCAACATGGGCTGGATCTCCTGGTGTTTCGACGACTCCTGGGAACCCGCGTTCTTCGAGTCGCCCGGCGACGGGGCGGCCAGCGACTGGACGCTGAAAGACGGCGACGAACAGATGGGCGGGTTCATCAGGACCTGGCTCGACGAGGAGCGAGACGACAGCGTCCCGGCGAGCACGGTCGACGACGCGACGGCGCCGCCGGCGCTCGGCGACCTCGCGGTCTCGAACGCCACGGAGATCGGCTTCGACCTCTCGTGGGACGCCGTGACCGACGAGGGCGGGGCCGGCCTCTCCCACTACACCGTCTATCTCGACGGCGAACGGGTCCAGGAGGCGCTGCCCGGCGCCACTACGGCGACCGTCTCGGGACTGGAGCCGGCGACGACCTACGAGGTGGCCGTCACCGCGGAGGACGACGCCGGCAACGAGTCCGACCCGGCGACCGCGGTCGCCGAGACGATCGCGCGCGACGCTCAGCAGTCGCCGTACAACGGCCCGCACACCCTGCCCGGCCGCGTCCAGGCCGAGGACTTCGACGAGGGCGGCCAGGGGGTCAGCTACTACGACACCACGCCCGCGAACAGGGGCGGCGCCGACTACCGCGACACCGCCGTCGACATCGGCACGTCGGCCAACACCGGCTACAACGTCGGCTACATCGCGACCGGCGAGTGGCTGGAGTACACCGTCCAGGTCGAGTCGGCGGGGACCCGCACCACGCGTGTCAACGTCGCGGCCGGCAGCGGCGGGGGCGGGGCGCTGCGGGTCTCCGTCGACGGCGAGACGCTGGCGACCCAGGACGTGTGGCAGACCGGCGGCTGGTCGAACTGGCAGACGATCCGCGTCGGCGACCTCGACCTCCCCGAGGGCGAGCACGTCGTCCGGGTCACCGCCGAGTCGGGCGCCTGGAACTTCGACTGGATCGAGTTCGGCGAGTCCGAGGGGAGCGGCGACACGACCGCACCGCCGGCGCCCGCCGAGCTCTCGGTGACCGACACGACCGACACCGCCGTCTCGGTCGACTGGGACGCCGTCACCGACACCGGCGGCAGCGGGCTCGACCACTACACGGTCTCGGTCGACGGCAGCGAGGTCCAGACCGTCCCCGCGGGGACCACCTCGGCGACGGTCGACGGGCTGTCGGCGGAGACGAGCTACACGGTCGCGGTCACGGCGGTCGACGGTGCCGGCAACGAGTCGGCGGCGGCGAGCGTGTCCGCGACGACCGCGCCCGCGGGCGACACGACCGCCCCGCCCGCCCCGGCGAACCTCTCGGTGACCGGGACGACGGGCTCGTCGGTCTCCGTCTCCTGGGACGCGGTGACCGACGAGGGCGGGAGCGGTCTCGAGAGCTACGTCGTCTCCGTCGACGGCGAAGCGGCACGGACCGTCCCCGCAGGGACCACCTCGGCGACGGTCGACGGGCTGTCGGCCGACACCACCTACGAGGTCGCGGTCACGGCGGTCGACGGCGCCGGCAACGAGTCCGCGGCAACGACCGTCACGGCCACGACCGACGCGAGCGACGACGGCGGGAGCGACGAACCCGCCGACGCGCTGGTGGTCGACAACTACGACGGGGACCCGGGGTGGTCGAGCCACCGCAACGACCTGGGGCAGTGGTGTGGCGCCGGCTCCTTCGAGAACGGCGGCGGCGAGGAGACCGGCGGCGCCCTGGTCCTGGAGTACGACAACGGCGGCTGGTTCCAGGAGCAGATCAACCGCGACGTGAGCGACTACGACACGCTCGTGTTCACGATCCGCGGCGCCGATGGCGGCGAGGAATCGGAAGTCCTCTTCGACATGGGCGGCGTCCGCACCATGCTCTCGAACGTCACCGACGACGCCATCGGCACGAGCACGGGGGAAGTCCGTGTCGACCTGGCGTCGGCCGGGATCGACCGGACTTCGTCGTCGCTGTCGCTGCGCCTGAACTTCTGGCAGGGCGAAGCCAGCACCCTGACGATCGAGGAGATACGGCTCGAGTAGCGAACGACGCACGACGACATCTACATCTATGATAGACGACGACACGAACGACACCGAATCGACGACGGCGTCGGTAGACAGCGAGACGGTCGAGACGGACGCCGAGCGTCCGGACCCCTCCCACGACGCCGAGGCGCTGGCGTCGATGGACCGGCGGGACTACCTGAAGGCGTCGCTGGCGGCCGCCGCGATGGCGGGTCTCGGGGGCGCCGGGACGGGGACGGCGGCCGCGGAGACGGCCGACACGTCGAAGACCGTCGACGAGCGCATCCAGGAACACCGGACGGGCGACCTCGAGGTGGTCGTCGAGAACCCCGACGGCTCGACGGTCTCGGGCGCCGAGGTCTCGGTCTCCCAGCGGGAACACCAGTTCGGCTTCGGGACGGCCGTCAACGCCGACAGGCTGATCAACGGCTCCAGCGAGGGGGACAACTACCGCGAGTACGTCCCCGAGCTGTTCAACACGGCGGTCCTCGGCAACCACCACAAGTGGCGGTTCTGGGAGAACAACCGCCAGACCGCCGACGAGGCGACCGACTGGCTACTCGACCGGGGTCTGGACGTGCGTGGGCACGTCTGTCTCTGGGGTCGCGAGGACGTGGCGGCCATCCCCTCGGACATCCAGACGGCCATCGACAACAACGACGCCGAGACGATCCGCGAGCGCTCGATGAACCACATCGAGGAGATCATCACCCACTACGGCGACGACCTGACCGAGTGGGAGGTCGTCAACGAGGCGATGCACGCCTACCAGCTCCAGCTGGGGGTCTACGGCGACCGGATCGACACCGAGGAGCCCTGGACCGGCGAGGTCGTCCCGTGGACCTCCCAGCTGCTGGCCGACTGGTACGACAAGGCCGCGGAAGTCATCGAGGAGAACGGCTACGACCTGGGGGTCGCGGTCAACGACTTCAACCAGTTCCCCTACGCCTACACCGACAACCGCTACGAGTCCGAGATCGACCACATCAATGCCAACGGGGCGCAGCTGGACACCGTCGGGCTGCAGGCCCACGTCGCCGCCCGCCAGGGCGAGTTCAACACGAACAGCGACCCCGACGGCCGCATCGACGCAGACCAGGTGGTCGCCGAGATCAACAAGTGGGCCGACCACGGCGCGCGCGTGAAGATCACGGAGTTCGACACGTACAACGGCGACGACTGGGAGGACGACGAGGAACGCGCCGACGTGACCGAGAACTATCTGCGCGGTGCGTTCTCCCACCCTGGCGTCGACGCCTTCGTCATGTGGGGCTTCTGGGACGGCGACCACTGGAAGGACGAGGCCCCCCTCTTCTACCAGAACTGGTCGCAGAAACCCGCCTACGACGTGTGGACGGGGCTGGTCTACGACGAGTGGTGGACCGACGACAGCGGGACGACCGACGGGTCGGGGGCCTACGCGACGACCGCCTTCCTCGGCGACCACGAGGTCACGGTCAGCACCGACAGCGGGGAGACGACCGAGACGGTTTCGGTCTCGGACGCCTCGGGCACGACGACCGTCACCGTCACCGTCGAGGGCGACGGCGAGGGGAGCGACGACACCCAGCCGCCGTCGGTGCCGGAGAATCTCTCGGTGTCGGCGACGACCGACTCGACGGTCACCGTCACCTGGGACGGCGTCTCCGACAACGGCTCTTCGGGGCTGGACGGGTACGTCGTCTCCGTCGACGGGGGTCGGGACCAGACCGTGGGTGCCGGCATGACCACGGCGACCGTCGAGGGGCTGTCGGCGGAGACGAGCTACACGGTCGGCGTCTCGGCGGTCGACGCCGCCGGCAACGAGTCCGACGCCGCGACGGTCACGGCGACGACCGACGCCGCCGGCGACGGCGAGGACGGCGACGACGGCGAGGACGGGACCGACGAGCCGGCCGGCGACGCGCTGGTCGTCCACGAGTTCGACGGCGGCAACTACCCCGGGTCGAACGACCTGGGCAACTGGGCCGACGGCGGTAGCTTCGCCAACGGCGGCGGCAGCGGCGAAGTGTCGGACGGCGCGCTCCGACTGGAGTACGACAACGCCGGCTGGATGGGGTCGAACGTCGCGCAGTCGGTCGCCGACCGGCCGACGCTGCACCTCCGCGTCCGCGGCGACGCGGGCGGCGAGGAGGACGACTTCACCGTCCAGGTCGGCGGTGCGAGCGACCTGCTCGGCAACCTCACCGACGACACGATCGGCACGGAGTGGTCGACGGTGTCGGTCGACCTCGAGGCGGCCGGCGCGGACCTCGAGAACCCCCAGTCCGTCCGGCTGAACTTCTGGCAGGGCACCTCCGGCGCCGTCGAGATCGACCGCATCGCCTTCGGCGGCTCCGGCGGGGGCGGCGACGGCTCGGACGGCTCCGACGACTCCGGTGACGGGTCGGACGGCTCGGACGGTTCCGACGGGTCCGACGGGTCGGACGGCTCCGACGGCTCCGACGGCTCCGACGGCGGGACGAGCGGCGACCTCGTCGCGGAGATCGACCCGAGCGCGACCTCGGCGTCGGTCGGCGAGCGGGTCAGCTTCCGCGTGACCGACACCACCGACTCGGGCAACTGGATCGACTCGCTGTCGTGGAGCCTGGGCAACGGCGAGTCGGCCAGCGGCTGGTACGCCGAGGCGACCTACGACTCGGCGGGCACCTACACGGTCGAACTGACCGCGACGAACAACGAGGGCGCTTCGACCACCGACACGGTCGAAGTCACCGTCTCCTGACGACCACGACGGCGGGTCCGTCGGCGACACACCGCCGGCGGCCCCGCCGCGGCGTCCGTCCGCCCACACCCACGCGAGACACGACGGCCACACTCCACGCGAGACACGACCCATGGACTCCGACGACCCACCACGACAGGCACAGGACGGCGAACAGCGACGCGACCGTTCGGACGGACGCGGACCGGCCGGCGGTAGCGGCGACGCCTCGAACGACGGCCCGCGGCGTCGGACGGTGCTGCGCGGGCTCGGCGGCGGCGTCGCGCTCGGCGCGGTCGGCACGCTCGGCGCGACCGTCTCGACGGCCGCCGGCGCCGCCTTCGGCGACGGCGTCAACCTGCAGCCGTCGTACTTCTGCGGCGGCGACCAGGACCTGGGCTACGACCTCATGGCGGAGTACCCGGACATCGAGACGGTCCGGATCGAGATCGAGCCGTTCGACTTCGGCGAGGTCGCCACGACGGTCGCAGACGCCAAGCGCTGGATCGACGAGGCCGCGGCCCACGGGCTGGACGTGATCGCCACGTACCACCACTACCCCGACAACGGGTCGGCCAGCGCCGCGGCGCTGCAGGAGGCCGCGGAGTTCTGGGCGGAGCACTACGAGACGCTCTCGGCGGACACCTCGTTCACGGTGAACATGATGAACGAGTGGGGCAACCACCAGGTGACCGCCGGGGAGTACGCCGACGCGTACAACGAGGCGATCGACACCGTCCGCTCGGAGACGAGCTACTCGGGGCCGATCGTCTGCGACGCGCCCGGGTGGGGCCAGGGCACCTACCGCCTGGCCGACGCGGCCGAGCAGATCGACGACGACGACCTGATCCTCTCGGCGCACGTCTATCCCAGCGCGTGGAACGCGACGACCGGCGAGCACCTCGTCCCCGAGGACCTCGACGCGATGGACGGGACGAGCTACCCCTGCATGATCGGGGAGTTCGGCAACTACGCGAACTCGACGGGCGCCGACTGGTCGGCCATCGTCGACTACGCGAGCGAGCTGGGCTGGCCGGTCGTCGGCTGGGCCTGGAACGGCGACGGCTCGGCGGACCCGATGAACATGGCCTCGCCGTACTGGGGCGACGACTGCTCGGCCGACAGCTACACGGCGAGCGACTACTTCTCGGTCGTCTACGGCCGGCTCGGCGACGGCGGGACCGCGACGGACTCGCCGACCGACGAGCCGGGGAGGCCGACGGACGAGCCGGACACGCCGACGCCCACCGACGAGCCGGACACGCCGACGCCCACCGACGAGCCGGACACGCCGACGGACACGCCGGCCGCGGACGCCCTCGTGGTGAACGACTACGACGGGGACCCGGCGTGGTCGTCCCATCGCAACGACCTCGGGCAGTGGTGCGGGGCCGGGTCGTTCGAGAACGGCGGCGGCGAGGTCGAGGACGGAGCCCTGGTTCTGGAGTACGACAACGGCGGCTGGTATCAGGAGCAGATCAACCGCCCGGTCACCGACTACAGCGACCTCGTCCTGCGCGTCAGCGGCGCGGACGGCGGCGAGGAGTCGGAGGTGCTGTTCGACATGGGCGGCGTGCGCACCACGCTCGCCGACGTGACCGACGACTCGGTCGGGACGAGTGCGACGGACGTGCGCGTCGACATGGATGGCGCCGGGATCGACCGCTCGTCCTCGGCGCTGTCGGTGCGGCTGAACTTCTGGCAGGGCGGGGCCAGTACGCTGCGTATCGAGGGGGTGAGACTCGAATAGGAGCACTCACCGCTCCACGGCTGCCGTTCCCCCGGGGCTTCGCCCCGTCTCCACACCGTCTCCGGCCGGCGCCGCGCGGCGCCGGCCGACCGCTGTCGCTGCCGGGTCCGCCCGGCCCGGCACGGTTAGTGATTGGTAAAGATTATTTTTCTATTCGTTAAATTTAACAGCTATCGGACGCATGTGTATTCTGCAATGGTCGACAGACGAACCGTACTGAAGGGGGGTATCGCATTCGGAAGCCTGGGGCTGGCCTCGACGGTGCTGGCCCAGGAGTCCGCGCTGGTCGTCCACGACTTCGACGGGGGGAGCTATCCCGGCTCGAACGACCTGGGCAACTGGGCCGGCGCGGGGAGTTTCGCGAACGGCGACGGCAGTGGCGAGGTCGCCGACGGCGCGCTCCGGCTGGAGTACGACAACGCCGGCTGGTTCGCGAGCAACGTCCGCCAGTCGGTCGCCGACCGCGACCGGCTGACGATGCGCGTTCGGGGGGACGCCGGCGGCGAGGAGAGCGACTTCCTGGTCGACGTGGGGGGCGCCAGGGACCTGCTCGGCAACCTCACCGACGACACGATCGGCACGGAGTGGTCGACGGTGTCGGTCGACCTCTCGGCGGTCGGGGCCGACCCCGAGAGCCCGAAGGCCGTCCGGCTGAACTTCTGGCAGGGCGCCGCCGGCGCCGTCGAGATCGACCGCATCGCGTTCACGAGCGACGGCGAGGCGCCGCCGTCGACCGCGACGCCGACGCCGGCGGACCCGTCGACGCCGACACCGACCGACACGCCGACGCCGACCGACGCGCCCGACGACGACACACCCACCGACGAACCCGACGACGAGACGCCGACGGACGCGCCCGACGACGGGAGCACCTGGGACGTGCCGTTCCCCGACCGGCCGCCGGAACCTGACTCGCTGCCGCCCGCCTCGGAGATCACCGAGAGCACGACGGTCGCCGACCTCTACGAGCACTTCGACGACCCCTACTACGTCCCGCGGGACTTCACGGACTACCTGCCGGGCGAGACGGGGTCGAAGCTCCAGGAGTGGACCGACTCCGAGAAGGCCGAGGAGTTCGGCTACGACGTGAGCGCCGTCGAGAACAACGTCGGCGACGGGTCGCTGACGCTCGGCCAGCTGGGCACGCAGGCACTGCCGTACGTGAAACAGCTCGCCGAGAACGACTTCCCGGCCCACGCGACGGTGAAGCTGCTCCCGCGGCTGGCGCTGCTGCCCGACGAGGAGGAGGACCCGGGCGTCCACGACGAGCCCACGAACGTCTGGGACGAGACCGCGGGGCCGACGGCGGCGACCAACGACCCCGACCAGTTCGTCCAGGACCGCTGGCCGACGGACGCCCGGACCTACCAGCCGATGGAGGTGCGTATCCGTGACCGGGCCCACGACCAGCCCCAGTACGACGACAGCCGCGAGTGGGGGAGCGCCGGCAACCTGCCCGACTCCGTCTACAACAACCCGGAGAACCCGGTGCTCGACGCCGCGGCCGAGAAGGTCGACCCGGTGACCGGCGAGTCGCTCGGCGGCGACGGGTTCACTGCAACGGCGCCGATGGAGGCGGAGATCCGGATCCACGAGACCAGCGGGAGCTACATGAACCAGTACATCAAGCTGAAGAACACCAGCGAGGTGCCGTACTTCCAGGACGCGGCGGTCATCTGGTGGCTCGGCCCGTCGGGGAACGCCTCGAATCTCTCGGACGGCCACTGGAACAACCCACACCGACCGAGCGCGTCGCTGGGCCACCCCCAGCGCGACGTGATCGAGGTGAACCACCCCGACTACGAGGAGCTGTCCGTCTACGCGGTCCGGCTGGCCAACCACGACGAGCCGTACCACATGCGGACGATCTACCCCGGCCAGAGCGTCGCCATGGAGATCGGTACGCCCCGCGACGGGAGCGCGTGGTCGACCAGCAGCGAGCGCCAGGAGCTGGTCGAGACGATGCTCGACTCGCTGCACGTCGAGCTGGAGACGAACCTCAACCGCAACGACCCGATCATCGACGCCATCGACCTGAAGTACCGGGTGCCGAACTGACCGCGGTCGCTCACGAATCGGCCGCGACCGTTCCCGAACCGACCACGACCGTTTCCGAACCCCGCCCGCGACCGCGGCGTCGCGGCCCCTGACCGGGGCGCCCCGGTCGCCGATCCCACTCCATCCTCAGATGTCACACGACGACACCAGCGAACGGACCGACGCATCGACCGACGACCGGACCGACCCGTCGACGGGCGACCGGACTGCCTCGCCGGAAGCCGGCCCGAGCACCGACGGCGCGACCGGCGACTCCGCCGGCGGCTACGCCGACGGGATCGCCCGCCGGGTCGACGCCGTCTCCCGGCGGACGTTCCTGCGGACGGCCGCGGGGGCGGGCGCTGCGACGGCGCTCGGCGTCGGGATCACCGGTAGCGCCGCCGCCGACGGCATCCCCACGCCGTGGCTCCACCGCGACGGCAACCTGATCCGCGACCCCAGCGACAACAAGGTGGTCCTCCGGGGGGTGAACGTCCCCGACGCCAAGCGGATGAACGTCAAGGACTTTCGCCCCGACGCCGACGAGACCATCGAGCGGGCGACCAGCGCCGACGAGGGGTGGTACTCGCGGATCGTCCGCCTCCCGATCCAGCCGACCGACGTGGGGGGCCACGACCCCGGCGGTATCCCGCCGGTCCCCGGGTTCTCGCAGTCACAGCTCGAACGGTACGTCGAGAACCACCTCCGCCCGGCGGTCGACACCTGTGCGGAGCAGAACGTCTACTGCATCGTCGACTACCACCGCCACCGCGGGCGGGACGACGAGCACGCCTACACCAGCGAGGGCATCGACGAGGAGCTTCAGATGTTCTGGGAGACGGTGGCCCCGGAGTTCGCCGACGAGTCGCACGTCCTCTTCGAGGTGTACAACGAGCCGATCCACCCCTACCAGGGCCACTACGAGCCGAACGTCGACGTGGCGCCGAACGACGACGAGGCTATCGAGACGTGGAACACCTGGAGGGAGGCGGCCCAGCCGTGGGTCGACACCATCCGCGAGCACGCGCCGCGGAACCTGGTCCTGATCGGCTCGCCCCGCTGGAGCCAGTGGACCTACCAGGCGCCGAGAAACGAGTTCGACGGCGACAACCTCGCCTACACCGGCCACGTCTACGGCCACCAGAATCTCCGGCCGCTCTCGGAGTACTTCGGGACGCCCGCGGAGGAGGTGCCCGTGTTCATGACCGAGTTCGGCTGGGGCGAGCACGGCGCCGACTACGTCACCGGGACGGCCGACGACGAGGGCCGGGAGTTCCTCGATTTCTTCGCCGACTACGACGTCCACTGGCAGGTCTGGTGTTTCGACAGCAAGTGGCGACCGGCGATGCTCGACCACGACTGGTCGGTCAAGGAGTACGGCGAGTTCTGGCGGGACGAACTCGCGGCCCACCGCGACGAGGACGTGCCCGCCGGCGAGGTGGACACCGGAACCGACGACGACACCCCCACGGCGACACCCACCGATACCCCGACCGCGACGCCGCCGACGGCCACGCCCACGCCGACGCCCAGCGGCCCCACGTCGACGCCAACGCCGACCGACGAGCCGAACACGCCCACGGACACGACGGCCGCCGACGCGCTGGTGGTCAACGACTACGACGGCGACCCGGCGTGGTCGAGCAACCGGAACGACCTCGGGCAGTGGTGCGGGGCCGGATCGTTCGAGAACGGCGGCGGCGAGGTCGAGGATGGGGCCCTGGTTCTGGAGTACGACAGCGGCGGCTGGTACCAGGAGCAGATCAACCGCGACGTGAGCGACTACGACACGCTCGTTCTCTCGGTGGTCGGCGCGGACGGGGGCGAGGAGTCGGAGATCCGGTTCAGCATGGGCGGCGCTAGCGGGCTGCTCGCCGACGTGACCGACGACTCGATCGGCACTTCCCGTTCGGAAGTCGCCGTCGACATGGTGTCGGCGGGCGTCGACCGGTCGTCCTCGTCGCTGTCGGTGCGGCTGAACTTCTGGCAGGGCGGGGCCAGCACGCTTCGGATCGGCGGCGTCCGGCTGGAGTAGCGCCACCGCTCTCCCGGCTGCAGTCGTCCGCTCCGTTCGCCGGGGCTCCGTCGCCCTTCCGGTCGCCGGTGTCTCATCCTCGCTCGACTCGTCTCTCGTACGTCCGGCGCGACGGGTCGAGCGCCACGGTTTTCCGGGTAGCGTTTCTCACTCGCCGAGAACGCTTCTCGCAAGCGGAGAACAGCCTGTCGGGTATATCCACCCGGCCGGCGTCTGTCCAGATAGAGGTCAACACAATGGCAACGACCACCCCCGGCGTCAACGAGTTCGAGAGCAGAATCGGCGGCCTGACCGTCCACGGCAAGGCACACAGCCTGTCGGCGTGGTTCGTGCTTGCGCTGCGGCTCATGATGGGCTACGCGTTCCTGTACTCGGGGGCGACGAAGGTCCTGGAAGGCGGGTTCACCGCCCAGGGGTACCTGGTCCACGCGGCCGGGGCGAACGGCAACCCCCTCGAGGGCATGTTCGTCTGGATGGGGACGACGAACTGGTTCGTCGCGTTCGCGAACGTGGCCGTCCCGTGGGGCGAGGTCCTCATCGGGCTGGGTCTGCTCGTCGGTGCGCTGGTCCGCCTCGCGGCGTTTTTCGGCGCGCTCATGATGCTCATGTTCTACTTCGGGAACTGGAGCATCGAACACGGGCTCATCAACGGCGACTTCGCCTACATGCTCGTGTTCCTCGCCGTCGCCGCCTTCGGCGCCGGCCGGATCCTCGGCCTGGACACGCTCATCGAGCGCTACGAGGTCGGCGGCGAAACGCTGATCGAGCGCTACCCGCGCCTCGGATACATCCTCGGCTGAGGCCGGGGCCGGGACGACTATTTTTCGCGGCTCCGGTATCGTCGCCGAGAGCCGCTCTGTCTGTGGGTACCCGGAAACGGCGCCGCACCGATTTGGTATCGCGGTATGTAGTTTACGGGCACGAAACGGTAACGGAGTCTCGTCTCTTTCAGAAGGTCAGAAATCGACAAACGGGCCGCGGCGGTCCCTATCCGGCGAACTCGTCGACGGACTCGAAGGCGTCGTCCGCGAGCGCGGCGGCGAGGCCGGGGACGTCCACCTCGTCGACGTGACCCGGATACTTGCGGGCGAAGTAGCCGACGAGGTTCTCCACGTCGCGTTCGAGGAGTTCGCGCGCGTTGTCGTGGTCGGTGGGGACGGCCTGGGGCCAGTCGAAGACGACGACGCCCTGCTCGGTGACGAAGACGTTGTACTCGCTCATGTCGGCGTGGACGTACCCCTCGGCGTAGGCGGTCGCCATCTCCTCCAGGATCAGCTCCATGACCGGGATCACCTGGGCGTCGGTGAGCTTCGTCCGGGAGAGCTCGACGCCGTCGACCTTCTCCATGACGAGGGCGTGGCGATTGTGGTCGACCGGCTGGGGGACGGACACGTCGGGATACAGCGTCTCGAGGGCGTCGTACTCGCGCTCGGCGGCCTTGCGCGCGGTGTACTGCCAGGAGACGTGGTCGCGGTCGGCCGTGTAGTCGCGTTCTTTCATCACCTCGCGGAAGTTGGTGTACCCCTCGCGGTGGTACTTCAGCGCGAGCGGGCGATAGGAGCGCACCTCGTACACGTCGCTCTCCTTGCCGACGCCCAGCGGGGCGCCGACGCCGTCGAAGGTCTCCCGCTCGGCGAAGGTGTGCAGGGCGAGCGCGTCGTAGCCCTCGAAGGTGAGCTTGAACCCCTCGTACTGGATGGTCTTGCGCTCGACCAGCCCGCGGTCCTCGCAGCGGTCCAGCCGGTAGTCCACGTCCTCCGGGGAGAGGCGGGTGTACTCGGGGAGCTTCTCGCGGTTGACGTACTCCGAGAAGCGCATCCCCTGCTCGACCCCCGAGAGCAGATAGAAGTCCTCGGGTTCGAGGTCGGCTATCACGGATGCCACGTTCTGGACCATTACCCGCCCGTACTCCGTCGATAGGGAAAAGCCCGACGCGTCGGCCGTGCCCCGGTGATAAATGATATAGCGCGATATCGAATCGAGGGCCATCGTCGATGCGACGGCGAGGCGAGACGGTTCCACAGGGCTCGCGGGGGGTCGATCGTCCGTTCGCGATCGTCACAACCGAACCCCCGTGAGCGAAATTTCCGTTCTGCAGGACTGAACAGCCGGACACGACGGCTGAAAATATATCGAAAAAAGATTTCTTCCAGAAATTATTTCAAGGGGTGAGCCACAGTAGGGCACGCACCATGGTAGCCAATCACGAGGGTGGCGAGGCGGGCGGCGAGTCGAGCGGCGTCTCGCGTCGCCGGTACGCACAGGTGATCGCGGGGCTGGGCGCGGCCGGGCTGGCCGGCTGTCCGAGCGAGAGCGGTTCGACGGCGACGCCGGGGTCGAACGACGACACGGTCGAGCCGACTTCGACCGGAGATACGGAGACCGACGGGTCGACGGAGACGGCGGCGCCGACGGCGACGGACCGCGAGCCGGTCGTCGACACGATCGCCTACGCGCACGCGAACTCGCCGGACGTGTTCGACTGGAACCCCTGGACGCCCCAGGACAACACCGCGGGTGACCTGTGGATGTCCGACCTCCACGGGCTGCGGAACGTCCACACGACGAACCTGACGTACTCGGGGACGACGGTTCCGACCCCGCACAAGCCCGACCACGAGGAGATCGAGATCATGACGTGGATCGAGGGGTGGGAGGTCGACGCGCCCTTCGACTGGTACGACCACCACGACGACCGGTCGGCCTACTGGTCGGGCGACCCCCACGACGCGGTCGCCCGCGAGAAGCACAACCACGTCAACTTCTTCCAGGCCGGCAACAAGTTCACGGAGTCGGCCACGTTCAACCAGCGCGCCGAGGAGCAGTGGACGCTCCACCAGTGGACGGACAAGGGGTCGGTCCCCGAGCAGGAGCCGGACCCGACCGCGCGGAACATCCTGGAGACGTACGCGGGACCGGTCGACGGCGACCCGCCGTTGCACCCGTCGTTTACCGAGCCGTATCTGGAGCGCTATCGCGACGCGGGGTCGCGCGACCAGGTGACGTCGGTGACCGACGAGCTGAAAAGCGACCGCGTCTCCCTCGACCGCATCGCCCTCGAGGGCGGCACCGACGAGTACCTCGCCGGCACGGGTCCCTACCGGCTGGAGTCGATGGACGACGTGGGCTCCGAGCGGATGGTCCTCCACCTCGACCCAGAACACCCCAACGCCGGGAACACCAACGTCGAGAAGCTCGCCATCTACTGGGCGGAGGGGAGCCGCGCACAGACCCTGAAGACCGAGGGTGTGCTCGACGTGAACGTCGGCGACGTGTCGCCCGGCGCGGCGCTGAACCGCGAGGTGCTGCCCGACTACATGCAGGAGTTCACCCGGTGGCTGCGCGCCACGGGCGGGGACATGTGGAAGTTCAACTGGAACAACCCCCACCTCCGGAACCTCTGGGTGCGCCGGGCGCTGGTCGAGGCCGTCGACTGGAACGCAGTCTCGCAGAACGGCTGGGGCGAGGGCGGCGCCCAGCCGCTGGCCCACGACACGTTCCTGCTGGATGCCCAGTCGGAGGCGATCTTCTCCGAGGAGTTCCTCGACCAGCTACACACCTACTCGCGGGAGTCGAACACGGAGAACGCCGACCAGTACATGCGGCGGGCGGGCTACAGCAGGCAGGGCGGCCAGTGGGTCGACCCCTCGGGCAACCCCGCCGAGATCGATCTGTTCGCCACGTCGACGATCACAGAACACGTCCAGGCAGCCCAGACGATCCGGGCGAACCTGGCCAACTGGGGCTTCGGCGTGAACCTCTCGACGCAGGGGTGGTCGACGTGGTCGAACAACCTGGACCCCAACAGCGGGCTGAACTACGAGTCGTCGCTGTTCTGGCACGGCGACCCGTACGTCTTCCAGTACTACCACGACGTGGGCGCCTGGTGGGACGAGACGCTCGTCGCCGGCAGCCCGACCGCCCCGGATCCGTTCGAGGCCAAGCCCGAGGACACCGTCGACACCCAGGGCAAGCCGATCGTGCAGGACGTGCCCAACGAGCCGGGCGCCTTCGAGGCGCCCGACGAGGCCGGCAAGGCGCCCGAACTCGACGACGCGACGGAGGTCAACCTCGTCGAGACCGTCAACAGGATCCGCCAGCCGGGCAACAGCGAGGCGGAGCTCCAGGAGATCTACCGCACCTGCGCGAAGTACTACAACTTCTACGTCCCGCACTTCCCGTTCCACCAGTACATGCAGGGGTCGTTCGGCAACGTCCGGGACTTCGACTGGCCGGACTCCGCGGCCCGGGCGTTCGACTACGAGCGGTCGTTCGGCATCGAGGACGTGCTCGTGCTGGGCGGGATCGCCCAGGCCAGCTACGACACCGAGTTCGAACCGCCGGAGGAGGGGTAACGATGTAACGACGCCGTCGTCACCGGTCGACGTATCGTACGCCAGTCGCTCCCACACTCCTTGTCACGGTGGCCCCGGCGGCGGCGACCTCGCATGTCGCTCCCACTCCCGCGGGCGTCGCGGCCGCCGGACGACTCCCGCCGAACGTCACACCGATTAGTCGCGAGCGAGACATCGACACAAATGGACTCAGACGACGCGGCGCTGCGGGAGCAGTTGCGGGTGTTCGGGCTCTCGGACAACGAGATCGACACGTACTTCGCGCTGCTGGAGCTCGGGGAGGCGACGACCAGCGCGGTCGCCGACGAGGCGGGCGTCACCCAGCGGACGGTGTACAACATCGCCGAGCGACTCGAGGGGCGGGGGCTCGTGCGGGTCAACGACCACGTCTCGCCGACGACGGTCCGGGCGCTCCCGCCGCGGGAGGCCATGGCCGACATCTCCGGGCGCATCGACGCGATGACCCCCGCGCTGGAGGAACGGTTCACCGAGACCGAGCCCCGCACCTCGGAGATCGAGATGGCCAAGTCCCGGCGGAAGGCCCTGAAGAACCTCCGTGAGGACATCGAGAGCGCGGCGTCGGAGGTGCTGGTCTCGGTGCCGGCGGACGTGGTCCCGGAGGTCGAGTCGGAACTGCGCGCGGCCCGCGAGCGCGGGGCGCTCGTGCTCCTGCTGGTCGGCGAGGTCGACGACTTCGACGAGGCGGCCGACCGGTACGCGGACCTGGCGACGGCCGTCCGCTGCTGGGGCGGCGAGATGGCCTTCGCCTACGCCGCCGACGACGAGCGGGCGATGATCGGCAGCCCGGAGGTGTTCGACGGCGCCTACTTCGAGGAGGGGGTCGTCTGGGTCTCCGAGTGGGGGCTGACGGGCGCGGTCATCGCCACGTTCCTCGGCGCCTACTGGCCGTTCCCGCGGGAGGTCTCGGTCGCCGACCCGCCCGAACTCCCGGCGACCTTCGAGTGGTTCCGGGCCGCGACGTTCGCCGCGGCCAGCCACCGCGAGACCGGCGCCGAGTTGCGCGCCGAGGTCGAAACCGAGAGCGGCGACCGGGTCGCGGGCCGCGTCCGCGAGGTGCGCCAGGCGCTGGTCGACCCCGTCACCAGCGAGTTCACGCTGGAGAACAGCCTCGTCGTCGAGGCCGACGACGGGCCGGTCAGCGTCGGCGCACCCGGCGGCTTCCTCGAAGACTACCGCGGGACGAGCGTCGTACTCCGGCCGGTCGAGGAGTGAGAGCGCGGCAGAACGCGTATCGTCGTCGGACGGCTACTCGCCGGCGACGGCCTCGACGGCGGCCATCGCCTCTTTCCCGTCGGCGTCCTCGCCGAGCCACTCGTCGGCCCACGACTCGATGGCGTCGAACACCGGACAGAGCGACTCCCCCTTCGCGGTCAGCGAGTAGAACGTCGCGACCGGGGCGTCTTCCTCGAGTCGGCGGTCGACCAGGTCCAGTTCCTGCAGGTCGTCGAGCACTCGTGAAAGCGTGCGCGAGCTCGCGCCGGTCGACCGTTTCAGTTCGTTGAACCGCTTCTCGCCCTCCTGGAGGTCGTACAGCACCACCAGCCGCCACTGCGAGCCGATCTGTTCGAGCGAGTCGACTACCGGACAGGCCTCGGGGTTGGCCGCCTCCGCGTTCGCGTTGGTCGCCATGTACCTCGCCATACTGCACCCACCTACTTAGGTAGTTCGTTCACGAACCCGGTAACACCACGCTACCAGATTCCCTGCCGAAACTCGCCGGCCGTCGCGGCCACCAGCCGCTGTTCGCTGCCGGTTACGCCCGGGAGTCACGTCGAGCACAGCCGGTAACATCGGCGTCTCCCGGTGACACGAGTGTCAGATAACGTATATTTGTGTGGGGGTCGTACGTGGTTTCGATGTCAGAGACGCTCGGTCACGACGGTAGCACGGACGACGAACAGGCTGTGGTTCGAACGGAGGTGACGGCCTGATGGCCGTCGAGTCGGCCGCGGGCGAGGTGGTCTTCCTGCTCGCGCGGGTCCTGTTCGGCGGCGTCCTCGCGTTCATGGGCCTCAACCACTTCTCGGGTGTCGAGCAAATGAGCGGCTACGCGGAGATGAAGGGTATCCCGGCGCCGGCGTTCTCGGTGGTGGCGTCCGGCGTCGTGCTCGTCCTCGGCGGGCTCGGGATCGTCCTCGGCGTCGCTCCCGTACTGGCGGCCGGCGCGCTCGCGACCTTCCTGCTGGTCTCGGCGGTGACGATGCACGACTTCTGGGCGGTCCCCGACGACCAGACCCAGGACGAGATGACGGGCTTCCTGAAGAACGTCGCGCTGGCCGGCGGCGCGCTCGCGCTCCTCGCGCTGGGCGGCCAGGCGTGGCCCTACGCGGTCGGGGTCGGTCTCTTCTGAGGTGATTCGCGGGCGGCTCCGGTTCGGCGGTGACACGGGTCGGTTCGGGATCGGCGAGCGCTCGCCGACCTCTCCGTCACGGCGTCCCCGTCAGCGATCCACGTCGCCCATGATGGGGTCGAGGCTTCCGATGGTGGCGATGAGGTCGGCGACGAACTCGCCGCGGGCGGCCTCCTCCAGCGCGGAGAGATTCGAGAAGGAGGGGCCGCGGATTTTGAAGCGAGCGGGCTTGTCCGTGCCGTCGGCGCGGATGTAGATGCCGAGTTCCCCCTTGGCGGACTCGACGGCGCGGTAGATCTCGGTGTCGGGGTCGGGTCGCAGCGTCCGCGGGACGTTCGCCTGCACGGTGCGCTCGTCCTCGGGCCACCCCTCCAGCAGGTCGACGCACTGTTCGATGATCCGGGCGGACTCCTCTATCTCTCGCAGGCGCACGAGCACGCGCGCGTAGTTGTCCCCGCCGTCCTCGGTGACCACGTCCCAGTCGAGTTCGGGGTAGTAGCCGTACGGGTCGTCCCGGCGCAGGTCGTAGTCGACGCCCGACCCCCGGGCGACGGGGCCGGTACAGCCGTACTCCTTGACTGTCTCGGCCGATAGCTCCCCGGTCTCGACCGTGCGGATCTGGAAGACCTCGTTGCTGGTCAGGAGATCGTGGTACTCGGCGAGCCGCTCGGGCAGGTCGTCGAGAAACTCGCGGATCTCGGCGAAGAAGTCCGCGCGGGGGTCGGGCAGATCCCACGCCACCCCGCCCAGCCGGAAGTAGTTGAACATCAGGCGCTGGCCGGTCAGGTCCTCCAGGATGGACTGGACGCGCTCGCGCTCCTCGATCCCGTACATGAACACGGCGGTGAACTCGCCGATCACGTCCAGCGCGTAGGTGGCGACGGCGAGGAAATGCCCGAGCAGCCGCGAGAGTTCGGCGCTCATCGTCCGTATCACCTGGGCGTACTCGGGCACGTCGATGTCGGCCAGGTCCTCGGCGACGCGGGCGTAGGCCCACTCGTTGCAGAGGCCGGCGCCCGACCAGTCCCACCGGTCCGGGTAGGGCATGATCTGGTGGCGGTAGGTGCCCTGCTGGCACATCTGCTCCTCGCAGCGGTGGATGTAGCCGATGTCGGGAGTCACCTCGGCGACGTACTCGCCGTCGAGCGTGGCGCCGACGCGGAGCACGCCGTGGGTCGCCGGGTGGTGCGGGCCGAGGTTGACGTACATCGTGTCGCCGTCGCGGTGGTCGTCGGCCAGCGGGTTCTCGTGCTCGCGGAAGGTGACGATTTGCGGTTCCTCACCGCTGAAGTCCGGGTCCAGTGGGTGGCCCTGCCAGGTCTCCGGCAGGAGGATCCGCCGCAGGTCCGGGTGGTCGTCGTACTCGATCCCCACGAGGTCGTAGGCCTCCCGCTCGTGCCAGTCGGCGGTCGGGTACACCGGTGCCGCGCTCTCCTGTTCGGGGCGAGCGGCGGGCGTCGGGACGACGACGGACAGTTCCCGGGTGGGGTCGTCGTAGCTCCGGAGGTGGTATATCGACTCGTAGCGGTCGCCGTAGGCCTGGCCGGTGACGCAGGCGCAGTGGTCGAAGCCCGCCCGCTCGCGCAGCGCCGACAGCGCCGCCTGCACGCGGTCGGCCCGGACGACGAGCGCAGGGGCGTTCAGATGCTGTTCGGTGTCGGTGACGGCGTCGTCGGGGACGACCGACAGGGCCGCCTCCAGCGGCGAGTCGGCGTCCGCCGTTGCTGTGACGTTCTCGGCCCGTTCGTCCACCTGTCGCTGTCGCTGGTCCATACGCGCCGTTGGCGCGGTCGGATAATCGCCGTTGGCCCTCACGGGTGGGTGGGATTTAAGTCGGACCGGCGGCACCGATCGGGCGATGCGGTACCTGCGCGTCGCGGTCCACCAGGAACCGGCCGTGCGACACCCGATGCACCAGTTCGTCGTCGAGCGGGAGGGGTACAGCGTCTCGCGGCTGCTGCAGTACAACACGGCGCTGGACGAGGACCCGGCCTTCCTGTTTCACGTCGACGGCGACCCCGACCCCTACGAGCCGGCGCTGCGGGCGACCGAGAGTGTGTCGACCTACGAGATCTCCCGGTGTCCCGACGACACGTTCTACCTCTACGTCCGCGAGTCGATCCCGGAGCACAGCCGGGACTTCGTCGGCGCGCTCACCCAGCCGGGGCTGGTCGGAGTGATGCCCATCGAGTACCGCGCCGACGGGACCGTCCGGCTGACCGCGGTCGGCCCCGCCGAGAAGCTCCAGACCGCCGTCGAGGAGATGCCCGGGGGGATGGACGCCGAGGTGCTGGAGGTCGGCGAGTACGACGCCCGGCGGCTGGACGCCGGGGGCGACCTGACCGACCGGCAGTTCGAGGCCGTCGTCGCGGCGGTCGACTGCGGCTACTACGAGACCCCCCGCGAGGGCAGCGTCGAGGACGTGGGCGACCGCCTCGACTGCGCGCCCGGCACCGCCGCCGAACTGCTGCGCCGGGCCGAGCGCTCGGTCATGCGAAACGTCGTCTCGACGGGACCGTTCTGACGGCGGGGGAGAGTTTTTCCGCCGGGCGGTCGTCCGTTCGTCCATGCGACATCAGCCGCCCGGAGCGCGGGCTCCGGAGTCGCGACGGTGGTACCTCCGCGCGTACGGCAGAGCCGTCGGCGCCGTCCTCCTTGCGCTGTCGGTCCTGTTCGCGGTGTTCCTCGCAGTCGGCCCCGACCCGCTGTGGCCGAACCCGGACGGGTCGCCGTCGGCGATCGCGGCGCGCTACGGATTCGCGGTCGTCGGCCGCCCGTATCTCCCCCAGTTCGTCGACTTCCTCGCCTCGCGGCTGACGAGTCCGCTGGTCGCCGGGCCGCTCCTCGCCGCCGGTACCGTGACGCTCGCGCTGGTCGCCCGCGAGCGCCGGACCTGACGAACGCAACCCCTAACCTGGCGCTGTCCCAACTCCGCCCATGAGCCTGGCCGACCGGGAGTGGCGGCTGATCGCCGAGGAGTCCCGCCCGGGGCCGATGAACATGGCGCTGGACGAGACGGCCGCCGAGACTGCCGCCGAGGAGGGGGTCCGCACCCTCCGGGTCTACCGCTGGGAGCCCAGCACGCTCTCGCTGGGCTACCACCAGGACCCCGCGACGGTCGACTGGGAGTACTGCGAGCGCGAGGGGGTGGCGGTCACCCGCCGGCCGACCGGCGGCGGCGCCATCTACCACGACAGCCACGGCGACATCTCCTACTCCGTGGTCGCGCCGGCCGACGAACTCCCCGGCGACCTCATGGACTCCTACGAGTTGCTCTGCGAACCGCTGTTCGACGCCCTCGACGGGATGGGCGTCGACGCGCACTTCGCCGACGCGGAGCGGCAGGCGGTGTACGAGCCGGCGTGTTACCTCCGGGCGCTGCACCCTGCCCACGACGTGGTCGCCGGCGACGGCCGGAAGATCTCGGGCAACGCCCAGTACCGCCAGAAGGCGGCGGTCGTCCAGCACGGCTCGATCACCTTCGCGCGGACGACCGACCGTCACCTGAACTGTTTCGACGACCCGGACGCCACCGCCGCCGAGTTCGACGAGCGCGTGACGAGCGTCCGCGAGCAGTCGGGGATCGACAGGGACGAGGCCGTCGCGGAGCTGGAGGGGGCGCTCCGGTCGTGGGCCGATGCCCACGAAGGCACGTGGTTGGAGTCGGAACTGTCGCGGGCGCGGGAGCGAGCACGGGAGAAGTACGAGGACGCGGGGTGGACGAAGGACGGCGACGACCCGCTGTGAGGATAGCGGGCGCCGGGGCGCTCGCTCAGCCCTCGAAGCCGTCCTCGAATCGGAAGGTACCGTCCCGCTGGACGACCTCGCCGTCGACCTCGATGTACGAGTCCTCGCTCATGTCGACGATCATGTCCATGTGCATCGCCGAGTCGTTCCCTTCCAGGTCGCTGTCGTCGGGGACGTTCTCGTCGATGGTGCGACCGAGTGCCATGTGGACGGTGTCGCCCATCTTCTCGTCGAACAGCATGTTGTAGGTGAATCGGTCGATATCGCGGTTCATCCCGATGCCCAGTTCGCCCAGTCGCTTCGCGCCGGGGTCGGTGTCCAGCACCGCTGCGAGCACCTCCTCGTTTTTCGCCGCCTCGAACTCGACGACCTCTCCCTCCTCGAAGACGAGGCGCACGTCCTCGACCTCCCGGCCCTGGGCCATCAGGGGCATGTCGAACAGCACCTCGCCGTCGACGCTGTCGGGGACGGGCGCGGTGAACACCTCGCCGCCGGGGAGGTTCTTCTCGGCGTAGTCGTTGACGGGGTTCATCCCCGCGACGGACATGGTCACGTCGGTCGTGTCGCCGGAGACGATCCGGACCTCGTCGGCGCCCTCCAGGATCTCGACCATGTTGGCCTGGAACTCGCGCTGTTCGTCCCAGTCTTTGGTGACGGCGTCGTAGACGAAGTCCTCGTAGGCCTCGGTGCTCATCTCGGCGTCCTGGGCGTTTCCGGGCGCGGGGTACTGCGTGCCGACCCAGCGCTTGTCCATGTAGGCGTCCTGAATCGGCTTCATGAGCTTCGAGTAGGCCGCGTTCTTCTCGGGCGGCACGTCGCCGGTCTCGTTGGTGTTGCGCGCCGACCGGATCGCGATGGCGACGTCGATCTCCTCGACCAGCGCCTGCAGGGCAGCCGGCGGTTCGTCGTAGTCGTCGGGGTCCATCGCACGCATGAACGCCCGTCGCCCGCGACTGGAGCCGCCGAGCGTGACGCTCTGTGCGCCGCGCTCGCCGATGCGCTCCTCCAGCGCGACGACCAGGTCCTCGGCCTCCGGCGACGCCGTGATCAGCACCTCGTCGCCGGCTTCGATCCCGACCGAGTGGTCGACGATGACGTCCGCGTGGTCCTCGACTCGTGGGTCCATACCGGTCGGTCGCCCGGCAGCCAATTAACGGTTCCCCGACGGAGCGGTCCCGTCTCCTTCGAGGGGCCGACCCCGGGGGAGGGGGTCGTTACCCCCGATGTTGAGGGCGGCGACCCAACCGCGGCGAACGCCTACGGCGAGACGATGGAAATCGCAGACGACATCGCCGCGGAGATCGGCGACACACCGCTCGTGTGGCTGGACTCGTTCGCCGACAACCTCGCGGGCAAGGTCGAGTCGTTCAACCCTGCCAGCTCGGTGAAAGACCGCATCGGCGCCGCCATGCTCGACCGCGCCGAGCGGATGGGTCACCTCGACGACGCCGATCTCGTCGTCGAGGCGACCTCCGGCAACACCGGCATCGGGCTGGCGATGGCCTGCGCCGCCCGCGGCTACGACCTCGTGCTGACGATGCCCGAGTCGATGAGCGAGGAGCGGCGCGCGCTGCTGTCGGCCCTCGGAGCGGAGGTCGTGCTCACCCCCGCCGACGGCGGGATGGACGGCGCCATCGAGGCCGCCGACGCCATCGCCGACGAGCGCGACGGCGTCGTCGCCAGCCAGTTCGAGAACATCGCCAACCCCGAGGCCCACCGCTCGACGACCGGCCCGGAGGTCTGGGCGGACACGGACGGCGAGGTCGACGTCTTCGTCGCCGGCGTCGGCACCGGCGGCACGATCACCGGCGTCTCCGAATATTTTGAGGAAGAACGGGCCGCCGACGTGGATTCGGTCGCCGTCGAGCCGGCCGACTCGCCGGTCCTCTCGGGCGGCGAACCCGGGTCGCACTCCATCCAGGGGATCGGCGCGGGCTTCGTCCCCGAGATCCTGCGGACCGAACTCCTGGACGAGGTCCGCGCCGTCGAACACGAGCGGGCGGTCGAGACGACGCGCAAGCTCGCCCGCGAGGAGGGCATCCTGACGGGCGTCTCCGCCGGCGCCGCCCTGGCGGCGGCCGCCGAGGTTGCTCGCGAGCGCCCCGACGACCTGGTGGTCGTCGTCCTCCCCGATACCGGCGAACGGTACCTCTCGACCGATCTCTTCGAACCCGCGAACGTCAGCCACTGGGAAGCCGGCGAGTCCGGCGAGCCCGCACCCGCCGACGACTAGACCTTTCGGCTTTCCGTGTCGGCGTGCGCTGTCGCGTGTTTCATCGCGCGACCGAAGCCGCGCGAGGTCCTCGTGAACTCGTGAGCGAAGGCTCGTCGGAGCGTGCTCCGACGGTGGATGAGCAACGCAGGCGAGCGAAGCGAGCCGAGTAGCGCAGTCGGCTGGGGAGGTGTGTGGCTGGCCCCGGCGCTGTGCGGTCGTGGTCTCCTGGCGGACTGAACGGGCGAGGCCCGCTCGCGCCGACAGTCGCCTGAGCGACCCCTATCCGAGCGAAGCGAGGATATGTCGCTCAGCGACCGCGAGCGGGCCGAGGGCTTTCATCGCGTGCTGTTTCCTGCGGCTGGTCCGACTCAGAGCGAGCGGGCCGAGGGCGTTCAGCGTCCGTCGCCACCGGACGCGACTCGATCCGGCAGGAACTACAGGACGGCGAACTCACACGAACAGCGCTCAGACACGGCCGACGGTCACGAAGAAGGGGACCGTCTCGGTGCGGACGTACTCCTCGTCGCTCATCTGGTCGACCACGTCGCGGCCCATCGCGCGCCACGCCGAGTGCAGGTCGTCGTACTCCCCCTCGGTGGTCGCCCCCGAGAGGATCGTCTCGCGGTCGTCGGCCAGCCCCTCGCCGGTGACCTTCCGGCGGGCGGCCTCGACGGCCGCCTCGGAGTAGGGCGGCGCCACCACCCGCTCGTGGTCGTACCGCCGTGTCGAGACGATGCCGAGGCCGGCCTCCTCGAACACGTCGCGGGCGCCCGCGCCGAGGGTCACGTCGGTCTCGACGCCGTCGAGGAATCGCTCGCGGGCGCGGCGGGCCAGCGGCGGCTCGGCGTCGACCGTCGAGTCGACACTGACGGCGCCGTTGTCCGGCTCGACGGCGGCCACGAGACCCGAGGAGACACGGGCGAACTCCTCGACCGCGCCGACGGGGTCGGGCAGGTTGATGAGCAGCGCCTGGCAGACCACCAGGTCGACGGCGTCCGCGGTGAACGGCAGGCGCGTCGCGTCCGCGCGGACGACGGGCGCGAACTCGCCCGCGACCGAGAGCAGCCGCGGGTCCGCGTCGGCGCCGATCACTTCGGCGCCGCTCTCCTCGGCGAGGACGCGCGTGAGTTCGCCCGTCCCGCAGCCCACGTCGAGGATGCGTTCGCGGCTTCCGAGGTCCAGATCCGACAGGGCCTCGCGGGAGTCGGCCCACATCCCCTCGCGGGTCGTCTCCAGGTAGTCGGCGCTGAACTCTCGCACTGGGCGTTCGTTCGACGCCGCGGCCGCATAGGCGCGTCGGTCGATACTCGGCACCGGTCGCGAGTGAAGCGGTCGATCCGTCCTCCACACTGGGTATCGAAGTCGAACGCCCCCGTCCCGCTCGCTAACTGGAGACGCTACCGCACTCGACAGTGAGCGGTGAACGCCCTCGGCGCGCTCGCGGTCGCTGAGCGACATATCCTCGCGGCCTCCGGCCGCTTCGGATAGCGGTCGCTCAGGCGACTGTCGGCGCGAGCGGGCCTCGCCCGTTCAGTCCGCCGGGAGAACACGCTCTCCCGAGCCCGCGCTCACACGGTCGCGCGGACACCAGGAACAGCACGGCACCGCGACCGCCCCGCACAGCACCGCAGACGGCCACACACCTCCACAGCCGATTCGCTCCTGTCGTCGCTCATCCACCGTCGGAGCACGCTCCGACGAGCCTTCGCTCACGAGTTCACGAGGACCTCGCGCGGTTCCGTCGCGCGCCCGAGAGCGCGCCAACGTCAGAGCAAGCTCTGACGGCCCATCGGAATCGCAAGTGACTCCGAGACGACAGCGCGCGTCAACCGCACCGCAACCGCCTCCGCACCGGCCCTCGCCCGTATCGGCCTCGCCGGACGGCTCAGTCCGTGCCGGCCGTCGACTCGACATCGCGCTCGTAGAGCCAGCCGACCCCGAGCGCGTCCGCGAGCGCCCCGGGGTCGTCGACGTGGGCGGCGACCAGCGACCCGGGCGTGTCGTCGTGCTCGACCTCCTCGGGGTCGGGGACCGTGAACTGCAGCGGCGGCGCGTCGTCGCCGCGGTCGAACTCGATCGTGGCGGTGTCGAACCACCGGTCGACGGGGTCGTGCTCGACGGCGACGCGCTTCACGCCGTCGCGCTCGATCCGCTGCTGGGGCTCGCCGAACAGCGTGTCGTAGGCGACGAGGACGCCGTCGTACGAGCGGTACTCCAGGGTACCGTACCGGAGGTAGCGCGTCGTCGCCCGGACCGCCCCGAACGCGAGGACGACGGCGAGGGGGACCGCTACGAGCCAGGAGGGCGCGAAGACGGCGAGCAGCGCCGCGACGACGTAGCAGAGGACGACGGGGCTGGTCAGGGTGTAGAAGCCACCGCGGTAGAGCGCGTCGGTGACGGCGACCGACCGCGAGGGGCGGACGTGGGCGACCGGTTCGCCGTCGGGTTCGGGGATCGGCGCGGGCTCGATCTCGGTCTCCTTGCTCCCGTAGAGGCGGTAGAAGACCCCCCGTCTGTCCGGGTCGCGCTCGACCTGGATCGTCCGGAGGTCGTAGGCGAGCTTGCCGGCGACGACCAGCGCCAGCACCGCGCCGCTGTCGAGGCCGAACGGGCCGACGACGAACAGGAGCGTCCCGACGCCGAAGACGTACTTGAACGGCGCGAGCGCCACGGACCGCGCCGAGTGGTCGCGGTAGCCGCCAGCGCGGAAGTAGTCGGCCCAGGTCTCGACGCCGCGGGCGGCGAAGACGCCGACGCCGCCGACCAGCAACTGCCCGGTGGTCTCAGTGGTGATCGTCGGGTCCGAGAGCGCGAACACGAGGAACGCGACCCCGAGCTCGATCGGCGCGAGGAGGGCGACGAGCGCGACCAGCGTCGGGACGTTCCGGAGGTAGACCGGCGGGAGCGGTCCCGGGAGGTCGATCCCGCCGCGCTTGGCCTGCAGCGGACCCAGCAGTCGCTGGTCGTCCATCAGGTTGTTCGGGCGCTTGGCCGCGAACGGGACCTTCACAGCCGACCAGAACAGCACGGCCGCGAGTTCGAGGACGAACACGCCGAGGAGGACGGTGGCCGACCACCCGAGCGCGAGGACGCCCACGGGGGCCACCGCGTTCGAGGCGACCACCGCGAGCGGCCCCGGGCGGCCGACGGCGGGGACTCGCATAGCCGACCCTCGGGGCTCGCTCAGTTGAGGGTCACGGTTCCCGGGCAGGTCACTGTCCGCTCGCGGTGACCTGGCCGACTGTCGGACTGCCGGACCGGCTGGCGTAGCGGCAGATGCCCGTCGCTCGAACCGACGGGAACCCTCCTCCGGATCCATTCCGACCCGGTAGTTCAAGACGGATGACGAGAACAGATACACGATGGGAATCGTCAGGGACGACCGACACAGCGACGGTGTCCCGACCGTGGAAGGGACCGGGATTCGCGTCGAGGACATCGCGGAAGCGTACGAACACAGCGGATACGAGCCCGACGAGATCGCGCAGCTCTACCCGGACCTGACGCTCTCCGACGTACATCGGGCGCTCGCGTACTATTACGACCACATCGACGAGTTCCGGTCGGCCACCCCCGGGTCAACTTCGGCGTAACGCGACCACCGTATCGCGACGAGTGAGTCCAGCAGTCAAGCATATGTACAGCGGGCGAAAAGAGCGGACAACGAATGGGAGCGGACGAGCCGGAGTTCGACCGTGGGGTGTCGCTGTGGGAGCAGGCCCGCGAGTACCTGGAGTGGTACCCGACCGCCGACGTGGACGTGCTGGTCGTCGGCGGCGGCGTCCAGGGGCTCGTGCTGCTGGACGAACTCGTCGACCGCGGCTACGCCGCCGCGCTCGTCTCGAACACGCCGCTGGGCGGCGGCCAGACGTTCGACTGGCCGGGCGTGCTCGCGAAGGGGTACCTGAACCCCGACCGCGCCCGCCGCGAGGCCGTCGACGAGCGGTGGCTGCCGTTCGCCGAGGACGCCCGCGTCCCCGTCGAGGGCGGCGAGTGGTACGTCTGCTCGACGGACCACCCGTATCGGCACCTCGTCGACCAGTGGGACGAGGCCGGCTACGAGTACGACGAGCGCGAACTCGCGGATCTCCACGAGATCTACCGCGAGGGGACCGTCTTCGCGAAGGGCAGCGGCGAGCACGTCGCGGCCATCGACGAGTACGTGATCGACCGCGAGGCGCTCGTCGAGGCGCTCGCGGCGGACCACGAACAGCGCATCGTCGTCGGTGACATCACGGCCACGGAGTTCGCGACGGGAGGGTCGTCCGCCCCTGCGCTGGAACGACTCACCGTCGAGACCCACCAGAAGTTGACCCTGCGGGTCGACCCGGACTACGTCGTCGCCGCGACCGGCACGGGCACCCACCGGTTCGTCGACTCGCTGGTCGATCGCGAGTCGTTCCGCGACGCAGGGGGCGACGCCGACGCGGTCCGCGAGTCGCTCGACCCGGTGACCTACCGCAACCAGCTGGTGCTGGCGGTGCGCGGGCCGGCCGAGGACCTCCCGGCGGTCGGCGCCTACCTCCCGCACAAGGGGATGTCAGTCGTCCCGCGGCGGCACCGCCACCGCGGGGCGAACTACGTCACCTGGTACGTCACCAACGACTCCGCCGCCGAGGCGGTCGACCTCGACGAGACCACCGACGAGGCGATGGGCACGCTCGACCCCGAGAAGGTCGAGGTCGGCTACAACAAGCTGTTCGAACTCGTCCCCGCCGTCAAGGACCGCGCCGCCGACGGGGCCGACCTGGAGTTCTACGCCTACGCGACGCTCCAGCAGCGGATCGACGGCGAGGCCGTTCCCCGCGCGGAACCGCTCGACGGGGTCGCCAACGTCGGCGTCGCGCTGCCGTCCTGCGCCGCGGGCGTCTGGCGGGCGACCGACGACGCCGCCGCGTACGTCGCCGACGCCGTCGAGCCGAGCGGTCCGGTCGACGAAATTCCGACCGGCGGCGACCCGCCCTACGGGCAACTCGCTGACGACCGACCGGGCGCTCGCTGGCTGGACTGGAAAGCGCTCGGGGTGCGGTACCCCCGCGTGCAGAACCGGCCCGACGCCGTCGAGCGGTGACCTGTCGCGCCGCCGATCCAGGCCGACGGCCGGTCGACTACCCCTCGATGGTCCACTCGGCGACGACCGATTCCAGGGCCACCCCGTCGACGGCGCGCGCCCCGACCACCAGGTCCCGTTCGTCAAGCGTCCCGACGACGGCCACGCGGTCGCGGACCGTCCCACCGTGGAGGGCGACCGTCTCACCGGCCAGTGTCGTCTCCACCCACCGCTCGTCGGGTAGGCCGAGCCAGTTGTGTACCGTCACGGCCAGTTCCTCGGCGGACCGGGTCCCAGGGGTCACCCGCAGCCTGTCGCCGTCGGCGCCGTCGGTCGGCCGCGCGACGAATCGCGCGAGCCACCGGTCCTCGAAGGTCACGTCGACCGGCTCGTAGTCGAAGGGCTGGACCGACGGGAGCGGCGGCGTTCCGCCGAGGTCGGCGCTCGCACGTTCGACGGCCGCGGCGTAGCCGTTCGCGTCGCCGACCGTCGCGGTCGGCGCGTCGGTCGAGTCGGTCCGGCGCTCCGACCCGGCCGGTCGCTCGTCGCCGTCGCCGGAGAGCAACAGCGCCGACCCCGCTCCACCGACGCCGAGGACGGTAAGGACTTTCAGCACGTCACGTCGTTCGGCGTTCATCAGGCATCACCGCCATTCGCCCAGAACTCGGCGTTGATCGACCCGGTTACGTCGTCGCCGATCTCGGTCTGGGCGAGTCCGAACAACTCCTGGCTCTTTCGGGCAGTCGTCTTCGCGGTGTCGGCCCTGCGCGCGTACTCGTCGGCCTTGCGCTGAGCGCCGGACCACGGGTTCCACACCGCCCCGAGCCACCCGTCGGCGATCGCCTCCCAGTACAGCGACGCGGCCTCGAACGCGAGGGCGTTCATCTGATAGGCCGACTGGAGGTACGCGTCGTACACAAAGATGTCGCCGACGATGTGTTCGTCCCGGTCGAACCTCGCCTGCAGGTTTCGGAGCGTCTTGACGACCGGCAGTCGCGCGTTAGCGTAGGCGTTCTGGAGCGCGTGGACCGACGTCTTCTTCTGTACGTCGCTCTCGACGATCCCGCTGGCCGCGGTGACGGCGAGTCCGACGAAAAAGCTACGCGCTCCCTTGAGGGCTGTCGACGCCGATGCGGAGAACGCGCTCGCCCCGGCCGTCCCGAGCGCGCTCAGGTACTGCCCCCACGCGGACGCGAGCGTCAATCCGCTACTGATGCCACTGTGTAGCAGCGCCGCCGCGTCTGCCCACGTCCGGAGCGTCTCGTCGAGGCCGCTGTACGAGCGGATACCCCGGGCCCGCTGGTCGATCGACTCGGCGTTTTGCAGACACGCCGTCAGCTTCTGGAACGCCTCGCGGTAGGGTCGCGACACCGGATCCATCGACCAGCTAATCGCGTCGCTCATGATGCCCAGCGCCGGTCCGACGAGCGCGCTCGTGTACTGTCCGGAGATGAAGACGACGATCTCCGCAACGTCCCACCCCAGCTGGGTGACCCGGCCGAGTGTCTCGTAGCTCGCCGACGCGTCGCGAACCGTCCGCATCCGCTCGACCTCCCGGTCCCAGTCGATCGCCCACAGCCCCTCCGAGAAGGTGTCGAGCGCGACCACGTCCTTCGTCGTCGTCCGGTCGACCAGCCCGTAGTCGGTCGTCGTCACCGCCACCCGCTCCGGGTTGACCTCCGGGATCGACCGGATCAGGTAGTAGGTCCCGTAGCCGGTGTCGACGACCGTCTTCACGCCCTCCCGGAGCGCGTAGGGCACGTCTCCAGGCGTTGCGGTCACGCTCTCGGTCGGCGTAGGGGCCTCGGTCGGTGTCGGCGACGGCGTCGCCGTGGGTGTCGCGGTCGGCGTGGGTGTCGGACTCGGTGTCGGCGTCGGCGAGGGTGTGGGGCTGGGCGTCGGCGGCAGTTCGTCGCCGAGGGCCACGAGCCCGCGGTTCCCGCTGGCCACGTAGACGACGCCGCCGGCGACCGCGACGGGCGCGGTCGTCCCGCCTACCTCGCGACGCCAGCGGACCGACCCGTCCGAGCGCGCGAACGCTGTGACGACGTCGCCCGCGCCGCCGACGACCACCGCCGACTCGGTGACCGCCACCGCCGTCGCCTCCCCCTCGACCGACCCGGTCCACCGCTCGCTCCCGTCGGCCGGCGACCGGGCGGTGATCCCCTCCACGTCCTGGAGATAGACTGTGTCGTCGGTCACCGCCGGCGACATGTCGAGACTCCCGGACGACCGTTCGAGGCGCCAGCGCTCGCTCCCGTCGTCGGTCGACAGCGCGTAGTAGTAGCTCCCGTCGTCGACGCGCCCGACCGGCACGTACACCGTCCCGTCACCGACCGTCGGCTCCGTGAACATGTACTCGCTGTCCGTCTCGAAGCGCCAGCGCTCGCTCCCGTCAGCGGTCGCCAGCGCGTGGACGTTCCCGCTCTGCGTGCTCACGTAGAGCGCCCCGTCGCCCACCGGGGGCCGCGTCGCGACCCGCTCGTCGAGCGACGCCGTCCACTGCTGTTCCCCGTCGGACGCCGACAGCGCGTAGACGTCCCCGTAGTAGGTCACGACGTAGACGGTGCCGTCGGCGACGGTGACCTGCGGATTCACGCTCCGTCCGGGGTTGACCGCCCACCGTTCGGTCCCGTCCTCGACGGCGAGCGCGCGGACCTGCCCGTTGTTCGGCGCGACGTAGACGGTTCCGTCCGCGACTGCGGGCGCCGTGAATATCGGATCGTCCGGGTCGAACCGCCACCGCTCCGTCCCCTCCCGCAGCGAGACCGCGTACAGAACGTCGTCCCGCGGCACGACGAACGCCGACCCGCCGGCGACGACCGGTTCGGTCTCCAGCTCGGCGCCGACCCCGAAGGTCCAGAGTCGCCCCGGCTCCGTGTCCGGCACCACGGCGTCGGGGGTGTACGCGCTGTTGCGCGCGTCGTAGTGCGGTTGCGGCCACGACGACCCGCTCGTACCCACTTGGCCGGCGTCGTCGCCCGAAACCCCGGCCGCCGGTGGTTCACCGAAACCCTCTCCGTTCACACCGAGTCCTGCGTACAGGACACAATAAACGCTCGTGTGGCGGCACATACTCCGCCACCAACTTCCGCCCGCCGTCGCCGCGATTGCGCGGGACTCCGCTCTCGTCCGCTACTCCCCGTCCCGCAGCTCGTGGACGCGCTCGACGTTCCAGGCGTAGCTCTTGCCGTCCTCGGTCGGCGTCTCCAGCACGAGCGGCACGTCCAGCAGGTCCTCGTGGTTCAGGAACGCGCGCATGCCGTCCTCGCCGATCTCGCCCTCGCCGATGTGGGCGTGTTCGTCCTTGTTCGTCCCGCAGGCGTGTTTCGAGTCGTTGAGGTGGATACACTCCAGGTGCTCCAGCCCGACCACGTCGTCGAACTCGGCGACGGTCTCCGCGACCCCCTCTGGCGTCGAGAGGTCGTAGCCCGCCGCGAACATGTGAGCGGTGTCGAGACACACGTCCAGGTCCTGCTCGGAGCGGGCGAGCACGTCCGCGAGGTGTTCGAAGTCGCCGCCGAGTTTCGTGCCAGAGCCGGCGTCGGACTCGACGAGGACGGTGACGCCCTGGGGAATCTCCAGTTCGTCCAGCGCGCCCGCGGCGTTGTCGAGGCCGCCGTCGACGCCCGCGCCCGTGTGGGCGCCGAGGTGGACGTTGACGTACTCGATGCCGAGCTTGTCGGCGGCGTCGACCTCCTTCTGCATCGAGTCGACGGACTTCTCGCGGAGGTCGTCTTTCGGGGTACAGAGGTTGACGAGATAGGAGGAGTGGATCACCCACGGGCCGAGGTCGTGCTCGTCTGTCAGTTCGCGGAACTGTGCGGCTTCGTCGTCGCCGATCGACGGGTCCTGCCAGACCTGCGGCGAGTGCGAGAAGATCTGGCCGCAGTTGCCGCCGATCTCCAGCTGTTCGTCGACGGCGTTGGGGACGCCGCCCGCGATCGATGTGTGTGCGCCGACACGGGTCATGGCCGACCGCAGGGAGTCGACCGGGATAGTCGTATCGGACCGGCGCGGGCCGGCCGAGACCGCCCCGACAGCCGACCGTCGTCGAGCGCGCCGGCGGTCACACGCCGCCGGCAGTCACACACGCGCCCGCCGACGGCGTCGGACCCCGTAGGCGTACACGAGCGTCAGGAACAGCAGGGTGACCAGCGCCCAGGCGAGCACGCCGACGAGGATCGCCCACAGGAGCATACCCCAACGTAGCCCGTCGCGGCCGATTGTAATGCACCGCTTGACCGGCGTCAGGCAGTCATTGATTCGGGAGTGACTGCAGTTCGGCGGTCGTTACCGCGGGGCCGTCCGAACGGGGCCGGTCAGACGACGTCGCCGCGGACGGACGCGCCCTCCTGGCGCTCGCGGTAGGCGCGGAGGGCGTCGGCGGCCTCCTCGGCGACCTCGGGGTCGGCGCCGAGCATCTCCAGGGCGCCCGAGAGCGTCGGGAGGACGAACTCGCCCTCGCGCAGTTTCCGGAACGCCTCCTCGCTGCGCTGGCCGTCGACCCACAGGCAGGCCCCGCGGGGGTCGAGGATCTGCTCGTAGTCGTCGGTGGCGAGCGCGCCCTCCAGGCGCTGGGTGACGTTGTCGTCGAAGGAGGCGTTGCACACTTCGAGGTGGACGGGTTCGTCGTCGTCGACGAGGTGGGCGGCGAGACACTTCTCGGGGGCGGCGTAGCCGTTGGCGTTGGTGCGGACGTGCTCGGTGTGTTCGGCGGCCCAGTCGGCCCGGACCGTCTCGCCGATCCCGTCGACGCCGAGCGCGAGGTCGTCGGGGTCGACCTCGCTGTCGTCGCCGCCGACGAGGATGTCCTTGGTGAGATAGATGTCGAGGCGCTCGACGGGGTCGAGGCCGAGCGTCACGTCGCCGAAGACCCAGATCTCCCGGACGGGGACGGGCATGCGGTCGTCCTCGACGCGGGCGACGAGCTCCTCGACGCGGGCGACGGCCTCCTCGCGCGAGAGGTCGGTCATCGGGCCGGCGTAGCCGCCGGAGGGGGAAAACGGTTTCTCGATGGCCCCGCTCGCGGCGGTGGTATCACAGGTCGATCCCGGAGGCACGGAGTTTTATACGGGTAGTCGGAAATGGGTAGTCGATGCGCCTCCGGACGCGGTTCGTCCTGGCGCTGGCGCTGGTGGCGCTGGTGCTGTCGGCCACGTCGCTGGTCGGGTTCGTCCTCTACCGGGACGCGGTCGTCGGCCAGGAGCGGACCGACCTTGCCCACTCCGCCGAGTCCGTGGCGACACAGCTCGACGCCGTGCTCGCGGAGCGGGAGCGACAGGTCCAGCTGTGGGGGTCGGCGCCGTCGCTGGCCGAGCACGGGTCGCCACAGCAGGCGGCGCGGCTGCGGTCGTTCGTGGGGACCACGGAGTTCAGCGGCGCCTCCGTGATCGCGGCCAACGGGACGATGACGGGGCTGTACTCGGAGGGGCTCTCCGCGGACGCCCGCGAGCGGATCGTCGGGAGCGGGTTCGGCGACCGGACGTACTTCAGGCGGGCGATGGCCGGCGAGACCTACGTCAGCGACCCGGTCAGGGCCGAGACGGGGAACCTCATCGTGACGGTGAGCACGCCGCTACGCGAGGCGGGCGAGACCGTCGGGACGTTCAACGCCGCGTTCCACCTCGACCAGGGGGACCTGGCGTCTATCGTCCGGGCCAACTCCGGGCCGACCCAGGGGGTCCGGATCGCCGCGAACGGGACGACGCTGTACGCGGCCGGGCCGGTCACGGGAACGGACGCGGCCGCGGACGCGGACCTGATCGCGGTCACCGAGCCCGTCCGGGCGACCGGCTGGACGGTCTCGGCGACGACGACGCGGGCCGCCTTCGAGTCGCGGCTGTGGGCTGCCACGGCCGCCCAGGCCGCCGCGTTCGGGCTGGTGTTGCTGTCGGTGGCCGTCTTCGGGGTCTGGATCTACCGGGAGTTCGTCGGCAACATCGAGCGGCTCCGCGACGGGTTCGGAGCGCTGGTCGACGGCGACTACGGCTCGACCGTCTCGCTGACGGGCGCGACGGAGTGGACCGAGCTCGAAGGGGGGTTCAACGACCTGAGCGAGACGCTCGCCCAGCGGCGCACCGAGGTGATCGTCCTCAACCGCGTGCTGCGGCACAACCTCCGCAACGCGATGACTGTCGTCGTCGGTAACGCCGACCGCATCGCCGAGCGGACGGACGACGAGACGACCCGGACGGAGGCCGACCGGATCCGCCGCCGCGGCGAGTCGCTGCTGGAGTTGGCCGACCACGCGCGGGCCGTCGAGTCGTCGCTCGGCGCGCGCCCCGAGGAGACGACTGCCCGACCGGCCGCCGACATCGTCGCGGACGTGGCGGCGACGGTCCACGAGGAGTTCCCCCACGCGGACGTGCGGACGGCGGGCCCCGACGAGCGCGTCTCGGTCCCCAGCGGGGACCTGTTGCTCGTCGTGCTGGACGAACTCGCGCGCAACGCGGTCACGCACAACGACGCCCCGGAGCCGACCGTCGAGATCGACGCGGCCGTCGACGAGGGGACGGTGCGGTTTACCGTCGCCGACGACGGGCCGGGGATGCCCCCCGTCGAACAGCGCGTGCTCACCGAGAGCTTCGTCGAGACGCCGACCCAGCACGGCGCCGGCCTCGGCCTCTGGCTGGTCACCTGGCTGGTCCACTGGGCCGACGGCGAGATCGACGTCGCCGTCGACGACGGCACGACCGTCACCGTCACGGTCCCCCGCGATCCCGGCGACGGCGCGGACGGATCGAGCGACGGGTGAGAGAGCCGAGCGGGGGAGCGACCGGCGGCGGGCGTCCCGACGGGCGGGGAGCGAAACCCTGAGGGCCGTCGCCCCGGTAGGTCGGGGCGATGGACTGCGACAAGTGCGGGTCGGCGGCGGTGATGGGCGCCGCCTACTCGGGGCTGCACCTCTGCGAGGAGCACTTCTGCCGGACCGTCGAGACCCGCGTCCGCCGGCGCGTCCGCGAGGACAACCTGGTCCCGCGCTCCGCGACGCCGGAGGACCCCGAAACGTGGGTGATCGGCCTCTCCGGCGGGAAGGACTCGGTCGTCCTCACCGAGGTCCTCCACGACACCTTCCGCGAGGACCCCCGGATCGAACTCGTCGCCCTCTCGATCCACGAGGGCATCGAGGGCTACCGCGACGAGTCGATCGAGGCCTGCGAGGAACTCACCGCGGACCTCGACCTGCGCCACGAGGTGGTCTCCTACGCCGAGGAGTTCGGCGTCCGGATGGACGACGTGGTCGAGGACGACCCCGAGGGGATGGCCGCCTGCGCCTACTGCGGCGTCTTCCGCCGCGACGTGCTGGAGCGGTACGCCGAGAAGCTCGGCGCCGACAAACTGCTGACCGGCCACAACTTAGACGACGAGGCCCAGACCGCGCTGATGAACGTCTTCGAGGGCGACGTCCAGCAGATGGCGAACCACTACGACGCGTCGCTGGGGCCGTTCCCCGAGGAGGACCGCGACGGGAAGCCGGTCGACCCGCCCGCGGACCCGACCGAGCGGCCGCGGAACCCACAGGACCACCACGTCCCGCGGGCCAAGCCGCTGCGGGACGTGCCCGAGAAGGAGGTGGCGCTGTACGCCCACCTGCGGGACCTGCCCGCCCACATCACCGAGTGTCCCCACGCCGAGGAGGCCTACCGCGGCGAGGTCCAGCAACTGTTGCTCGACATGGAGGACAACCACCCCGGGACGCGCCACTCGGTCATGGCCGGCTACGAGCAGTTCGCGGCGCTGGCCGCGTCGGCGTTCGGCGGGAGCGAAGCCGCCGACTACGGGGAGTGCGACAACTGCGGCGCGCCGACCGGCCGGGACGTGTGTCGGAAGTGCGACCTGCTCGAGGCGCTGGAAGCGGCCTGACCGGATCGATACTCGCTCGCACTTCTCGGGCAGCGCCCGTCTGTCGCCGTCTTCACCGTCAGACACTGTGTGACGGGCGGTGCGCTCCGGCCGTCGGACAGCCGCGGCGAGTCGGACGCGCCGTCACACCGTCGGGGCGGTCGGCGTCGTCACTGGCCGGGCGAAAACAGAAAAGTGGGTCGAGCGGTCCCTGGAAACGGTGGAGGGGTCTCCAGTGGGGTCGACCCGGGAGCCCTAGTCCGGGCGGATGACGTCCAGCCCGTTGTTCTTCTCGAGGTTGTCGCGGCCGCCGTCGGTGTGGCCGTAGTCGGGCTCGCCGCCCGAGCTACCACCGGCACCGCCGCCGGCACCGCCGCCCATGCCGCCGGAGTCGCCGAACTCGGTGTCGACGTTCTGGCTGGCGTCGAAGGTCGATTCGTCCACGTCGTCCACGTCGTCCAGCGCCTGGCGGGACTTGTCGGCCTGCTTCTGGGTCGTCGGACCGAGGACCTGCGCGGACTTGACGCCGGTCATGATGGCCATGACCCGCACCTTGCCCTTGTACTCCTCCTCGATGCGCGCGCCCCAGATGACGTTGGCGCTCGCGTCGAGGCGCTCGGTGATGTTCTGCGCGATGCCCTCGGCCTCCTTCAGCGCGAGGTCCGGGCCGCCCGTGATGTGGACGAGGCCGCCGGTGGCCCCGCGGTAGTCCACGTCCAGCAGCGGGTGGTTCATCGCGTCTTTCACCACTTCCTCGGTCTTGTTCTTGTCCTGGGTCTCGCCGACGAGCATCACCGCGACGCCGCCCTGGTTCATGATGGCGGTCATGTCGGCGTAGTCCAGGTTGATGAGCGAGGGCTGGGTGATCGTCTCCGAGATGCCCTTGACCGTCTCCGCGATGATCTGGTCCATCACGGAGAAGGCCTTGCCGATGGGCAGGTTCGGGACGTAGTCGAGCAGGCGGTTGTTGTCCAGCACGATGATGGAGTCCGCCTCGCTGCGGAGGGTCTCCAGCCCCTGCTCGGCCTTGACCGTGCGGGCGCGCTCGACGTTGAACGGCGTCGACACCATGCCGACGACGATGGCGCCCTGGTCTTTGGCGATGTTCGAGACGACCGGCGCCGCGCCGGTGCCCGTCCCGCCGCCCATGCCGGCGGTGACGAACACCAGGTCCGCGTCGCCCAGCACCTCTTCGATGGTGCCCTGGGCCATCTCGGTGGCGCGCTTGCCCATCTCGGGGTCGCCGCCGGCGCCGAGCCCGTTGGTCAGCGACTTGCCGACGAGGATCTTCGTGTCGGCCTCGATCATCTGCAGGTGCTGCTTGTCGGTGTTGATGGCGACGGTGTCGGCACCGTCGACGCCGATGTTGTACAGGCGGTTGACGGTGTTGTTCCCGGCGCCGCCGCAACCGACGATGACGATCCGGGGGTCGCCGAAGCCGTCGCCCTCCTGCTCGTCCATCTGGTTCTGTTCCTGCTCGTCCCGTTCGAGGGCCTCCTTGACGATATCCTGCATCGTTCAGGCCCTCTGGAAGCTGCGGCGCTTCCGTTTCTCGGACGGGCGCTCCTTGCTCCCGTCCTGCTCGTTCAGTTTCTCGCGGACGGCCGCCCGGATGGCTTCGCTCCGGTTGGGGTACTCCCCCGTTTCGACCATTCGCTCGACCTCTTCGATCTGCTGCTTCGGAATCCGTAGTGTCACACGCTCCATGTTTGATGTTCCCCTTTGGGTAAGACGGCATCCGCGGACGCGGTCGCCCGTTCGTCTTACACGGTGACGTCGAACGCCCATCCGGCGTAATCGCACGATGGCGCGGGTCACACGTCCGCGCCGCGGCCCGTGTAAGACGACCGTCTTACGCAAGAATTACATCCGGGTGCAGGGTTATAAAGGTAACGGCGAGCGTCATACACTTTTCCGTTTACGCCGTTTAACGCTCTGAAAATGGCGTTTGCGGCGTATTCATGGCTGATCGAGTACGTCCGCTGCGGGGGTACGGCGGCCGCAGCTGGGGCAGAAGGCCCAGTCCGACCGGAGCTCGTCCCCGCAGTCGCAGAAGACACGGTGGGACGCCTTCTCCCCGCAGTTCGGACAGTAAACGTGCCCAGCGGAGACGGTTTCGCCGCATTTGGCGCACGAGCGCTCCGCGTCCTCGGGCGCGTTTTCGCCCGCGTCCGCGCCTGTCTTACGACCGGGATCAGCGCCGGACGTGTCGGGGGTGGGCGCCGGTGACGCGTCCGCTTCGGCACTGCTCGCACCGGCGTTTTCGCCGTCGAGAGCGATGTTTACGTTGATGTCCTGCGGCTGACTCGGCGTAAACGCGCCCTCCAGCCGGTCGGCGACGATGGCGTCGACGCGCTCGGCGATGAGGTCGTCGATGGACTCGCTCGTGTCCGACGCCTCCGCGGTCGACGCCGACGCCGTCGACCCGCTCGGCCGCGCGTCCGACGCGTCGCCGAGGTACTCCCGCAGGGCCTCCCGCATGATCTCGCTCTTCGAGGCGTCGAACTCCTCGAGTCGCTCGATGAGGTCGTCGTCCGCGCGGAAGGTTATCTTGCTCATCCGACTCGTCCGATCCGTCGGTACGCGGGTATTTCAATCTTCCCGGAGTGTCTGACGCGTGTCTGTCGCCCGGGGTGTCCGTCGGCGGGCGTGTGGCTGGGTCACTCACCCACCCCCGCGGCGAGTCAAAACGGTTAAGTCCGACACGGCGGCTACCTTCGTGTGCCCGCCCTTAGCTCAGACTGGTAGAGCAGTCGACTGTAGATCGACTTGCCCCCCGTTCAAATCGGGGAGGGCGGATACTTCTCCCGGCACCCCCCTCTCGAGCGCCGCGTCCCTCCCGCGCGACCGGTTCGACTCGCGAGCGGCGCCTGGCGGGCGGCCCCAGTAGCCCGCTCGACCGACCCGCGGGCGGACGGTGGCGGACCGACCGCGGGACGGGCGGACGCCTCCGTGGACCGTTTCGCACACAAGCTCTCCGCTTTTGCGGGTTCGGACCCGAGTCGGCAGAGACTCATGAGCGACCGAGACGACGCCACCGCGGCGTCAGACAGCGACGGCCCGGGCGTGTCCGACAGCGACGATGCGGGGAGCTACGGGGCGAGCCCGACGACGTGGGCCCGGAGCGCGACCGCGACCAGCGGGCGGCGGGCGTCGACACCGAGGAGCCGACGGTCGACACGAACCCCGCGGAACACGGGACGTGGGTGTCGCTGGCGACCGCGCTGCTGGGCGCGTACCTGGTCGCGTCGCCGTGACTGTTCGCGCTGGAGTTCGGCGACACGATGGGGTTCAACAGCGTGGTCGTCGGGGTCACCCTGGCGCTGCTGGGCGGGTACAACTACGCCCGCCGGGCGGGCGAGCGGCTGGGGAGCGTCGCGGCGGCGGGCTTCGTCGGCCTGCTCGGGCTGTGGCTGCTCGTCTCCCCGTGGCTGTTCGAACTCGACCCCGACGCCGCCGTCGCGTGGAACTACGTCGCGACCGGGGTCCTGGCGCTCTACAGCGGCTACGAGGCCCGCGACACGGACGTGGAGACGCCCACCGAGTGACGGGTCGGGGCCGTCGGCCCGGGTCGGACCGAGCGATCCGGGGGATTTTGGCTGACCAGTCCAGAGTTCCCTGGGGTTGGCGTCTGCCAGCCCACCGTGATGTCCCGGCCGCCGGCGCGCAGCCGACCCCCGACCCCTCCACAGGCGCGCCGGCGGACTCCGGGTATCAGGGGCCACACACGCTGTCACTCCCCGGCCGTGTCGGCGCCCATCGCCTGTGTGACGTGTGTGACGGTGACGAGGCCGAGGCCGCCGGCGACGTTCCCGGCGGTGACGACGCCGGTCAGCGCGGCGAGCCTGCCCCACCCGACCGACGCGCCCAGCAGCTGCCCGAGCACGACGTGGAGGACGGAGACGACGACGTGGTCGAACGGGCCGAGCGCGAGCATGAAGCCGACGGCGTAGGCGAGCCACAGCCGGCTCCCGTCGCTCCGGACCGAGACCACGAGGAACGAGAGCAGACTCACGAGCGCGCCGCCGGCGATGCCGCGGGTGAACCAGGCGCGGGGGGTTCGACCGGCGGTCTCCTCGGCGAAGCGCCGGAGCGCCTCGGCGCCGGCCGAAGGGATCGCCCCCTCGACGGCGAACACGAGCGCCAGCAGGCCGCCGCCGAGGAGGTTGAAGACGAACGTGAGCGCCCACAGGCGGAGCAGCGACGGCAGTGCCGAGACGCCGCGCTCGACCGCGGCCGCGGCCGGGTCGGAGAAGTTCTCGTTGAACAGCTCGGTCCGACCGGCGACGAGAAAGACGAGCCCGGGCGCGAAGGCGAGCGCGCCGGCGACCTTGGCGGCGTGGCCGACGACCGGCTCGACGAGCCCCTCGACGATACCCAGCGCGACGATGCCGAACAGGACGGTAAAGCCCGCGATGAAGCTCGTCGAGACGAGTTCGAGCGCCGACTGGTCGAGGCGACGCTCGCCCTCCGCGACGGCCCGGTCGAAGATCTCCCCGGGGTCCAGTTGCTCCGCCACGCGCCCGTTTGGAGCGTCGGGTGGATAAGCCGCCGGCCGGCCATCGAACGGGATCGAGACCCCGACTGGCGTCGGGCGCTCGCGGGCGGGAGCGCGCTGACGCCGGGTAGTCAACGCCCGTCGCCGCCGAGCGTAAAACCCTGGGACCCCAAGCCGGGGTATGGACGAGATCGAACTCGGCCAGGCGACGATCGTCTACGACGACCCCGAGGACGGGACGACCGAGCTGACGGTCGACAACGAGGAGGTCGTCTACGCGCGCGACCACTGGATGCTCCGGTCGGGGAGCGACGACGACGGCAACGACCTGATGAGACAGATCCCCAAAGAGCGGGTCCACTACGTCGAGCGCAACGTCGAACAGTTCGAGGAGGAGGCCTCGACAGTGCGCCACCGGGTGGAGTCGTTCGCCAGCGACGTGCGCGAGAAGCTCCCGGTCGGCGGCGACGGCCAGCGCCGCCACCGCGGGGGCCACGGGGACGACGACGGCCCCACCCGCGTCCCGGTGACCGAGGGGGACGACCGCGAGGGGTCCAACGGGGAGTGAACGGCGGCGCGGGCGAGTCGCCCCGCGGCGCGAGTGACCGTCCGCCCCGGGCCTGCCCGCCGGTGCGCGTCGGCGGTATCGGCCCGTCTCGGCCCGCGCTGGCGCGGTCGATCCGCTTTCGCACCCCGTCGACGGGATCGCGGTGTAGAGCGGATTTAGGCCGTGACGGGGGCGTTTTCGCCGGGTGTAAACTATCCTCGCTCTTTTTAGTGGGAGCGGTCCTGTGATCGGTGTGGTCACGATGGGCGTCTTGGAACGGGCCAAACGCGCTTCAGGGCTGTCGAAGTCCGAGGCGTCGCCGTACCTGTGTCTCGCGTGCGAGACGCAGTTCGACGTCCAGTATCACACCTGTCCGGTCTGTGGGAAGTACGACATCCGACGGGCCAAGTGGGTGAACGCGGGCGGCAGCCGCTGACGACGGCCGTCCGGACGCCTCGCCGACAGCTCAGGCCTGCCCGAAGCCGGGCGCGCGGCCCACGACCCATGTGACCCGGGGCCGAACCGGCCCGCACACTCAATATTTATCGCGACCCTCGCCGCAGAGCCGCCGCTCCGTCGGTCACGGACCGGGACGGCGGTCGGCACCCGGGGGCCAGCCGCAGTCACGCGGTCGCCGCGGGGCTGAACAGTCCGTATCGTTCAAGGTGCGGCGGTTCGACGAGGGGGTCGTGGCAGTCTCCCTCGACCTGTTCGGCACGCTCGTCGCCGTCTCCCGGCCGGCCGAGCCCGCCGCCGCGGTCGCTCGTGAACTCCGCGAGCGCGGCGTCGCGGTCCCCGACGACTGGGCGACGGTCTACCGCGAGCCGCAGGTCACCGTCGAGGCGGGTGCGGAGCTCCCGCTGTCGGACCACGTCCGACACGCCCTCGCGAGCCGCGGGGTCGACGCCGACGCGGAGACGGTCGCGGCGGCCATTCGCGCGGCGTTCGACGGGCCGGTCGAGACCCGCGATGGTGCCGAGACCGCCGTCGCGGCCGCCGCCGAGCGCGGGCCGGTCGGCGTGCTCTCGAACTGCAGCGTCGCGGGGCTGGTCGAGCGGACGCTGGCGCGGTCGACCCTCGACGCCGACCGGTTCGACGCGGTCGTCGCCAGCGTCGGCTGCGGGTACCGCAAGCCCGACCGCCGCGCGTTCGAGGCCATCGCCGACGCCCTGGACGTGGCGGTCGCGGATCTGGTCCACGTCGGCGACGACCCCGCGACCGACGGCGGCGCCGAGGACGCCGGCGCGCGGAGCGTCCTCCTGACCGACACCGAACTGACGGACCTCCCCGGGGAACTGGAGGCGATGGGATGTCGCTGAGCGCCGGCGCGGTCGGGCTGGCGTTCGCGCTCGACGCGGCCGTCGGCGAGCCGCCGACGCGCGCCCACCCCGTCGCCTGGTTCGGGCGGCTGGTCGGGCCGCTGGACCGGGCGTGGAGTCGTCCACGGGTCGTCGGTGTGCTCGCGACCGTCGCGCTCCCGCTGGTCGCGGCGCTGGCCGTCGGCGCCGTCGTCGCTGCGGCGGGCGCCTGGCGACCCCTCGCGGGCGCCGTCGCCGGCGGCGTCGCCCTGTTCCTGACGACGAGCCTCCGGCGGCTGCTCGCGGTCGCCAGCGAGGTGACGGCGCTGACCGAGACGGACCTGGAGGCGGCCCGCTCGGAACTGCGGGCGCTGGCCGGCCGGGACGCCGCGGCGCTGTCGCCCGGCGAGGTCCGGAGCGCGGTCGTCGAGAGCGTCGCCGAGAACCTCGCGGACGGACTGGTCGCGCCGCTGGGCGCGTTCGCCGCCCTGGCGGTCGCTGCCGACGCAGCGCTGTCGGCCGGGCCGCTATCGGGGCCGGTCCCGGCGAGCGTCGACCCCGCCGTCGCGGCGGTCGCGCTCGGCGCGGCGGGGGCGGCGTGGGTCAAGGCGGTGAACACGATGGACTCGATGCTCGGCTACCGGTCCAAGCCCGTCGGGTGGGCGCCCGCGCGGCTGGACGACGCCGTGATGTGGCTCCCCGCGCGGGCGAGCGCGGTCCTGATCGCCGCCGCGACGCTGGCGCCGGGCTCGCTCGTCGCCGCGCGACGCTGGCTCGACCGCGTCCCCTCGCCGAACTCGGGGTGGCCGATGGGGACCGTCGCCGCCGCGCTGGACGTGCGGCTCGTCAAGCCGGGCGCCTACGACATCAACGCCGACGCGGCGCTGCCGACGGCCGACGACGCCGAGCGGGCGCTCGCCCGGGTGGGACTGGCCGGCGGACTGGCGTACCTGGGTGCGGGCGCGGTGACGTACGTGGGTCCGGGGGTGGTCACGTGGGCCTGAGCGGGGGACTGACGGCGGTCCGCGGCGCGCTGGGCTTCCTCTCCCGGCTGCCCGTCGGCCGCGACGAGCGCGCCTGGGAGGCGTTCCGCCGGGCGCCGTGGACACTGCCGGTCGCGGGCTATCTGCTGGGCGCCGTCGTCGCCGTCCCGGTCGCCGCCGGCGTCGCCGCGCCCGTCCCGGGGGTGACGGTCGCGCTCGCGTACCTCCTCGCCGTCGTCGCGCTGACCGGGATCAACCACTTCGACGGCGTTGCGGACCTGGGCGACGCGGCCGTCGTCCACGGCGACGCCGAGCGCCGCCGGGAGGTGATGGGCGACACCGTCCTGGGCGTGGGCGGGACGCTCGCGCTCGCGGCGGTGGTCGCCGGGCTGGCGCTCGCAGGGACGGGGCTCGCGGCGCTGCCGGTTGCGGCGGCGGTCGGGCTGGTCGTCGCCGCCGAGGTCGCCGCGAAGGCCGCGATGGCGACGCTGGTCGCGCTCGGCTCGGCGGCCCACGACGGTTTCGGGGCGGCGGTCGCCGACGAGACGCCGCCCCGGGGGGTGGTCACTCCGCTCGTGCTCGCCGTACCCGCGGTCGCGCTGACGCTCCCGTCGCTCGCGGCCGTCGCGGCGCTCGCGAGCGCGCTGGCGGTCGCCCTCGCGCTCCTGTGGTGGGCGCGCGAGCGGCTGGGCGGCGTGACCGGCGACGTGGTCGGCGGGGCGAACGAACTCGCGCGGGTGGTCGCGCTCCACGCCGGGCTGGTCGCCCACCGCGCGGACCTCGCGACGCCCGCGGCGCTCGGGGAGTCGGTGGGTCTCGGGGAGGTGGTCGCGTGGACGCCCTGGTGATCTGCGGCGGGAAGGGCACCCGGCTCGACTACGACGGCGAGAAGCCCCTGTTTCCCGTCGACGGCGAGCCGATGGTCGACCGGGTGCTCGCCGCGCTGGCAGACAGCCGGGTCGACCGGGTGTACGCCGTCGTCTCGCCGCACGCGCCGGAGACCGCGGCCCACGTCGACTGCCCGACCGTCGAGACGCCCGGCGAGGGGTACGTCGCGGACCTGCAGCACGCCCTGGCCGACGAGCGGGTCACCGAGCCGGTGGTGACCGTCGCCGCGGACCTGCCGCTGCTGGACGCCGAGGCGGTCGACGGCGTCCTCGACGCCCACGAGGCGGGGTCGCTGACCGTCGCGACGCCGACCTTCCTCAAGAGCGCGCTCGGCGTCAGCGTCGACACGACGTTCGTCCACGACGGCGAGGAACTCGCGCCCGCGGGCGTCAACGTCGTCGGCGACGGCCCCGACCGGACGCTCGTCCGCGACGACGCCCGCCTGGCGGTCAACGTCAACCGCCGCGAGGACGCCGAGGTCGCCGAGCGACTCCTGCTCTGAGACGGCGCCGCGCTGGCCGTCTCCCGAACGGTCGGTCCGCCGGTGGGAAACCCTCAATGGGCTCACCGCCGAAGGTGGGGTATGTCATTCGACCCCGAGGTGCCCGACCCGCCGCGACTCGACGCTGCGGAGGACCCCGGCGACTACGACGCCGTCGAGGAACCGGAGACCAGAACCGGCGAGGAGGGCCGCCGCGAGGCGCTCGCGGAGTTCCTCGAAGAGGGCGCCTGGGAGGACGGCTTCCTCGAGTGGGCCGACCACACCTACATGGACGCCGACCAGTTCGAGGCCGCCCGCGCGCTGGGCCTGCTCGACGCCCTCGATTTCTACTGGAACGAGTCGGCCGGCGACGTGGGGTACCTCGCGCCCGAACTCGCCGCGGACCTCCCCGAGCCCTGGGACGAGCGGCTCGACCGCGCCGACCGCGCCGACATCGAGGAGGCGATCGACGAACTCGGCCGGACCGTCAGCGAGGTGCTCGAAAATCGCTACATCGACCGCAGTTCCGAGGCGTTCGGCTACACCTGGGAGTAGGCCGGCGGTAGAACCCGAATCGCCGCTCGCGGGCGTCCCGAGCGGCTGTGTGTGGGACATCCCGGATCGGCTGTGGCCGGAGCGGGAGCTTCTTGTCGCCGCTTCCCGACCCCTCGGTATGGACAACGAGGCGGTCGCGCGGCTCGCCGGGAGCGGAGTGGTCCACGGGAGCAGCGACGACCCCGACGCGCTCGATTTCAGCGCGAACGTCAACCCGGAGGTCCCCGACGGGGTCGCCGAGACCTACGCGGGCGCGCTCGACGACGCGCGCACCTACCCGCCGGAGGACTACCCCGACTACCGGCGGGCCGCGGCGCGGTACGCCGACTGCGAGGCCGACGACGTGGTTCCGACCGCGGGTGGGCTGGCGGCCATCCGGCTGGCCGTCGCGGTGACGGTCGACCCCGGCGACCGGGCGCTGGTCCCCGCGCCGACGTTCGGCGAGTACGCCCGCGAGGTCGAACTCCAGGGCGGCGAGCCCGTCGCGGTCGCCCACGACGCCGTCCTCGACCACGACCCCGGGGAGTTCGCGCTCGCGATCCTCTGCAATCCGAACAACCCGACCGGCGACGCCTACGAGCCGGGGGCGCTCGCGGACTTCGCGGAGCGCTGTCGCGCGGCGGAGACGCCGCTGCTCGTCGACGAGGCGTTCCTGGGGTTCACGGACCGCCCGTCGCTGGCCGGCGAGCCCGGGGTCGTCGTCGCGCGGTCGCTGACGAAACTGTTCGGGCTGCCGGGGCTGCGGGCGGGCTTCGCAGTCGCGACGGGCGACCTGGGCGACCGGCTCCGGACGGCGGCGATCACCTGGGGGCTCGGCTGGCCGGCCGCCGCCGTCGGCGTGGGCTGCATGGACAGTCCGGGGTTCGTCGCCGAGACGCGCGACCGCGTCGCGAGCGAGCGCGAGCGCCTGCGGGCGGCCTTCGACGCGGACCCGCGGTTCTCGGTGTACAAGCCCGAGTCTCCCCTGGAGGAGTCGACCGCCCCCTTCCTCCTCGTCGACTGCGGGAGCGAGGAGAGCGTCGAGGAGTTGCTCTCGCGGGCGCGGGCGGCCGGGATCGAACTCCGGGACGCCCGGTCGTTCGCGGGGCTGGACTCGCACGTCCGGGTCGCCGTCCGGACGGCCGCCGACCACGACCGCCTGCTGGGGGCGCTGGATGTTCGAGAGTGAGGTGTCCGCGGGCGTGCTACGGGTTCGGCGGGCGGACACCCGCTGGCTCTCGACGGGCTTCTCGGGCGGGTACCGCCGGGCCGACGCCGCGTACAACTGCACGGTCCCCGAGGGGTTCGACCGGACGGACCTTGCCGCCTACGTCGCCGAGCGGCGCGAGCGGGCGGGCTTTCCCGACGAGGGGCCGGCGATGCTGACCGGCGTCGAGGTCCGCCACGCCCGCCGCGCCCGGCTGGACGGCGTCGAGGTCGTGGCGACCGCGGGCGTCTCGAACCCGGCCCAGTTGCCGATGGGTGACGGGGCTGGGACGGAATCCGGGAGCGTCGGGGTGGGCTCCAGTGGCGGTGACGACCCGCCGCGGCCGGGGACGGTGAACCTCGTCGTCGGGACGATCCGGGCGCTCGACGACGGCGCGCTCGCGACGCTGCTGGCGACGGCCGTCGAGGCCAAGACCGCGACGCTGCTTGCCGAGACGGGCTTCACGGGGACGACCTCGGACGCGGTCGTCGTCGGTTCGGACCCGGCGGGCGAGCCCGCGGCGTTCGCCGGCAGCGCGACGCCCGTGGGGCGGGCCGCCCGGGTCTGCGTGCGCGACGCCGTCCGGGCGAGCCTCGCCGCGCGGTACGACGGGGAGGACGGGGCGACCCTCCCCGAGAGCGTGGGGTCGGCCGAGTACGGCGCGGTCTCCGACGGCGAGCCGACGGTCTCGCGGGTCGACCGATAGTCGGGCCGGGGACCCGCTCGCCGTGTCGAAGCGGCTACGACCCCGGGGGCCGTCGGGCCGGGTATGAGCGACGACGCGTCCGGAGGCGGAGCCGACCGTAGCGACCCGCTGGAGCCACGACCCATCGAGCCGGCGGCGCCCGAGGAGTTCGGGCTGACGCAGGTCTGGTGGGGCGACGGCAAGGGCAAGACGACCGCGGCGATGGGGATGGGGATGCGCGCGGCCGGCCACGGCTACCGCGTCCACATGCTCCAGTTCATGAAGGGCGGGACCAGCACGGTCGAGGACGTGCGCGGCGAGTACAACGCCATCCACGCCCTGCCGGGCTTCTCCTACGAGAACAGCGGCCACTACGGCTGGCACCGCTTCCACGACGGCACCGACGACGACGAGCACGCCGCCCGCGCGAAGGGCGGGTTCGAGCGCGCGAAAGACCTCGTGGCGGCCGCCGGCGAGGCCGACCTGTCCTCGCCGCTGGCGCTCGACGGGCCCGCCGACGACGGCGTCCACATGCTGATCCTCGACGAGATCTGCTACGCGGGCAACCGCGGTCTGGTCGACCCCGACGACGTGCGGGAGCTGGTGGCGTCGAAACCCGACGGCCTGGAACTCGTCCTGACCGGCGGCCACGAGCGCCCGGCGTTCGTGACCGACCTCGCGGACCTGGTGACGAACGTCGGCAAGGAGGCCCACCCCATCGAGTCCGGCCACAGCGCCCGCAAGGGCACCGAGTACTGAGCGCCGGCGCAGTCGGAGGTGGTGGCGACCGCCGACCGGTGCGTTCGGGGTCTCGCCCCCGCCGCTCACGCCAGTTCGTACCGGTCGAAAGTGCGGACGGCGTAGCGATAGGAGGCGGCGGGCAGCAACAGGAGGACGACGAGGGCCACCGTGCTGACATAATAGAGCGTGCTCGGCGCCAGCGACACGTCCGTCGAGAGCGCGAGCGAGACTAGCCCGCCGATCAGTATCGCGGCGAATTCGCGGGCGCCCTCCAGGCCGACGAGGACGGCGGCGACAGTGGTGACGACGACGTGAGCGCTGAAGAGGGCGAAGGCCCAGGGGCTGGGGACGACGGCCTCCATCGAGCGGGTGATGTTCGTCGCCTCGAAGCGGGGGAAGGCGGTCCCGATGCCGACCGAGAGGCCGGCGGCGACGACCATCGCCACGGGCGAGAGGGCGACGAGGATCGCCGTGTTCCGGACGCCGACCGGGCTCAGGACGGCGGCGACGGCGACCAGCGCGGTGCCGGCCGGGATCACGACGACGAGGCCGGCGAGGACGTGCGCGAGGACGAACGTCCGGCCGGTCACTGCCGAGAGCAGCGTCGTGGGGAGCACGGAGCCCTGGTCGCCCAGCGGGTTGAGCGTGAAGACGACGCCGCCGGCCCAGGCGACGAACACGAGCAGGCCGTACGGGAGGTAGGCGGGGATCTGGCCGGTCTGGACGATGTCGATGAAGATCCCCGTGGCGAAGAAGAGGGGGTAGGCGGCGTACAGCAGCTTCAGCGGGGCGCGGGCGGCCCGGCGCCAGGCCAGGACGACCAGCGCCGCCGTGGGTCGGTCGACGACGGTTTCGAGCCGGCGGGCGAGCCAGTCCTCCTCGGCGGTCGCCGGGGTGACCGCGTCCGCCGCCCCGGACGCGCCGGATTCGGTTAGTTCGGGCTCGTCCGGTTCCTCGCCGGCGAGGGCGGGGTCGGCGAACCAGTGGCGACCGGCGACCCAGGTGCCGGCGGCGACGGCGACGGCGGTGCACGCGACCGTGGCGGCGACGACCGCGCCCGCTCGCGTCGCGTCGAGGGCCACGTTCGGCAGGCCGACGAGCGCGAGGTCGGCGTACCAGCCCATCGGCGAGGCGGCCATCGGGTCGAACAGCGCGGCGATGGCCTGGTTGAACGACCCGCTGACGATGGCGACCATGTAGAGGACGAAGACGAGGACGATCAGCCCGTTCTTGTGCCGTGCGACGAACGGGAAGCGCGTGACGACGTGCCGGAGGGCGAGCCCGAACGCGTAGGCCGTCGCGACGACGGTCGTCCCCCCGAGCGCGACCGCCAGGGGGACGCCCACCGCGGGCCAGAGGGTGCCGGTGCCCAGCGCGAGGCCGGCGCCGGCGCCGGCGGCGGGCAGCAGGGTCCAGACGAGCAGGTAGACGTACTCGCTGGCGACGTGGCCGAGGTACGCCTCCGGCGTCGGGACGACGGTGAGGACCCCCTCGGCGTTGGTGAGCGTGCCGCGCTGGCCGACCGCGCGGACGCCGAAGATCGCGACCACGATCACCCACATGACGCCGACGAACCCGCGGACGGCGACCGCTGTCGCCGTCGGGATAAAGTCGAGCGACCCCGCGGCGAGCGCCTCGCCGAGCGCCCGGCCGCCGTAGACGCCGCCGGCGGTCAGCGCGAGGGTCAGCAGGGCGTACAGCCCCACGGAGACGACCGAGACGAGTCGCCTGTCCGGGTCGGTCCGCTTGCGGACCATCCGCCGCACGTCGATGCGGGTCAGCCGCAGGCTGTGGCCGACGTTCATCGCTGGGAGTCCGGCGCCGTCGCGTCCGGGTCGACCGCGTTCGCTTCGGCCGCGTTCGCTTCGGTCGCCGTCGCCTCCTCGGCGTGGTCGGTGGTCACTTCGAGGAACACGTCCTCCAGCGACCCGGCCTCGCCGCGCTCGGCGCGCTGCTTGAGCCGGTCGGGCGGCCCCTCCGCGACCAGGTCGCCGCGGTGGAGCACCCCCACCCGGTCGGCCAGTTCGTCCACGACCGGCAGGATGTGCGTCGAGAGGAAGACGGTCGTCTCGCCGCCCGAGAGTTCTGCGATGAGGTCCTTGACGGTGCGGGCGGCCCGCGGGTCCAGCCCGCTCGTCGGCTCGTCGAGGAACAGGACCGGCGGCTCGTGGATCACCGTCGCGATCAGCCCCACCTTCTTGCGCATCCCCGTCGAGAACCCCTCCAGCCGGCGGTCGGCCTCGCCGGCCAGCGAGAAGCGGTCGAGGTAGCGGTCGATGCGGTCGCGAGCCCGCTCGCGGGGCACGTCGTGGAGGGCGGCGACGTGGCGCAGCTGCTCGCGGGCGGTCAGCTCGTCGAACAGCGGCGGCTCCTCGGGGAGGTAGCCCACCACCGAGATCAGCTCCCGCCGGTCGGCCACGTCGACCCCCATCACGCGGGCCGACCCGCTGGTCGGCCGGGTGAGCGTCGTCAGCATCCGCATCGTCGTCGTCTTCCCCGAGCCGTTCGGCCCGAGGAAGCCGTACACCTCGCCGCGGTCGATCGAGAGATCGAGACCGTCGACCGCCAGCACGTCGCCGAACCACTTCGTCAGGTCCGTCGTCTCTATCGCGGGACCATCAGGGCGTTCAGGGCTCATGCCCGACCGTTCACGCGTCTAACCCTTATGTGATCGGTCGCATGGGTGACCAGGCTCCCCCTCCGACCCGCTCGTGGCCGTGACGTTCGTGACGGTGGTTTCGCCCTCTGAATCTTCCGGACTGGCGCGCGCTGTCGCGCGCGTTCATGCGCGCGACCGTAGCCGCGCGAGGGATGAGTCGCGAGGGACCGCAGGTCCCTCGGACCGTGCGAACGGGCGCGGAGCGCCCGTGAGCAGAGAGCGCAACGAAGTGAGCACCGCAATCGGCTGGGGAGGCTCGTGGCCGTCTGCGGTCGCGGTGCTGTGCGGGGCGGGTGCTGTGCTGTCCTGGCGGACTGAAAGGGCGAGGCGCGCTCGCGTTTATGTAGTCGTCTGAGCGACCCCTATCCGAAGCGGCCGGAGGCCGCGAGGATATGTCGCTCAGCGACCGCGAGCGCGCCGAGGGCTTTCACCGCCTGCTGTCTCCGGCGGTCGAGTGGAGTGCGGTCGAGTGGAGTGCGGTCGAGTGGAGTGCGGTCGAGTGGAGTGCGGTCGAGTGGAGTGCGGTCGAGTGGAGTGCGGTCGAGTCAACTCGGAGCGAACGGGCCCAACACGCTCACAACCCTACTCGGGGAGTTCGGCACGGAGACAGAGCGACCGGGGCGGTCGGTCGAGCAACTCCGGAACCTCGTCCACCAACTGGTCGTCCAGCCGCTCGGACAGGTCGGGCTCCCGGAGGTCCGCCAACACGAAACCGGCGTCGAACAGCGGGCCGGTGAGCGCGTCGAGCGGCCGTCGGTGGAAGGCCGTGGGCTCCGCACCCGCGCTGTCCCCGTCCAACCCTTCCGCGGACACTTCACCGCCCCAGTAGAGGTCGTAGCGTTCGGTGTCGGCGTAGGTGGGCGAGCGGCCGTCGGCGTCGACAGCCGGACGGGCGTCGAGACCGTCGATGGCGCGGGTGTCGGGATAGGACCCGTCGCGGACGACGAGATACTCGTGGAAGGGGTGGTGGGTCGACAGGACGACAGTGCCGCCGGGGCGGAGCAGACGGGCGAACTCGGCGGCGACCGATTCGAGGTCGGGGACGTGCGAGAGCACGTGCTGGCAGAGCACCAGGTCGACGCCGTCGTCGTCGAGACAGTCGAGGCCATCGGAGAGGTCGCCGCGGCGGAAGTCGGCGCGGTCGCCGTAACGCTCGCGGGCGCGGTCGACCATCGCCTCGCTCGCGTCGACGCCGAGCACGTCCGCGCCCCGGCCTGCGAGTCGGGCGGCGTGGTAGCCGTCGCCACAACCGGCGTCGAGGACGCGTAGCCCGTCGAGGTCGGGAAGCAGGTCGGTCAGCGTCGGCCAGAGCACCTGCCCGCGCCAGGGCACCTCGGCGTAGTCGCTCCAGTCGTCGGCCAGGTCGTCGTAGTGGTCGTCGGGCATGAGGGGGTGTCCGCACTCCGGTGGGTGGCGTCGTCACTTCAGTCGTTCGACCGTTCGGAGTGGGCGCGGAGTCGAGATCAGCCACGCCAGCGGCGGATCCCGACCGCGAGCGCGCCGAGCGCGGTCACCGTCAGAGCCCCACCGAGTAGCGGCCCCAGCCCCCCGCCGGTCTCGCCGGCGGTGGTGGCGGTCCCGTCCTCGCTCCCGTTCGGTGGTCGTGTCGCCTCCATCGCGGTCGCTCTCGCGGTCGGGGCCGTCGTCGGCTCCGGCGAGTCGGTCGCCATCGGCGTCGGCGTCTCGGTCGCAGTCGACGCGTGCCTCGTCGTGACCGTCGGCGAGGCGGTCGCCGTGGGCGTCGCTGTCGATGTCTCGGTCGGCGTCGCCGTCGCCGCTCGCGTCGGGGACGGCGTAGTCTCGGTCCCCGCCGGCGTGTCCGTGGACGTGGGCGTCCCCGTGACTGTCGGCGTCGGCGTTGGCGTGGCTGCCGACGTAGGCGTCGGCGTGGGTGTCGGCGTCGGCCCGGTGGTATCTCCGCCACCGTCTCCGCCGCCCCCGCCACCGCTGTCGTCATCCGGGGTGTCCGTCGGCGTGGGTGTCGGCGCGTCCGTCGGCGTTGGGGTCGACGTCGGCGTCGCAGTTGGCGTCGCCGTGGTCGTGGCCGTCGGCGTGGGTGTCGGTGTTGCAGTCGGAGTCGGCGTAGGCGTCAGGGTTGGCGTGGGCGTGACCGTCGGTGTCGCGGTTGGTGTGGCCGTCGGCGTCGCGGTTGGCGTAGGCGTGGCCGTCGGCGTCGCGGTTGGTGTGGCCGTCGGCGTCGCGGTTGGCGTAGGCGTGGCCGTCGGCGTCGGTGTCGGCGTGGGCGTCGCGGTTGGTGTGGCCGTCGGCGTCGGTGTCGGCGTGGGCGTCGCGGTTGGTGTGGCCGTCGGCGTCGCGGTTGGCGTAGGCGTGGCCGTCGGCGTCGCGGTTGGCGTAGGCGTGGCCGTCGGCGTCGGTGTCGGCGTGGGTGTAGCCGTCGGCGTTGCCGTTGGTGTGGCCGTCGGCGTCGCGGTTGGTGTCGGCGTGAGAGTTGCAGTCTGCGTGGCGGTAGGTGTCGGTGTCGCGGTGGAGGTGATCGTCGGTGTTGGTGAGGGCGTCGCGGTTTCCGTTCGGAGGTCGACCCGGTGCGTGCTCGCGTCCAGCGAGAGCGCGACGGCGCCGTCGGATCCGACCTGCCCTTCCCCGAGCGTGGTCTCGCTATCGACGTCCTCGGCGACGACGGTCGTGTCGGGGTCGAGTCCGGTCGACTCGACGGTCACCGCGACGGTGCCGCTCCCCTCGAAGGCAAGGTCCGCGTCGCCGTCGTCCGGGTCGAAGACGGGGTCGCGGTAGGCGAACTCGGACACGTCCGACTCGATGACGACGGGTGATGCGCCGTCGGGGTCGACGGTGACGTGGTTGTCCTCACCCCGTACGCTCCCGACGCAGGTGTGTCCGGACGCACCGCCCGCGTCGTCGACCCGGACCTGTGCGTTGCCCGCGGCCGAGACGGTGAGCCCGCCGAACGTCGCGGCGTTCCCAGCGGCACCGAAGGTGCCGTAGGTCACGTCCGGGTCGTTCTCGTAGACGGTCAACCCCGAGTCCGTGACGTAGGCCGCCCCGCCCGAGTTGCCGACACACGAGAGCGAGACGCCCTGGTTGCCGGCGGCCGCCCCGCCGAACCCGGCGAACGTCGCGCCGGTCACCGCCGCGAACACGAGGAGACCGACGCCGTAGAGCGCGCCGAGTTTCCGGGCGGAATCGGCCATTCAGGCCCACCCCCGGTCGCGGCCGGCGCGACCGAACCGCGGTCGGTCCGACCCGCCGGCACGCGTCGGTTCCCGCCCCGGTCCGGATCCCTCGGTCCGCGCCGCGCGGTCGCCGCCGGTCGGTATCGCACCCTCACCGCCGGCCGTCGGCCACCGCCCGTCGCCGCTCCGGCCCCGGCTCCGAGCCCGACCTCGGACCGTCTCCCGGTCCGGAGCCGGTCGGCTTCGAGTCGCCGGTCGCGGTCCGCGTCGGTCCCGTCCGGCCGCAGTGGTGGCTCCGTGTCCCGTCATCGGTCTCAGTTGGTCCGCGTAAAGAACACGCCATGGCCGACGTAGGCACTGTCACCGTGCGGGCGGCCGGCGAGGACCACCTCGCTCCCGCCAGCGACTGCCAGCGCATCAGTCGCCCGGCCGGTGGCGACCCCGTCGGTCGCCGGTATCGCCACCTCCGTCTCGGCGCTCGCTGCGGTCGGGTCGCTCGCGGACAGGTCGTAGACGGACAGCCGTTCGGCCGGGACGCGGACCGTCACGTCGACGGTCGAGAGCGCCCCGCCGTCGTCGGCAACCGTCCAATCGACCTCGAACGCCCGCTGGTCCGGCCCGGACACGGGTTCCCAGACGAACAGTTCGTCGACCCGGGGGTTCGCGGTGGCGTCGATGTCGCTCGTGACGCCGCTGGCGACGGCCACGTTACCGCTGCTGTCGCTGACGGTCACCTCGACCCGGTAGTCGTTACCGGCACCGTCCGCCCCCGCGTGGACCAGGCTGGTCGTGGTGCTGACCGGCGAGGACCCGACTCTCGCCGATATCGAATCCCGCCGTATCTCGCTCCCGTCGGAGGCCTGTTCGTAGAGTCGCAGGTCGACACTGTCGAGGTCGTCGTCCGCGTCCGAAACCGTCAACGAGACCTCGAACTCGACGTCCGCGCTCGACTCGTTGATCTCGGTGACCGACAGCGCGTCCACGTCGAGCGAAGCGTCGGTCGTCCGGGCGGTCCCGGCCAGCGTGACCGACCGGGTGTCTGTGGCGCCGTCGCCGTCCGTGGCGGTCAGTTCCGCAACGGGGTCGAGTGACGCGCCGACCGGGGCGACGATCTCGTCGCTGCCCGTCGCGGTCGACCCCGATACCGCCGCCCTTTCGTCGGCGATGGGTACCGTCGTCTCCGAGGACGGCGCGGCGACGGTCACGCGGTCGCCGGCCAGCGTGACCGCGGAACCGAACTCGTCGCCGTCCTCCCCGTCCGTGGGGGTCAGGACGGTCTCGGTCGGCGACGACCCCGACAGGTCGTAGACGTACACCTTCCCGGGGCCGGGCGACCCGTCGTAGGGGGCTAGTGGCGCGCCGACGACGACCGTCTCGCCGTCGTCGCTGACGGCCACGTCCGCACCGAAGCGGTCCCGGCCGCCGGCGGCGCCGTCGCTGGGCACCAGTCGCGCCGTCTCTGTCGGCGACCCCGAGAGGTCGAAGACGTACGCCTTGTCGCCGCTGGGAAGCTCGGCATTGCCCGGTGCCCCGACGACCGCCGTCGATCCGTCGGGCGTGACCGCGACGGCAGAGCCGAACTCGTCGTCTTCGGTCGCGTCGCTGGCGGTGAGTCGCTGTTCCGTCGCAAGCGGGTCGTCGGCCGTCAGGTCAAGCACGGATGCGGCGCCGACGTTGTCTGCACTCCCGGCCTTCGAGAGCGGGGCGCCGGCGACTGCCGTCGTTCCGTCGGCGTCGACGGCCACGTCCCTGCCCAGACCGTCTGCGCCGTCGATTCCGATACGTGTACTGGACGACCCGACGTCCGCGGCCGTCAGGTCGTACCGGTAGAGCAGTCCGACACCGGTGGGCCCTGCGTCAGCCGTCGCACTTCCAGCGAGGAGCCACCGCCCGTCGTCAGAGATGGCGACAGAGTATCCGAAGTCGTCGACTCTATAGCCCAGCTGCTCTACCGACTCCGTCAGCGTCGTGACCGTCCGTGCCCCGCCAGTGCGGTCGTAGACGAACACCTTCCCCCCGTTGTCCGAACTCGCGTTCCGGTCGCCGACGGCAGCGACCGACGCGTCCGGGGTCAGCGCCACGTCGGTACCGAAGCTCCTGCTACTGTTACCGCTCTCGACGAGCGTCTCGCCCCGGCGGTACGTGTATTCGAGGTCGACGGCGACGGTGACGGTCCCGTCCCCGTCGTCGGTCAGCGCGAGTCCGCTCCCCAGCGCGAGTTCGCTCGCGTTCGCGACCGTCGTCGCTCCGTCGTCCACGTCCGGCCGGGCGGGTGCGGCCGACAGCGCCTCCGAGTCGACGGTCAGGCCGTCACCGACGAGACTCGTTACCGCCTGCGGGCCGCTCCCGGCGTCCGTTATCGGCCCGTTCAGTTCGGCCGTGTACAGCGCTTCCAGGGGCCGATCGGCGGTGCCGACGTCCCCGGTGGGGTCGGCGGCTTGCCGCCCCGTCGCGCCGGTCGCCCGCGCCGCGGTGAAGCCGGCGGAAAGCCCCAGTAGCCCGAGCAGGCCGCCCGCCGCCGCCGACCGGCGCGCGTGCCGCGCGTCGTCCGCTTCGTCCGGTCGCTCCCCGGTCATCGCTCGACCCTCGCCGTTCCGTCGCCGTCGTCCGCGAGCGTCAGCCCGGCACCGAGGCTGATGCTCTCGACGTTCTCGACGGCCCGCTCGCCGTCGGTCACGTCGAGGCGCGCGTCGGTCGCCGCCAGCGTCCCGGCGTCGACCGACAGCGCCTCGCCGGCCAGGCTCGTCACCGCCCGCGGGCCGCCCCCGGCGTCGGTGACCGACCCGTTCAGTTCGCTCGTGTGCAACGCCTCTAGCGGCCGGTCGGCGGTGCCGACCTGGCCTGTGGGGTCGGCCGCCGCCGTCCCGGTGCCGACGGCGAGCGACCCCGCGGTCGCCAGCCCCGCCAGCACCGCCCGGCGGGACACTCCAGTCACCGCGTCCCCGGCGCCGGCGCCGGCGGTCCCGCCGTCGCTCGCGTCGTCGTTCGATACTCCGGTCGTATCGCGTGTCGTGTCGTCAGTCACGTGTCCACCCTCCGACCTGGGCCGCCCGGCCGGTCGCGACCGACCCCGCGGGCCGCCCCGCGTGACCCCACGGTCGGCGTTCGTCCGTTCCTGTCCGGTCGCTGTCCCCTCAATGGGATGCCACCATGCGCAGGTGCGCGGTCCGACCGGACGCTCGACGGGGACGCCGGTCGCTCCACGGGAGTCGACAGTCGAGTCGGTCGAGGGCCGGGTCCGACGGCGACCGATGTCCCGACCGTCGGGGGGACTTACGCCCAGACCCGTCGAGTCAGGACGACGTGTCGGTGCCCTCGACGGTCGCCTCGCGCACCTCGAAGCGGGCGCCGCCGGCCTCGCTCTCGGTGACCTTGACGGACCAGCCGTGCGCCTCGGCGATCCGCTCGACGATCGCCAGCCCCAGCCCCGTTCCGTCGCCGTCGCCCGTGTACCCCCGGTCGAACACCCGGTCGCGTTCGTCCGGGGGAACGCCGGGGCCGTCGTCCGCGACGTAGAATCCGCCGTCGACGGCGCCGACCCTGACCGACGGGGACGAACCCCCCGGCGCCGGGCTGCGCTCCGGCCCGGCGTCCGCCGAGTCGTGCTCCACAGCGTCCCGGCGAGTCCCCGCGCCGGGGCTCGTCGAACCGTGCTCCACAGCGTTCACGAGAAGGTTCTCCAGGAGCTGTCGGAGCCGCTCGGGGTCGGCCTCGACGCGCGCGGTCGACTCGACGGCCAGCGAGGCGTCGGCGGGGTCGACGGACCGCCAGGCCTGCCGCGCGACGGTCCCGAGGTCGACCGGCTCGGTCTCCCCGACCCGCTTGCCCTGCCGGGCCAGCTCCAGCAGGTCGTCGACCAGGTGCTGGACGCGCTCGGCCGTCTCGTGGATGTCCGCGGCGTGGTCGGGGTCGCCGGTCAGCTCGACGAGGTGGGCCTTGTTCCGGATGGTGCTCAGCGGCGTCGCGATGTCGTGGGAGACGACGCTCGTGAACTCGTCGAGGTACTCGTTGCGCCGCTGGAGTTCCCGCTCGCGCTCCACCCGTTCGGTCACGTCGACGGTCGACATGAACGCACGGGCGTAGTCGTCGCCGTGGGAGGGCGGGACCGTCACCTCCAGGATGACGTACTTCGACTCGCCGTCGAAAGTGGTGGCGTGACACTGTGACCGGTAGTGGGTCTCGCCGGCGACGACGGCCGCCCACAGCCCCCGGAGCGAGGCGATCGAGTCCTCGGTCATGATGCGCTCGACGTTCGCCCTGAGCGCCGCCTTCGACGGGGCGCCGTAGAACTCGACCGCGCGCTCGTTGACCGCCAGCGGCTCCATCCCGTCCAGGATCTCCCGGTGTGTCTCGGGGTTGGCCGCGAGGTGCGACGCCAGGTCGTCGACCCCCTCGGCGACCCGTTCGGCCCGCCGCTTGGCCGCCGAGAGGTCGAACTCCCAGATCATGACCTGGTTGTTCTCGAAGATGGTCCGGTAGCGCTCGCGGCTCCGTTCGAGGTCGCGCTTGCGGCGCTCGCGGTCGGTCACGTCGTAGAGCCTGAGGACGCGGCTCACGGGCCGCCCCGACGCGTTGGACAGGTCCGACAGCCTGGTCTCGACGTAGCGGGAGCGGTCGTCGTCACCGCGGTCCCGAACCGCGACCGTCCGGCCCTCCAGCCGTTCGGCGAGGGGGGCCGTCCCGCCGTCGGCCGCCGCCGGATCGCCTTCACGGCCGGCCCCCTGGCCCCGTCGCTCGCCGCGCCGGTCGGACCCGTCGCCGTCCGGTTCCGCCGGGCGGTCGGCGAACAGCGGCGCGTCGGCCGGCGGGTCGACCGCGAGGGGACTCTCCGCGAGGACCCGCCGAACGTCCCCGCTCAGGTCGCCATCCGAGCGGCCGAGCAGCGACACGGCCCGCTCGTTGTAGTCGTACACGCGCCCGTCGCGGCCGTACACGACGACGCCGCTGTCGAGCTCCTCGACCAGGCGGGCGCGGGCCAGCGGCACGTCGAACAGCCTGAACCGACCCACCGCGAACAGCCCCGCGACGCCCGACACCGCGAACCCGAGGATCGTCGGGTTGAGCCGGTGGAGGTCGAACACGAACAGGTGCAGGGCGTTCAGCACCCACGGCGGGACGACGACGGCGACCAGGAGGAGCTGGCCCGCGTGTGCGAGCGGGCGCTCGACGATCATCTCCAGCAGCAACAGCGACCCCGCGGCGACGAGCAGGTACGCGTACCCCGTGGTGACCAGCGAGGCGGTGTCCCACGCGGCCGCCAGCGGCGACAGGGCCCGGGGGACGACCGCGAGCCCCAGCGGGGCCAGCATCGACGCGGCGGCGTCCAGCACGTCCGGGTGACACAGCCCCAGCAGCGCGGTTGCGCCCGGCACGACCGACAGCACCGCGACCCGGCGAGCGGTCACCCACTCCCCGCGGCCGCTGTACGCGAGCCCGAAACACAGCCACGCGACCGCGACGGCGCCGACCGGGAACCAGGTGAGCCGGTTGAGCAACGAGAACACCGCGCCGCCACGGGACAGCGAGTACTGCACCAGCACCGAGAGCAGCGCCCACGCCGCGACGGCACCCATCGCGGCGGCGAACGACCGGGCCCCGTCGACGTGTCCGATCCGGGCGCTCCGCGCGGCGACCACGCCGGTCACGACGGCCGTGAGCAGGTACGCCACGACGATCGGGTCGACGAGCTGCATCGATCCCCTTCGCTGACACTGTCGACTGGTTGCTAACAACTGTTTCGGCTCCGCGCCGACTCGGCACCTCCGACTCGCGACCGTCGTGGAGTGAGACACCTGCATACGGTGGTACCAGGGTTAATATCGAGCGGCGTCCTGGGTGGTCGTGAGAGAGCAGTGAGCGAGACCGACACGACAGCGTCCGCGGACGCGCGCCGCCGGAGCGGCGACGGGCAGGCGCGCGGGCGACCGGCGCGTCCGGGGGCGGGGAGGCGAGACGGGTGAGCGAGTCGGGCGACGCCACCGGTAAACAGGCCGAACCGGCGGCGGACCTCGACGACGTGACGGTCCTGCTCGTCGACGACGACGAGACGTGGGCGGCCTCGACCGCGCAGGTACTGGAACACCAGCGGGAGTCGTTCGCGGTCGAGACGGCGACCAACCTCGACGCCGCGTCGCGGCGCTTCGCGGCGACGGACCCGGACTGCGTCGTGTCGGACTACCGGCTGGTCGACGCGACGGGGCTGGACCTGCTGTCGGTCGTCCGCGACCGCGACGACGAGCGTCCCTTCATCCTCATCACCGGGCGGGGCGACGAGTCGGTGGCCAGCGACGCGATCGGTCGCGCGGTCACCGACTACATCCCGAAGCGGTCGCTGGGCGGGCGCGACGACCTGCTCGCGCGCCGGATCGAGGCCGCCGTCGAGTCCTACCGGACCCGTCGCGCCCTCGAACGCGAGCGGGAGACGAAGACCGCGCTGCTGGACGTCATCACCGCCGCGACCGGCGGGACCGACCTGCCGGCGCAGGTCTGCTCGCAACTCGTCGAGGAGCGCGGGTACGCGTGTGCCTGGGTGGGCCACGCCGACGAGAGCGGCCGACCGCTCCCCGCGGGGGCGGCCGGGGCCGAGGCGTACGTCGATCGGGTCGTCGGGCCGGCCGGCGTCCCGCCGGCCGACGAACCGGCCTGTCGCGCGCTCGCCGGGGACGAACTCGTCGTCGCGACGGTCGACGCGGACGCCGACGCGGGCGAGCGGGGCGGCGAGAGCGAGGGCTGGCGACGGGCGGCGGCCGACTGCGGGTTCGAACGCGCCGTCGCGGTCCCGGTCGGCCACGAGGGGGTCCGCCACGGCGTCCTCGCGGTGTACGACGCCGACCCGACGGTGCCCGCCGACCGCGAGCGCGCCGCGGTCGCCGAGTACGCCGACGCCGTGGGATACGCCCTCGGCGCCGCGGACCGCAAGCGGTCGCTGATGGCCGACCGGCCGCAGTCGGTGACCGTCGAGGTCGCCGACTCCGCGCTCCCGCTGGTCGCGCTCTCGGCGGTGGCGGCCGACGCGCGCTGTGAGGTCCGGTCGGCGGTCCCTCGCGACGACGGGACGACCCTGTACGTCGCGACGGTCGAGGGTGCCGCGCCGTCCGCGGTGGCCGACCGGGCCGCGGCGGTCGACGCCATCGAGTCAGCGACCGTCGGGGACGACACACCGGTGGGCTGTGAGGTCGTCGTGCGCGGCCGAACGCCCGAGGGGGTGCTCGCTTCGCACGGCGGTCGGTTCGAGCGGACCGTCGTCGAGGACGGCACCGCAACGGTATCCGTTCGACTGCCCGACATCACCGCGGTCCGTACGGTCGACGAGGCCCTCTCGGCGGCGTTCACCGACGTGACCGTCTCGCGGGTGTGGACCGACCCGACGGACCGGGAGACGGTCACGTCGGTGGCGGACCTGACCGAGCGCCAGCGGACCGTCCTCCGGCACGCCTTCGACGTCGGGTACTACCGCCGGCCGCGGGAGACGAACGCGACGGAGCTTGCGGACCACCTCGACATCGCCCGCGCGACCCTGACACAGCACCTCCGGGCCGCCGAACGCAAGCTCGTCGGCGGGTTCTTCGGCGACGAGTAGTCGACCGCGGGACGCCGAAGCGACCGCACGCTCCGCGCCCGACCGGGCGCCCCCATGCGTCCCCGGGCCACTCACAGTCGGACCGTCGCGGCTGGTCGAACCCCGTCCCGTATTTACCGGCCGAGGCCGAACCGGGAAACACCACCAGATGGCGTCGACCATCCTCGTCGCGGGTACGGCCAGCCACGTCGGCAAGAGCACCGTCGCCGCGGGCCTCTGTCGGCTCCTCGCGGACCGGGGCGTCGCCGTGGCCCCGTTCAAGGCCCAGAACATGAGCAACAACGCCCGGGCGGTGCCGAAAGCCGAGGCCGTCACGGAAGCCGGGTCCGACACCGCGTTCGGCGAGATCGGCGTCTCGCAGTACGTCCAGGCCCGCGCGGCCCGCGTCGCGCCGACGACGGACCACAACCCCGTCCTGCTCAAACCCCGCGGGGACAGCGAATCACAGCTCGTCCTCGACGGGGAAGCGGTCGCCCACTACGAGGCCGGCGAGTACTACGACGACCACTGGGAACGCGCTCGCGAGACGGCCCGCCGCGCCCACGAGCGACTCGCGGCCGCCCACGACGTGGTCGTCGCCGAGGGGGCGGGCTCGATCGCCGAGCCGAACCTCCGCGAGCGGGACCTCGCGAACATCGAGACCGCGCGGTTCGCCGACGCCCGAATCGTCCTCGCCGTGGATATCGAGCGCGGGGGCGCGTTCGCCAGCCTCGTCGGCACGGTGGAACTCCTGCCGGCGGACGTGCGCGAGCGGGTCGCCGGCGCGGTCCTGACGAAGTTCCGCGGCGACGCGTCGCTGCTCGACCCCGCGATCGAGGAGGTCGAGGAGCGGACGGGCGTCCCGATCCTGGGCGTGATCCCCCACGACGACCCCGGTCTGCCCGCCGAGGACAGCGTCGACCTCCCCGCCGAAGACGAACGGGCGGTCCGGAGCCGCGACGACAGCGTGCCCGACGAGCGGGCGGTCACCGTTGCCGTCCCGCGGCTCCCCAGGATCTCGAACTTTACCGATCTGGAGCCGCTGGCCCGCGAACCCGGCGTCCGGGTGGTCTATCTCCCGCTGGACGCCGACCTCGCCGACCCCGAGGCGGTCGGCGCTGGCACCGGTCGCGGCGCCGACGCGGTGGTCCTGCCGGGCACGAAGAACACGGTCGACGACCTGCGGGCGCTCCGGGCGGCCGGCTTCCCCGAGCGACTCCGCGCGTTCGACGGCCCGGTGGTCGGCCTCTGTGGCGGCTACCAGCTGCTCGGCGAGCGCATCACGAACGCGGGCGTCGAGAGCACCGACGACCTCGATACCCTCGAAGGTATCGGGCTGCTGCCGGTCGAGACGCGCTTCTCGCCGGACAAGCGGGTCGAGCAGACTGCCCGGCGGATGGAGGGGGCGGGTCCGCTGGCAGGCGCCGCCGGACGGGTCTCGGGCTACGAGATCCACATGGGCGAAACCCGGGTCGTCGACGGCGGGGCCGCCGACATGGACCGACCGTTCCCCGACACCGGGGCCGGCGCGGCGACCGACCGCGCGTTCGGCACCTATCTCCACGGGCTGTTCGAGAACGCGACCGCCCGCGAGGCGTTCGTCGACAGCGCTTTTGCCCACGTAGGTATCGACCGGCCGGAGAGCCAGGCGGCGACCGATTCGCCGTACGACCGGGCGGCCGACCTGGTCGCGGGGCTCGGACGGGACGCGCTCGTCGAGGGACTCGGTCTGGACGCGCTCGACGGCGAAGCGGTCCGGTAGACTCACCGGGTCGGCGACCGTACGTCGGGTATGTCGCTTCCCTCCGTCGACGACGCCCGCGCGTGGATCGGCGCTCGCTCCCCGCGAGGGATCGCGATCCGGGTCGCCGCGGTGGTCGCCGTCCTCGCGCTCGCGGGCGGGCTGGCGTTCTACGCGTACTTCGGGGTCTTCGCGCACCACGCCCCGGCGGAGGTCCGCGAGTCGGTCCGCGCCGACGGGAACGTGACCGTGAGCGAGGAGTACGGCGGGTTCGTCGTCTCGGACGCCGGCCCCGACGTCGAGCGCCTCGGCGTGGTGTTCTACCCCGGCGGTCGGGTGGCGCCCGACGCGTACCTCCCGACGGCGGCGCGGATCGCCGAGCGCGCGAACGTCACCGTCGTCGTCCCGAAGCTGCGGGCGAACCTCGCGGTGTTCTCGGTCGGTCGGGCCGACGCGGTGCTCGCGGGCGAACGGAACGTCTCCCGATGGGTCGTCGGCGGGCACTCGCTGGGCGGGGCGATGGCGTGTCGGTACGCCGGGAACCACCCCGAGGCCGTCGACGGCCTGCTGCTCGTCGGCGCCTACTGCGACCGTCCGGTCCGCGGGATACCCGCGCTGGCGGTGGTCGGGACGCGCGATTCGGTGCTCGACCGTGGGCAGTTCGCCGACAGCCGCGACAATCTGCCCGCAGACGCGACCGTCGAGCGCATCCAGGGGATGAACCACTCCCAGGCGGGGTGGTACACCGGCCAGCGCGGCGACCGTCCGGCGCGGATCGGGACCGGGACGGCCCACCGCCGGCTCGCGGCGGCCGTCGCCGACTGGCTCTGCGACGAGTTCGACCGCTGCGCGGTCGACGCTTCGCCACCGACGCTCGACGGCCCGCTGTCGTCCGCGCGGGAACGCGCAGCGCCGGCGAGGGTGGACGGCGAACCCTGATCTGGCCGGTCCGCTCGACGCTCGGCGAGACGTGCCTGGACGTGTGGTCGAATATATTCGGTAAAGTGGCCAGAGCGTTTCGAAATAGTTCGATCGCGTGCAGCATTTGCGAGACGGATCGGAACAAAATTACGGGCGTACTATTTCGAGCCAGTATGAGCGTGCATCGGATACGCGGGAGCTCGCGCCGGGGGCTGGTGTCGGCGACGCTCGGCTTCTTCGTGGGCTTCGCCGGCGTGGTGCTGTACGGGCCGGTCGCGACGGAGTTCGAGTCGGCGATGGGGCTGTCCGGGCTGGCGCTCGGGCTGCTCGTCGGGGCGCCCCAGCTGACGGGGTCGCTGCTGCGGGTCCCCTTCGGCGCGTGGGTCGACGATGTCGGGCCGCGCAAGCCCTTCCTGGTCCTCCTGAGCCTGTCGATCGTCGGGATGGCGGGCCTGTCGGTCCTGCTGGTGACGGCCTACCCCGGCGGACTGACGATGGAGCTGTACCCGCTCGTGTTCCTCTGCGGTGCCCTGAGCGGCTGCGGGATCGCGACCTTCTCCGTGGGGACGACCCAGACTTCCTACTGGTACCCGAAGGACCGCCAGGGGACGGTACTGGCGGTGTACGCGGGGCTGGGCAACAGTTCGCCGGGGCTGTTCACGCTCCTGCTTCCCATCGCGCTGGCGGCGCTGGGGCTGACGACCGCCTACCTCGTCTGGTTCGCCTTCCTCGTCGCCGGGACGGTCGCCTACGCCGCGCTGGCGGTCGACCCGCCCTCCTTCCAGTTGCGAGAGCAGGGCCTCGATACCGACGAGGCGCGCCAGCGGGCCGAGGCGTACGGCCAGGAGCTGTTCCCGGCCGGCGACGCGTTCGCGTCGATCCGCGAGGCCGCAACGATCCCGCGGACGTGGGCGCTCGTGGCGCTGTTTTTCACCTCCTTCGGGGGCTTCCTGGCGCTGACGGTGTGGCTGCCGACCTACTGGACGGCGATCCACGGGATGGGCGTCCAGGGGGCCGGCGCGCTGACGGCCGTCGCGTTCACGCTGCCCGCGGCGGTCCTGCGGGTGCCGGGCGGGTATCTCAGCGACCGTATCGGCGGCGAGGTGACGGCCGTCGGGAGCTTCGTCGTCGTCGGCCTCGCGGCGCTCGGGCTCGTCGTCACGCGCACCTACGGGACCGCGCTGGGGGCGACGGTCTGCCTGGCGGTGGGGGTCGGTGTCGCCAACGCCGCCGTCTTCCAGCTCGTCCCGAAGTACGTCCCGGAGGCCGTCGGCGGCGCCTCGGGGCTGGTCGGCGGCCTCGGCGCGTTCGGTGGGTTCGTCGTCCCGCCGGTACTGGGGCTGTTCGTCGACAGCTTCGGCGAGTCGGGGTACGCGACCGGCTTCGTCGTCTTCGTCGCGCTCGCGCTGGCGTCGGTCGCGCTCGCCGAACGGCTCTACCGGACCCGCGCGAGCGTCGGGGTCGACGCCGCGGCGGCCGGGGAGTGAGCGTCGGTCGCGGCCTCGCTCACGGTCCGCGCGGACGCGAGTCGGGCGGCCTCACTCGACGGTGATCTCGACCTCGTGGGTCGTCGAGTGGCCCGTGTTGTCCGTGGCCGTGAGCGCGACGGTGTAGGTCCCCGCGGTCTCGTAGGCGTGGGAGACCCACCAGCCTTCGGCGGTCGTCCCGTCGCCGAACGCCCAGGCGAGCGCGTCGATCCAGCGGTCCTCGCCGGAGCAGTCGCGGGCCTCGAACTCGACGGTCTCGTCGACGGCCGCGTCGGTCGTGCTCGGGTCGGCCGTCGCGACCTTCTCGGTCAGCTCGGTGACGGTGATCGCCAGCCCGTGGGTCGTCGACTCGCCGGCGTCGTTCGTCGCGGTGAGCGTGACGTCGTACTGCCCGGGGTCGTCGAAGGTGTGGGAGGCCCACCAGCCCTCGGCGGTCGCGCCGTCGCCGAACGCCCAGGCGAGCGAGTCGATCCAGTGGTCCTCGCCGGACCGGTCGCGGGCCTCGAACTGGACGGTGTCGCCCTCGGTGGCCTCGGTCCGACTCGGGTCGTGGAGCGCGATCGGTTCCTCGGAGGTCTCGGCGAGCCACTGGCGGACGAACCCGCCGTGTTCCTCGGGCGCCGAGCGCAGCGTCCACTCGTCGGCGCCGCCCGCGCCGGGGGAGTCGAACATCGCCGGCGCCCAGGAGTCGTCGAAACACCAGGCGGCCCACCCCATGTTCTCGTAGCCCTCGACCCACTCGCGGAACGGCTGGCCCCAGTCGGTGTTGGTGCCGTAGTCGAGGCCGTCGCTGTAGGGGTCCCAGCCGAACTCGGTGACGAAGACGGGCACGTCCTCGGCGGGCGCGCCGTAGGTGTCGTCGAACTCGTCGGGCTGGCCGTTGTCCGGGTAGATGTGGGCGGCGTAAATCAGGTTCTCCCCCTCGAAGGGGTACTCCGGGGCGAAGTTCGTCCGGGAGGTCCAGCTCGGCGACCCGATGACGATGGGGGTCTCGGGGGCCGCCTCGCGGACCATGTCCACCCACGGCTGGGCCGTCTCGCGCCACAGGAGCCACTCCTCCTCGGGGCTCTCGACGTTCTCGCCGTTGTCGCTCCAGAAGATCGGGTAGGTCGGCTCGTTGAACAGCTCGTAGCAGACGTGCTCGTCGTCGGCGAAGGCGGGCGCGACGCCGCCCCAGAAGTTCCGGACGATCTCGTCGGGGCTGGTGTCGTAGTCGGCGTCCTCGGCCGCCGCCTCGGTGTAGGGGTGGATGATGTGGAAGTCGATCAGCGCGTAGGTGCCCCGCTCGCCCAGCAGGTCGACGACCGGCCGGAGCACCTCATCGACCAGCGCGTCGACGCCCAGCTGGTCGACGTCCCACTGGGTGACCGGCAGGCGGACGACGTTGGGATACCAGCCGCGGGCGGGGTCGCTCGCCCACCCGACGACCTCCGTCGGAGTCTTCGGGTGGATCCCGTCGACCTCGTAGAACCCCATCGACGCCGTCGCGAGGCCGCGCAGCCTGACGGGCTCGCCCTCCTCGTCTCGCACCCACTTCCCGTCGGTGTGCAGCCGCGGCGGCGTCCCCTCGTCGGCCGCCGCGGTCCCCGTCAGCCCGCCGAGGGCGACGCCGGCCACCCCCGCGCCCGTCGCCCGGAGGACGCCCCGCCGCGTCGCCTCACGTGTGTCCGTTCGTTCCTCGTCTGATCCGTTCCGATTGGCATCCGGTGTCATGCGAGCCGGTCATCGGTACGACACGACGTAATACCACAGCCGAGTGAAACGTCGCGGAGCCGATACCGCGGGTGTTTCACAGTGTGAGACGACGGGGGAGCGGTCGGTCAGTCGGTGCCGGGGTCGTCGACGGGCAACAGGCCGGTGGCCATCAGCCGTCGGACGATGGTGACGAGGCCGTTGTCGAACCCGCGGCCGAAGACGGCCTGCTCGTCGGCCTCCGCGTCGGACCCGTGGGTCGTGCTGACCAGGATGGTCGTGCGATCGACCAGCAGGATGCGCGTGATCTCGACGTCCTCGTCGAGGGCCGACCCGCGGAGCCACTCCAGCTCGGAGACGAACACCTCGGCGTCGGGGAGGGCCGCCTGGACCCGGTCCCGCAGCGCCTCGGTCACCGTCCCGACGACGATCGAGGCCTCCCGGTTCTCGGCGGACGCGAGCGAGTCGAACAGCGACTCGGTGGCCACCGCCTCCGAGCCGAGGATCAGGACGGCCTCCTCGTCGGCCTCCCCGAGGAGCTGTCTGGTCCGGTTGCCGATGGCCGCGCGCCCGGTGAGCGACCAGACCTCGTGGGTGCCGTCCTGCTCGTCGGTGCCGCTGGCCGGCTCGATACCGTCGAGCGCCTCCCGTAGCGAGTCGGTCTTGGCCTCGTACTCCGCCCGGAGCATCTCGGCGGCCTCCTCGATGCCGACCGCGCGGAACTGCTGGGGGTTGGCGTGCTGGATCTCGACCAGCCCCTTCGTCTCCAGCACGCGCACCGCGTCGTAGACGCGCGTGCGGGGCACCTCCGAGACCTCACTTATCTCCTTGGCCGTGGCCTGCGGGAGCCGCGTCAGCGCCACAAACGACTTTGCCTCGTACTCCTTGAGCCCGAGGCCCTGTAACAGTTCGATCGCCTGGTCCGTGTTCGAGATGTCATCCATAGGGTCCCAACCTAGCGCCCGGTCGCCCGGTCACTAGCCCGGTGTAACTCCTCCAGATGAAAACCACTTCCCCTTGTGTACTGCCCGCACCGCCCCCCCCGATCGGGAGAGTGCGACCGATATATAGGTCGATAGCGCCGCTATCCCCGAGTATCCCCGTGTCCGCCGTCGCTGGCGGCACGTCGCCCTCGCGACGGACGAGGCGGCGGCGACCCGTTGCCCGAATCTGTTCACTCAGATAATCACAATAGTATTTTACGGCTCTACCGCCAACCTATCGCTGGCCCGCGGCCACCAGTAGGGTCCCAACCACGCTGACGGCCGCGGGCCCTCTCCGACGAGCGGCCCCGCGGCGAGCGTGATCCAATGTCCCAGGACCCACCAGAGTCGGCCCGGTCGGTCGCCGTCGAACAGCTCACCGAACTCGGCCTGAGTACCTACGCCGCGCGGACGTTCGTGGCGCTGGTCGAACTGGGCGAGGGGACGGCACAGGACGTGAGCGACGTGGCCGACGTTCCGCGGACCCGGGTCTACGACGCCGCTACCGAGCTACGGGACCGGGGACTGGTCGACGTGCGCCAGTCGACGCCCAAGCGCTTCTGGCCGGTCTCGGCGGCGACGGGCGCCCGTCACTTCGAGCGGTACTACCGACACCGCGTCGAGCGGCTGACCGAGGCGCTGGACGCGGTCGAACCCGTCGACCGTGCCGACGAGCAGCGCGGCGTCTGGACCGTCACCGGTCGGGAGACGGTGGACGAACGAGTGCTCGAACTGCTCGACGAGGCGGAGGAGGAGGTCGTCTTCATGACCGTCGAGTCGCTGCTGACCGACGAGGTCGTCGACCGCCTGGCCGCCGCGAGCGACCGCGGCGTCTCGATCCGGGTGTCGGGACTCTCCGACTCCGTCGGGGCGGTCCTCGACGAGCGGGTGCCCGGGGTCGACCCGTTCGACTCGATCTGGGTCGGGTCGGACACGCCCGCCGGCCGCCTGCTGATGGTCGACCAGCGGCGCGCGCTCGTGAGCGTCCTCGTCGCGGGCGAGGGCGACCGGCCGCCCGAACCGCTCGACGAGACCGCCATCTGGGGGTCCGGCGAGACCAACAGCCTCGTCGTCGTGCTGCGTGCGATATTCACCTGGCAACTCGACGGCGACCGTGCATGACCGCCTGTGTCACCCGAATTCTCACAACAACTCTTTCCCGCTCGACACCGACGATGTTGTATGAAAGGCGTACTACGAACGATCCCAGCGGAGCCGGACCTGCGCGAGACACGGGGGTGGCCTGATGGGTGACGGTTCCGGCGTCGACAGCCCGACGGGAGGGTCGGCGGGCGAGCCGATACTCCTCCGTCACGACTGGACGGGGCGACGCGAACCGGCCACGGCCGTCGTCTAGGCCGTCGCGGTCGCGACGGACAGTGCCGTCTCCGAACTCGAACCGCTCGGAAACGCCGTCGACCCGGACGCGCTCGGCGGCCTGGTCGACAGGGAGCGCGACGGCTCGCCGGTCGAGGTGTCGTTCGAGTATGGGGGGACCGAGGTCGTCGTCCGGAGCGACGGGACGATCACGGTCTGTACGGTCGTCGACGACGCGTGAACGCGAGTCGCCGTCGCGAGTCGGTCAGTCGTCGGCGGCGGTCGGCTCCAGCTCCTCGCCGACGAACTCCAGCAGCGCCCCGACGCGCTCGCCGCCGGTGTAGCGGACGGTCCCCGACCGGGGGTCGAACGCCACGACCCCCGCGTCGGCCAGTTTCGGCAGGTGGACGTGCTGGTTACTGATGTGGAGCTGGTCCCGGTCGGTGGCCGCGCTGCGGTCCGCCGCCAGTGCGTCCGTCAACTCCTCGACCGATATCACTTCCTCGTCGGTATCCCGGAGGTAGCGAAGTATCTTGCGCCGCTTCGGGTCAGCGACGGCAGTAAGTAATTCCTCGGTCGTGGTGACCGCACTGTCGGTTTGCATTGGTTCCCTCTCCACATTCGCTGTGAAGTCCGCCGCGGACGAACATGGATCTAAATGTGGGTGCCGACCACGGAAGACGGTAGTGTTGACCCGAATCCTCACACCTCCGCGCCCGGCGCCGCCTCCCGGTCCGGGTTCGCGCACCTGTCGCCGGTCCGAACGTTTTTGGGAGAGGGGGAACCACCCCGGGATGATGGTCGAGGCGTTCGCGGTCGCCAGCGGGAAAGGGGGGACCGGCAAGACCACGAGCACGCTCGCGCTGGGGATGGCGCTGGCCGAGGAGCACGACGTGACGGTCGTCGACGCCGACATGGGGATGGCGAACCTGCTCTTCCACGCCGGCCTAGCCGACGTGGAGACGACGCTGCACGACGTGCTCGTCGAGGGGGGCGCGCCCGTCGAGGCGGCCGTCTACGAGCGCCACGGGATGGATGTCGTCCCCTGCGGGACGAACCTCGCGGACTTCGAGGCCGCCGACCCCGCCCGCCTGCGCGAGGTCGTCGCGACGCTGGCGGCCGACACCGACGTGCTCCTGCTGGACTCGGCGGCTACCCTCTCCTCCCGGGCAGCGGTCCTCCCGGTCGTGCTGGCCGACCGGGTCGTGGTCGTCCTCGAACCGACGATCCCGGCGCTGTCGGACGGCCTGAAGGTCCAGGAGTACGCGAGTTCGTACGGGACAGGGACGGCTGGGATCCTCTTTAACAAGGTGCGCGACGCGGACGCAATCGACCGCATCGCGCCGAAGGCCGAGCGGTACTTCGAGGGGCCGACGCTGGCGACGGTGCCGGCCAGCGAGCGGGTGCGGGCGGCCCGCCGGAACGGGCGACCCCTGCTGGCCCACGCCCCGGACAGCGAGCCCGCCCGCGCCTACCGCGAGGCGGCGGCGACGCTGTCGGTCCGTGACGGCGACTCGGGGGCGGTCGCCGACCGCTTCCGCAGCGCGGTCGTCCCCGAGTCGCCATGAAGCTGCCCGAGGGCCGCCTGCTGCGGTCGCGGGTCGTCGAGGACCCGCGGACCGTCCTCGTCGACGCCCTGGACCGCGAACTCACGGGCTACGCCGTCTTCGAGCCCCAGGACTCGCTCCTGCTCGACGAGCGCGGCCGGGGCGTGCTCACCTTCCGCGCGGGCGTCCCGGTCGTGGCCTACCACACCGGGACCGACCGCGCGGGCCCGCCGGCGCTGGCCGACCTGGCCGCCGAGGGACCGTACCGGCTCGAACTGTTCGCGCTCGCGCCCGCGGAGCTGGCCCCGGTCCACGACCGGACGAGCTTCCGCGTCCCGCCCGGCATGGCCGCCGAACGGCTCGCCGGCGACCCGGCGCTGGCCGACCGGACCCGCGACGCCGCGCCGCCCGCTCGCCTGTCTGACGGGCGGGGCGGCGACGCCGGCGAGGCGGCGACCGGTGACGACGCCGGTAGCGACGCCGGCGAGCGCCAGCAGGGCGCGGTCGAGGCGTTCCTCGACGACGCCGAGAAGATCGAGGCGATCCGCGAGCAGGCCCGCGAGGAGGCCGCCGAGCGGGCCGACGAGTGGGGGTTCGACGACGTGGCCTGAGCCGCCGGGTCGCCGATGTCGGCCGGCGACCCGCAGCCGCCGACGGGAGCGGTGACCGGTTGGGCCGTGGTCGGGCGCTCCGGGTGGTCAGACACCCTTGGCGACGCTGTACCACTCGCCGTCCCAGGTGAACAGGTAGGCGACGGCGGCGCGGATGCCGACGAGGCTGTACAGCGGGAGGACGAGCGGCGTCGCGAGCCACGCGAGGCCCACGTCGTCGACCCGGCCGCGGCGGGCGTCGCTGACTCGCAGGGCGAGGGCCGCGCCGGCCAGCGTCGCGACCGGCAGCGCGAGCCAGGTCGCCGCGCCGCTGACGACGAGGACGGCCGCCTTCGAGACAAGGGAGAGCATGAAGACGTTGCCCAGCACCGAGCCCGCACAGAGCAGCGGGGCGAGCAGCGTCCGGTAGTTGCGCGGCGAGCGACACTCGACGAGGAGGCCGTGGAGCGTCTGGGCGTAGCCGGTCATCCAGCGCTTGCGCTGGCCCCACCAGTCGGCGACGCCGTGGGCGCCCTCGATGGTCGAGGCCTGCGAGAGCAGCTCCTCGACGTCGAGGCCGGCCTCGTAGCAGTCGAAGGCGAAGGCGTAGTCCTCGGTGAGCATCGCGGGGTCGTAGCCGCCGACGGCCTCGAAGGCCGACCGGCGCATCACGACGGTCCGGCTGGCGGCCATCGTGAAGTCGGTCACCAGCGTCAGCAGCCGCTTGCTCAGGTCGCCCAGCACGACCGACTCGTAGTAGGCGACCGTCTCGACGAGGCCGTCGGGCTCGGGGACGGTCCGGCCCTGCACCACGTCGCAGTCGTCGAGGCGGGCGACGGCCGTCGAGACGAACCGCGGGTCGACCCGCTCGTCGGCGTCGAAGACGGCCAGGTACGCGGAGTCGGTCACCTCGGCGGCGTAGTTGATGGCGCCGGCCTTGCTCCCGGGGTAGCGGGTGTTGACGAGCACCTCGACGCGCTCCTCGCGGGCGGCGTACTCGCGGGCGCGCTCGATCGACGCGTCGTCGTCGGGTTCGGCGACGACGACCACCTGGAGGTCCTCGTAGCGGCCGGCGAGCAGGCTCTCGACGCTGCGGTCGAGGACGGCGGCGTCGCGGTGGACGGGAACGACGGCCGTGACGGTCGGGCCGGTCGCCGGGCGACGGTCGTCGCTCTCGACGGCGCGCTGGCCGAACAGCGCCAGCGCCGAGCAGCCGAACATGCCCGAGACGGACAGACACGCCATCACGGCCTGGAGGACGGCGATACTGCCCAGCCCGATCCCGAGGACGGTCGGGACCGCGACGACGACGGTCATGCCGCCCTGGAGGTAGCCGGCGACGACGACGGCGGCGACGAGGGCGACGTACGCCGCCGCGTCGACCGCCTCGCGGGCGGAACGCGGGCGGAGACTCCCGGCCACGGCGCCGACGCGGCCGAGCAGCCGGCGGAGGCGGCCGGGGCTGGGGCTAACGGTGGGGAGGGTGTTTCGGGGACGCATCGTAGTTCGACGGTCGCACGCCCCTCGCATAAAAATGTTCGTTCCGCTTCAGGTTCGGCAACTGTGCGGAACCCGCGGTCGGCGTCGCCGGTCCGCTCACGAGCGGGACCGTTTTCCGGTCGCCGGTCGGAGGCAGGGATATGCCCGACGCTCCGGACGGACGGGAACTCGCGGTGCGGTTCGCGGACGCGCTCGCGAGCGCGGAGGGGTCCGCGGGCGCGGACAGGCTGTCGGTCGTCGACGAGCGGGCCGAGCCGGAACCGACGGCAGACGGGACGGTCGCCTGCGCGGTGGCCGCCGGGTCGCGGCGACTCGCCGAGGTGCTCGTCCAGCCCGACCGGGCGCGTATCGAGTTCCGCGCGGCGCCCGACGAAGCGGCCGCGGCGGCGCGGGACGCGGGGCTGCGCGTTCGGCCGAAGGCGACGCGACCGCCGCGGACGCTCGTGTTCGTCGAATCCCCCGGGGAGGTCGAGCGGGCGCTCGACGTGGTCGAGGCGGTCGTCGCCGCCCTCGACTGACCGGCGGGGGCCGCCCCCGGCGTCTGCTCGGCGTTGCGCTCCCCCGTCAGTCGCGTTCGGAGCGGGCGGTAGCGGCGCGCTCCTCGGCGTGGTCGAGACACCGGATCTCGCCGGACTCGGTGTCGAAGGCGAACGGGTCGCCGGGGGCGATCCGCCGGCCGTCGACTGCGCAGCCGTCGTCGTGGCGGAGGAAGTACCGCCCCTCAGCGCGGCCGGTCTCCAGCCGGCCGGCCTGAACGGCGAACTTCACGAGCCCCTCGCCGATCTGGGTGCGCTCGGGCGTGTCGGCTTCGAGTCTGATGACGGGCATCGCTGGTCGCCGGAACCTACTGGCGCCGGGTCGATAAACCGTCGGCCGGCCGGCGCAGGCGCCGCGGGCGACGGGCGGGGACGGCACTCTCAGACCGGTCGCTTAGGGGCGGCCCGACCTAAGGGCGTCCATGGGCGTCAGAGACGTGACCGACATCCACGAGGAGTTCGACGGCGAGCGGCTCCCGCCGGGCCAGCGCGAGACCGACCGATTTCCGGTCCTCTCGCTGAGCGAGACCCCCGACTTCGACCCCGACGACTGGGAGTTCACCGTCCGCGGCGCCGTCGACGAGGAGCTGACCTACTCGTGGGACGAGTTCCGCGAGTTGCCGACCGAGACCCAACGGCAGGACTTCCACTGCGTGACTGGCTGGAGCCGCTTCGACAACGAGTTCCGCGGCGTCCCGTTCCCGGAGATCGCCGAGCGCGCCGGCGTCGACGACGACGCCGTCCACGTCATGTTCGGCGCGATGGACGGCTACTCGACGAACCTCCCGCTGGAAGAGTGCATGCGCCGCGAGGTGCTGTTCGTCCGCGAGTTCGACGGCGACCCGCTCCCCTCCGACCACGGCGGCCCCCTGCGGGTGGTCACCCCGCACAAGTACGCCTACAAGGGCGCCAAGTGGGTCGACGGGGTCACCCTCCTCACCGAGCCCGAGCGGGGCTACTGGGAGAAACGGGGCTACTCGAACACGGCGAACCCGTGGGCCGAGGACCGGTACACGACCGTCTGAGCGGCGGGCGGGGGGTCGACCGGCAGCGAGCCGCTCGCTCACCCCGACGACTCGTCGGACAGCCGGAGTTCTGCGACGAGGCGGTTGCTGACGACCTGTTCGACGATTTCGAGCAGGCTCTCGTCGTCGGCGGTGTAGTCGGCGAACACGCCGAGCGGGACCTCGCCGCCGGCCATGTCGCGGTGGCCGCCGGCGGTGCCCACGTCGCCGAAGGCGTCGTCGAGCGCGTCGCCGAGGTGGACGCGCGAGTCGACGGTCCGCCCGCTGAGGTGGATCGACCGGCCGACGATGCCGAAGACGATGGCGGTCTCGACGCCCTCCAGCGTCCGGAGGTAGTCGGCGGCCTGCGGGAGGGCGTCGCGCTCGGTCGTCCGGCCGACGTGGGAGATGAGCACCGCGCCGCGGGTCCGCCGGTTCTCGATGGCGGTGGCGATGGCGTCGAGCGTGGCGCCGGTGACCGACGGGCTGGCCAGCTGGCGGAGCAGGTCGGTGTCGGCCCGCTCGTGGAGGTAGCCGGCGGCCTCGTACTCGGCGCGGGTCGTCCCGCGGAGGAACTCCAGCGTCTCCCGGCGGATGGCGAACAGCAGGCCCGTCGCGAGGGGTTCGTCGGGCTCGGCGCCCAGCTCGCGGACGTACTCGGTGAAGATGGTGGCGGTGGCGCCGACCGCCTCGCGGTGGTCGACGAAGCGGGCGTCGATCTCTTCGGCGGGGTGGTGGTCGACGACGATGTCGACCGGCGTCTCCGGCGGGACCCGGTTGTTCCGGCCGGGCGTCGAGTGGTCGACGAACGCCAGCAGCGACCCCTCCGGGCGGTCCCGGACCCGCTCGGGGTCGAACCGCTTCAGGTCGATGCCGAGCAGGGTGACGAACGCGCGGTTCTGCTGGTGGGATATCTCCCCGCTGTAGCAGATGCGGCGCTCGTCGATGCCGGCCGCGGCCGCGATCCGGCCGAGCGCGAGCGCGCTTGCGAGACAGTCCGGGTCCGGGTTGTTGTGACAGACGACGGTGATCGCCTCGCCCTCCTCGAGGAGGGTGTGGAGCGCCCGGGCCGGCCGCGCGGAGGGCGATGACTGGGTCATCCGTCCGGATCGACGGCCGTAGGGGACCGACCGGAAAAACGCCCCGGCCGGCACACGCCACGCCGTCCGGTCGGCGGGTCGTCCCCTCGACGCGGTACCGCCGGAGCGACGACGCGGACGAACGGGGGTCTCTCGCCGCGCGGCGAGGGCGGGCTACGAGTCGCCGGCCGCGAGCCGCGAGAGGTTCCGGTAGACCGGATACAGCGACGCGTAGACGGGATACGGGAGGTGCCGCGCGACGGTCCGGGCCAGCCGCTCGCTGCGCCGCGGGCCCGCCTCGCTGGCGACGGCGGCCACGTCGACGCCCTCCAGCCACCGGAAGAACGCGGTCGCGCCGTCGACGGGGAACGTCCGGTCGAGGTCGACGTGGTCCTGGATGTCCTCCCAGTGGAAGCGAGTGTGCTCGTCCATCACGAACGCCCGCCGCTCGAAGGCCGCGCGGATCTCGTCGAACGTCCGCTCGTCGGCCTCGTAGCCGAACTCGTTGGGGTCGAGCCCCGCGAGGACGAGCCCGGCGATCGTCCGGTAGCACTTCTCGCAGTCGTTGCAGTTCCCGCCGGCGTCGTCGTGGATACACGTCCGCAGCGGGAACCGCTCGCCCGTCTCCGCGACGTACTCGGCGATGCGCTCGACCTTCTCCTGGCGGGTGAGCTCGAACCCGTCGTGGTTCCCGCGGGTGTGGCCCCAGCGGACGCGGTCGTCGATCTCCGGGTGCGAGCCCCACGGTTCGTCGAACGCCGCGGTGTGGCTGGCCGCGATGTGGACCGTCCCGAGGCCGAGCGCGTGGGCCAGCGGCGCGCACAGGCCGAGCAGTCCCAGGCCGTGGCCGACGGAGCTGTACCAGGCGCCGTCGACGTAGCGCTTGTAGTGGGCCTGCAGCATCGGGGTGTCCAGCACCGAGAGGGCGTTCGACCGGATGTACCGACAGTCCAGGCCCCGGCGGTCCGCGAACGGTTCGACGTGCTCGCGGAACCCGCGCCAGCGGTCGTCCTCGTCGGGGCCGACGACCCACCCCTGGACGCCGATCAGCGTCGGTTCCGCCTCGCGGTGGCGGACGTAGCTGGCGACGGAGTCGACCCCACCGGTGAACAGCAGGCCGCTGTCGTCGAACGCCTCGGCCGGCTGCTCGTCGGCGGCCCGGACGACCTCGTCCGGACGGACCGCTCCGGGGTCGACGAACTCGGGGTACATCCGCGCGAGCGCGTCGCCGACCTCGTCGAGCGCGTCCAGGAACGCCCGGTCGACCGCCGGCGCCGCCACGTCGGCCCCGTTGGCCCAGGCGACCGGCGCGACGTGGGCCAGCGCCGGGATGGCGGCGATCGCTGGCGGCACATCCGAGATGTCGGCGTCGTAGTCGACGCGGACGGTGTCGCCGGCGAAGAACCGCCGGAGCTCGCGCGACGGCGTGACCTCGCACTCGATCGTCGACCCCTCGACGGTCGGTTCCCCGACGACGACGGTCATCGACACCCCCGTCCGCCCGGTTCGCCGCGGACGCCACAGAGCCGTCCCACCGACTGATTCGCGTGCATGCTCGTCGTACCCTTGGACGATGTGACGGAATAGTAAATTCGGCGCTACCCGCCCGTCCCTATCCGGTACGGCCCGCTAGAGAGCGAACGTAGTCGTGCGGAGTGGCTGTAAGCGATATATACTCATACGGACTTGCGCGGTGGACACGACCACAGATGCAGCGGGTGGTCTCCAAGCTACGAACGGCGCTGTCGAACCCGCGTGCGGCGCTGCCGTACGTCAGGTCGCGCCTGCGGGTGGCCCGCGGCCTGGCCGCGCTCTCGCGGTATCGTCTGGCGTCACTCTACGTCACCGACCTGCTCGGGGGAACCGACCGGTTCCGGACCCACCTCCGGGACAACGACGAAGACCGCTACCTCGAACTCGACGTGCTGGACTTCCGGCTGCGGGTGGACGCCCTCGACGAGGGCCTGTCGCGGGAGCTGCTGCGCGACGGCGTCAGGGAGCCGCTGGCGACGGAGGCCTACCGCCGGGAGCTCGCTCGACTGGAGGACGACCGCGGGCCGCTGACGGTGGTCGACGTGGGCGCGAACATCGGCTACTTCGCCCTCCAGTACCCGGCGCTGAGCCGGCGCGACGGCGAGGTGATCGCGATCGAGCCGCTGCCGGACAACGTCGCGCTCCTGGAGGACAACGTCGCGCTCAACGGGTTCGAGGAGTCGGTGTCGTGTCACCAGTGCGCCGTCGGGTCGTCGTCGGGGCGGACGACGATGCACGTCTCCACGCACAGCAACTGGGGCACCGTCGGCGACACGATGGGGATGGACCACTTCGTCGACGAGGTCGAGGTGCCCGTCCGGCGCCTCGACGACCTGCTCCGCGACCAGGGGGTGGCCCTCGACGCCGTCGACGCGGTCCGGATGGACGTGCAGGGCTACGAGTACGAGGTGGTCCGCGGGATGTCGGAGCTGCTCGACCGCGGCGACCTCGCGGTGCTCTTCCTGGAGATCCACCCGTGGTATCTGCAGGAGACCGGCGAGTACGACGAGTTCGTCGAGACGCTCGACGCGGCCGGCTTCGAGCCCGTCTTCGTCGCCGACGGCCGCACCGGCGTCCTCCGCTCGGAGAAGGCGAGCCTCACCGAGCGGGAGCTCGACGTCGACAGCCTCGACGAGCTGCGGTCTGTCGACTTCACGACCGAGGTCGTCCTCCGGCGGGACTGAGCGGCGAAGCGGTCGCTCCCGGGGGACCAACCGCCGGTAGGGTCACGCTATCCTGTCAGGAAGCTATCCGTGACCCACACGGGGCGACTCCGCCGCGGGGATCGAGTATTAGGTGTATCAGGGCTACAGGGGTTCCATAATAGGTATGTAGGTAACCGCTAAGGACGGCCGGCCGCGCGGATCGAGTGTGACCGACCGACGCCACGCGAACGACGCGAACCGATCGACGCCGGCGGTGGTACGCCGTGAGTGACGCGGCCAGGCACCCGCGCGTGCTGGACCTGCCCCGCGACGAGACCGGGCTGGCGACGACCGCCGTCGCGCTCAGGCGGCTCCAGGAGCTGTTGCCGGAGTTTCTCGTCGACCTGGTGGCCGACGCCGACGCGGAGGGACTGGTCGTCCCGCTGGACGGCGGGGTCGCGACCGCGACGGCGGCGGCGCTGGCCGTCGACGCCGTCGGCGCCGAGGACGTGCTCGGGCTCGCGATGCCGGCGGGGCTGACCGACGAGGCGACCGCCCGGACCGCCGAGACGGTCGCGGAGATGCTGGGGATCGACCACCGGCGCCTGCAGCTGCAGCCCGTGCTCGCGGCCTTCCAGGAGACGGTCGGGGCGGCGGGCGGCCCCGCCGACGACCTGGTCGCGACGGACAACGCCGTCGAGCGGTTCCGGACGGCGACGGCCTACTACTTCGCCAACCGCAGGGAGGCGCTCGTCGTCGGCCCGGTCGACCGCACGGCCAGGCTGCTCGGGTCGGCGACCAAGTACGGTGAGACGGGCGTCGACTGTTTCCTGTTCGGCGACCTCTACCGGACGGAGGTCCGCGCGCTCGCCGGGGCGATGGACCTGCCGGTCGACGTGCTCGACGGCGACGACCGCGCGCCGCCGGGCGACGCGACCGACACGGAGCGACTCGATGTCGACGCCGAGACGGTCGACCGGGTGCTGCGCCTGCACGTCGACGAGGGGCGGGAACCACGGGCGGTGGCCGACCGCCTGGGGATCGACCGCTCGGTCGTGACCCGACTGAAGGAGTGGTGCGCGGCGACGCGACACAAGCGACACATGCCCCCGAAGCCGTCGACGAACCGTTGAGCGGGCCAGCGGACCGCCGCGACGCCAGTGGGTCGGGGGGCGCGCCGGTGGGTCGGCGAGGGGCACCTGTCGGTCGGGGATCGGCGCCGGTCACACGGGCAATTTCCGGTCCCCGCGCCCGGTACCCCTAAGGGTCAGAATCCACTAGAACGGGTGTGGATCCGTCACGCCTGCGTCCCCGGACGGTCGCCCTCGCGGTCCTGTGCGTCGCGGTGATCGCCTTCGCAGCGGCGACGCTGGACTCGACGACGAACCCGGACCCGTCGGCCGGCGCGGGCTACGCCGGCCAGCCCGACGAGCTGGGCGGCGACCGCACCCCCGCCGAGGAGTCGACCGGCGACAGCAGGAGCCAGCGGGACTCGGTGCTTGACCTCGACTTCGACTTCGAGCAGGGGACGCCGTTCCAGTTCTGCCAGCCGTGGCTGAAACAGCCGCTCGTCCAGCTGCTGTTGCTGTTCGGGATCTTCGGCGTGTTCTCCGTCGGGCGCTGGCTCGACGACGCCGCGACGGGGCTGGCCGCCGTCTTCGTGGTCGGTTACCCCGGCTTCTTCCTCTATCTGCTCTTCACGACCTGCCGGACGGACCCGGGGCTGCTCTCGCTGGCCGACGGCGGGCGGCCCGCACAGGAGGGCGGCGGGCTGTTCGGCGGCCAGAGCACGGTCGCGGCGCCGTCGTTCTCGACGACCGCGCTGCTGGTGCTCGTGGTCGCCACGCTGGTCGCCGTCGCCGCGCTGGTGCTGACCGGCAACCACGACCAGCGCGACGAGTACGAGTCCGGCGGCGAGGACGACGACGCCGAGCCGGAGCCGTCGGCGGACGTGCGGGCGGTCGGCGCGGCCGCGGGCCGGGCGGCCGACCGCATCGAGGAGACCGACGAGTTCGAGAACGAGGTCTACCGGGCGTGGGCGGCGATGACCGAGCACCTCGCGGTCGACCGGCCGGAGTCGAGCACGCCCGCGGAGTTCGCGACGGCCGCGACGGCCGCGGGGATGGACCCGGCGGACGTGGCCCGGCTCACCGACATCTTCGAGGAAGTGCGCTACGGCGGGGCCGAGCCGACCGACGAGCGCGAGCGGGCGGCCGTCGAGACGCTGCGGCGGATCGAGGCGACCTACGCCGACGCGGACGCCGGCGGTGACGCGGATGGCGGCGGTGACGCGGATGGCGGCGGTGACGTGGACGGCGACGGGAGGGCGGGCGGCGGATGAGCCGAAGCGTCACGGCGACGCTGGGGGTGATCCTGGGGGTCGTCGGGCTCGCCGCGCTCGCCGTCCCACAGATCACGACGCCGCTGCCGACCGGCGACCCGTTCGTCCTGGTCGTCGGACTGGTCCTCCTCCTGGGGGCGGTGGCGCAGGTCCAGCGCCGGCGCCACACGGAGCTCGACTACGCGGAGACGCCGGACGCGGAGCTCGCGGTCGAGCTGCCGACGCCGGGCGACGACCTGGACCGGCGGCTCGGCCGGCTGCGGCTGACGCGGTTCAACGAGTCCGAGCGCCGCCGCATCAGCGACGAGATCGGCGACGTGGCCGCGGAGACGATCCGCCGGCGCGAGCGCTGCTCGCCGGAGGAGGCACGGCGGGCGCTCGACGAGGGGACCTGGACCGACGACCCGTTCGCGGCCGCGTTCTTCACCGGTCGGGTGCCCGAGGCGCCGACGACCGACCGGCTGCGCGAACTGCTCGACCGCGAGTCGCCGTTCAAGCGCCGCGCCGCCCGGGCGGTCGACGCCATCGAGCGGCTGCTGGAGCCCGACGACCGGCGCGACGCCGACGAACGACCGGGGGACGACGATGAGTGAGGACGAGCCAGGGCGGTCGGACGACGAGCGACCGGGCGACGGGCGGCCGGACGACGGGCGGTCGGACGACGAGCGACCGGGTGACGGGCGGCCGGACACCGGCGGCTCGGAGGGCGAGCGACCGGGCGACGGGCGGCCGGACACCGGCGGCTCGGAGGGCGAGCGGTCGGCCCCGGAGCGGCCGGACGGCGGCCGTGCGGTGATGGACGAGGCCGACGAGCCGTCGGTCGACACTGGCGACGGGACCGAGTCGCAGTCGGCGGGAGCGAGCGGACGGGACGGAGCGGGGGCGGAGACGGAAACGGCGGCTGCGGCGACAGCCGAGGGAGCGGCGGGTGCGGACGCGGAGACGCCGGGTCCGTCGGCAGTGACGGTCCGTTCCTCGCGGGTACGGTCGACCAACCACTGGGTCGGGTTCGCGGCGCTGGTCTTCTGCTCGGCCGGGCTGGGCGCGCTCGTGCGCTCGCGACCGCTCATGCTCGCGGCCGTCGCCGGCGTCGGCTACCTCGCGTACGCGAACACGACGGAGGCGCCCGAGCCGGCGCTGGCAGTCGAGCGGCGCCTCTCCGAGGACGAGCCCGAGCCGGGCGACACCGTGGAGGTGACGGTGGTCGTCGAGAACGTCGGCGAGGCGGTCCTGCCGGACCTGCGGGTCGTCGAGCAGGTACCGGAGGCGCTGGCGGTCACCGACGGGCCGGCGCGGGCGGCGACCGCGCTCCGGCCGGGCTCGCGGATGACCTTCTCCTACGAGGTGCTCGCGCGCCGGGGCGCCTACCGCTTCGAGGGGCTGACCGTGCTCGCGCGCAACGCCAGCGGCAGCCGCGAGCGGGAGCTCGACGTCGAGACGGAACGGGCGGCGATCACCTGCCTGGCGCCGGTCGACGCGACGGACACGGTGCCGCTGCGGGGGCTCACCTCGCCGTACACGGGCCGGGTCCCGACGGACTCGTCGGGCGAGGGCACGGAGTTCGCGTCGCTGCGGGAGTACCAGCACGGGGACGCCCTCTCGCGGATCGACTGGAACACCTACGCCCGCGACCGGACGCTGACGACCATGGAGTTCCGCGAGGAGCGCATGGCGACGGTGGTCGTCGTCCTCGACCTGCGGCCGGAGGCGTACCTCCAGACCGGCGACGACGGGCCCCACGCGGTCGACCGCGGCATCGACGCCGCCCGCAGGGTGTTCAACTCGCTGCTGGACACGGGCGACCGCGTCGGGATCGCGGCGTTTTCGGCCGAGAGCGTCTGGCTGTCGCCCGGCGCGGGGCCCACCCACCGCGCTCGCGCCCGTGAGCTGCTGTCGACCCACCCGGCGCTGTCGCCGCTGCCGCCCGACGGGCGGGTGTACGTCCGGCTCCGGCTGCGCCGGCTGTCCCAGCGGCTCGACGACGACGCCCAGGTGGTGTTCGTCTCGCCGATGCCCGACGAGACGAGCGCGGTGATCGCCCGCTCGCTGCACGCCCGGGGCCACGCCGTCACCGTCCTCAGCCCGGACCCGACGGCGTCGGACACGCCGGGGCGGCGGCTGGCGGCCGTCGACCGGTCGAACCGGCTGAACGACCTGCGGGGCAGCGACGTGCGCGTCGTCGACTGGGGCGGCGACGAGCGGCTGGCCGAGGCGCTCGAACGCGCGCGCAGGCGGTGGTCCGGATGACCGCCGCGACGGCGCCGCGACCGCGGTCCCGACCCGGGAGGTGGTCGCCGTGAGCGGGACGGAGGTCACCCGCCGCCCGGGCCGGCACTCGCTGGTCGTCTCGGGCGTCGCGGGCGCGACGGCGGCGGCGATGGCGCTGGTCGCGAGCGCCGCGGGCGCGGCCGTT